>CALHAP010000032.1 GCA_937931795.1 uncultured Paracoccaceae bacterium
GTTCTTGAGACACCAAGTTGCAGCTTGGGTGAATTTATTGCGTCGCCCGCTTTGCTTGCAAGAAGGGCATAGCCTGTGTCCACGAAAACCCCGGTCAGTACAAATAACATGACGAGGGTAAAAGCCTGTGGTGCATATGCGATGTCCGGATCGATAAACTGGGGAACAAATGCTGCAAAGAACAAGATCCCCTTTGGATTGAAAAGCATGACCAGAAATCCATCACGAAACGACCGATATGCGGTATCAACCGTGCGATTTGAACCCTCCGAGAAATCCTGAGGCTTCGCAGTTAAAAGCTTGATGCCCATATAAAACAGGTAAAATGCGCCCAGCAGTTTCAGCACATTAAACGCGGTAGATGAGGTCATCAGGATGACTGATACCCCCGCAAGTGCCAGCGTCGCCGCAACCGCACCTCCTGCTGCGATCCCCAAGATCATTGGAAGCGCAACCCGCCTTCCCTGCGCCACCGACTTTGAAATGACGAGCGCAATTGTAGGTCCGGGTACGATCAATAGAAGAAAGCTGGCCGTGAGAAAGACAGAAAGAGTTGCAAGCTCAGGCATTGGCACATCCGTGATATGAAATTACATCTTATAATCCTCGCACCGCGGCTTGCCGATGCCCAGTCATAAAAGTGAAAAATCACCGGCCATCTATCGTAGAGCCGATATGCGTGCGGTTCGCCGCATCCGAAACTTTGGGCTCTCTCGACACCTTCGCTACGTCCTGCGCCAAGATCCGCTTTGCCAATTCGTCGCAGCGCTTTGACCTTCATCATAGTACAATAACGCCTCATCTACCCCCAACGTAACGCAATATCTTGTGGATAACCCGGCCCAGGCACGCCGCCCGTAGTGTCATCCGTTGCAAACCGCGGGGCTGCTTGGCACCCTAGCACCTCCACGCGCCCAGATTCGGGAGAAACCTCTTTGCGCTTCACCAAGCTCAAGCTCAACGGCTTCAAAAGCTTTGTTGACCCCACCGATCTGATCATCGCCGATGGTCTGACGGGCGTGGTGGGACCGAACGGCTGTGGCAAATCCAACCTGCTGGAAGCACTGCGCTGGGTCATGGGCGAAAACCGACCTACCGCGATGCGTGGCGGCGGGATGGAGGACGTGATATTCGCGGGCACCTCGACCCGGCCCGCGCGCAACTTTGCCGAAGTGTCGCTGCATATCGACAATGGCGAGCGGCTGGCCCCGGCCGCGTTCAACGACACCGACGCGCTCGACATCACTCGCCGGATCACTCGTGATGCGGGCTCAGCCTACAAGGTCGGCATCAAGGATGTGCGCGCGCGCGATGTGCAGATGCTGTTCGCCGATGCCTCGACCGGTGCGCATTCGCCTGCGTTGGTGCGCCAAGGGCAAATCTCCGAGCTGATCAACGCCAAACCGACAAACAGACGGCGGATTTTGGAAGAGGCAGCGGGAATTTCGGGTCTGTATCAGCGCCGTCACGAGGCCGAGCTGAAACTGCGTGGCGCCGAAAGCAATCTGACCCGCGTGCAGGACGTGATCGAACAATTGGCCGGGCAATTGGGCCAATTGGCCCGCCAAGCACGGGCTGCGGCGCGGTATCGCGAGATCGGGGAAAACCTGCGGCTGGCCGAGGGCTTGCTGCTCTATATGCGTTGGCAAGAAGCCGATAGCGCGCGGCTGGCTGCCGAAGAGGCTCTGCGCGAACGCACCATCGCTGCAGCCCGCGCCGAGACCAACGCCCAACAAACGGCCAAGGCGCGTGTGGCCCAAGACGATGCCATGCCCGACTTGCGCGAAGAGGAAGCAATCGCGGGCGCGGTTCTTCAGCGCCTGACCGTCAGCCGCGACAGCATTGATGATGAAGCCCGCCGTGCCGAGGGGGCCATTCGCGCGATCACCGGGCGCATTGCGCAGATGACCAACGACATGGGCCGTGAAGAGGCGTTGAACGCCGATGCTGGCGAGACGATAACGCGCCTTGAAACCGAGCGCGCCGAGTTGGACGCCGAAGGGCGGGGCCACGATGGCCGGCTGGATGCCGCGATGACCGAGGCGCGCGATGCAGCAGATATCCTGCGCGACCGCGAAGCCACCCTCAGCGAGCAGACCGAAGACGTGGCCCGATTGGCGGCGCGCTATCAATCGGCCCAACGCCTGTTGGCCGACAACACCGCGCGTCTGGACAAGGCGCAGGGCGAGACTGAGAAAGCCCGCGCGTCTGTGACCGGGGCCGATGCGGCCGTGTCGCAGGCCGAGGCCGATTTTGCCGCTGCCACGCAGGCCGAAGCGACCGCCGTGGCCACGGCCGCGCGGGCCGATGAAACCCTGTTGATGGCCGAGGCCGCCCGCACCGAAACCCAAGCCCGCGAATCCGACGCCCGTGCCACGCGCTCAGAGGCCGAAGGCGAGATGTCAGCGCTGCGCGCAGAGGTCGCGGCCCTCGCGCGGCTGGTCGAGCGGGACACGGCAGAGGGTGGGCAAGTGCTGGATCTGTTGCGCGTTGATGGCGGGTTTGAGGCGGCATTGGGGGCCGCCTTGGCCGATGATCTGCGCGCCCCCGAGGCGGGCACTGATGCGGTCTCTGGCTGGGTCTCTTTGCCTGATTACCCGCGAGATCAATCCCTGCCCGAAGGCGTCAGCCCGCTGACCGCGCATGTCTCGGTCCCCGATGTTTTGACCCGGCGCATGGCGCAGGTCGGTATTGTCGAGGCGGGCGAGGGGGCGGCTTTGCAGGCTGACCTCAAACCCGGTCAGCGGCTGGTCAGCCTAGAGGGCGATCTGTGGCGGTGGGACGGCTTTCGCGCAGGGGCGGCTGATGCGCCCTCGGCGGCAGCACTTCGCCTGCAACAGCTGAACCGTCTGGTCGAACTAAAGCGGGATCTCGAAGAGGTCAGCGCCACGGCGCAGGGGGCGGCCCAAGCGCATGATCTGTTGACCACGCGGTTGGCGGATTTGACCGATGCCGACGCCCGCGCCCGCACCGCGCGCCGGGACGCGGACCGCGCCGTGGCTGATGCCAATCGCGCCTTGGCCCGTGCTGAGGCCGACCGTGATCTGGCGGTGGGGAAGCGCGAAGCCTCGACGCAAGCGCTGGCACGCTACAACGACGAGGCGGTGACGGCCAAACGGGCGGTGGTTGACGCGGAACATGCGCTCACGACTTTGGGCGATTTGGGGCAGGCCCGCACGGACGTTGAAGATGTGCGCACCGCCGTGGAAGGTGCGCGTATTTTGATGATGACGAAACGCTCCGCCCATGATGAGATGCGCCGTGAAGGCGAGGCGCGCTCAAAGCGGGTGGGCGACATTGGCGCCGAGATCACAAGCTGGCAACAAAGGCTCGACACCGCGTCAAAACGCAAAGCCGAACTGTCCCAACGCATGGGCAAATCCGAATCCGAGCTGGCCCGCGCGCAGACTGCCCCCGCTGAGATCGCCGAACGCAAGGCTGAGCTGGATGTGGCCATCGCCGGGGCCGAAGCCCGCCGCGCCACATCCGCAGATGCGCTGGCGTTGGGGGAAACAGCACTGCGCGAGGCTACCATTTCCGAGCGCGACGCCGAACGGTTGGCGTCCGAGGCGCGCGAAACCCGCGCCGCCGCTGCCGCCCGCATGGATGCTACGAATGACGCGGTGGCCACGGCTACGGGTCGCATAGCAGAAGCGCTGGATGTGACGCCGCAGGATTTGCTGGAAACGCTGGACACGGATCCCGCCAAAATGCCCGCCAGCGATGAGGTTGAAACCCGTGTCGCCACCCTGCGCCGTCAGCGCGATGGCTTGGGCGCGGTCAATCTGCGCGCCGAAGAAGACGCCCGCGAGGTGCAGAATGAGCACGACACGCTGGTGAAGGAAAAGGCCGATCTAGAGGCCGCGATTGCCGCCCTGCGCACCGGGATCAATAGCCTGAACAAAGAAGGCCGCGAGCGTCTGTTGACGGCGTTTGAGCAGGTCAACGACAGCTTTGGCACCTTGTTTTCGCATTTGTTCGGCGGTGGCGAAGCGCGCCTGCAATTGGTCGAAAGCGACGATCCGCTAGAGGCCGGTCTCGAGATCATGTGCCAACCGCCAGGCAAAAAACTAAGCGCGCTCAGCCTGTTGTCGGGTGGCGAGCAGACCCTGACGGCGATGGCGCTGATTTTTGCGGTGTTCCTTGCGAACCCTGCGCCGATCTGTGTGCTCGATGAGGTCGACGCGCCGCTCGATGACGCCAATGTCACGCGCTTTTGCGATCTGCTCGACGAGATGACACGCCGGACCGAGACCCGCTTTTTGATCATCACCCACCACGCCGTGACAATGTCCCGGATGGACCGTTTGTTCGGCGTGACCATGGGCGAACAGGGGGTTTCGCAACTGGTATCTGTCGATCTGAAAAAGGCGGAAGCGATGGTGGCCTAGGTCAAACGCTGCGTTTTTCTTGAAGTAGCGGGTGGATTTGCGCATATTTAGAGAATGGCGCAGGTCTACACCACATTGTCCGGGCATTGGATCGGACGCTACGACTACAACGGTCGCGGGGCCCCCGTGGCCTTTGAGGCGCGCATTGACGAAGGCCCGCAGGGTGTTTTGGGCGACATCACCGAGCCCAACAGCTTTAAAAACGGGATGGGGCCGTCCCTGTCTGCCCACATGAGTGGCGCGCGGGCGGGGGATAGTGTCAGTTTCATCAAAACCTACCATGGTCTGAGCACGCTCAACCGGCCCATGTATGATGGCACCGTCAATGCCGCCCTGACCCGGATCGAAGGCGGATGGCGGTTCGACGATCCGCAGTTGGGCACCGGGGCGTTTAGCATGGTGCGTGTCGAACCCAAGGCCCTGGAAAAAAGCCTCGGCGTGCTCGAAGAGCTTGGCCTGCGTGGGGTGTAGATCGTTTAGGTCAGCAGTGCGACAATGACCGTCACGCCCAGCAAAATGCCCCAGATTTTCCACAGCATGACGACGGCCCGGTTAATGTCATCCACGCCCACATCGCGCGCGCCTGCGGGATGCACGAACGCATAGTTTTGCAAGCGGCCATCATAGCTGCGTGGACCTGCTAGCGCGACGTTCAGGGCGCGTGCCATCGCCGCCTCTGGCCAACCTGCGTTGGGGGATCTGTGCTGGCGGGCGTCGCGCGCCACAGACCGCCACGGCCCGCCGCCCAAAGGGATCATCAGCAGGGCCGTCAACCGCGCGGGCACCCAGTTGAGCAGATCATCCAACCGCGCCGCCGCCCAGCCAAAGGCCGCGTGCCGGGGGGTCAGATAGCCGATCATGCTATCTGCGGTGTTGATTGCCTTGTAGATGAGCAAACCGGGTAATCCAGCCAGCACAAACCAAAAGAACGGCGCTGTAACCCCGTCGGAGAAATTTTCTGCCGCACTCTCAATAGCGGCGCGTGTGACGGCGGCCTCGTCCATGCCCCGCGTGTCACGGCCAACGATATTGGACACGGCCAACCGCCCGTCGCCCAATGACAACCGCAACCCGTCAGCCACGCTACTCACATGATCCGCCAGTGATCTTTGGGCCAAAAAGATCGCCCCGACCGCAATCTCGGCGATGATACCGGGCAGCGCTGTCAAGAGCAGCCCGAGCGTGCCCGCGCCCACAACCAGCGCTACGGTCAACGCCACCCCTTTGAGGCGCTGTGCGGGCGCATGGTTGGCATGGCGGTCTGCCCATCCGATGACCCGGCCGATCAGAACAGCCGGATGGGACAGCCGCGACCACAACACGCGTGGCTCGCCAAAAATCGCGTCGAGGATCATGGCGCAGACAGCCGCAAAACCGATCATGGCGCAAGAGCCCGCTCAACCCGGTCCCAGTGATCAGTGTGTGGCAAGCCGAGCCTGATCCAATGATCTGAATAAGGGAAAATCCGGCTGAGGATATGGGCGCGGGACAATTCCTGCTGAAAGGCTACGGCATCATCGACCTGATAAAGCCGAAACAACGTGGTGCCTCCGACACAGGCGGCCCCGCGGCGCTGCATCAGGCCATCCAATCGTTGGGCATCCTGCGTCAGTCGCGCCCGCGTCTTATCGGCCCATGGGGTATCTCGCAGCGCACGTGTGCCAATCGCCAGCGCGGGCCCGGACACAGCCCAAGGCCCCAGCGCATCCCGCAGCCGCCCGACCGTATCAGGGTGGCCGATGGCAAAGCCCAACCGCAGCCCAGCGAGACCCCAAAACTTGCCAAAGCTCTTGAGCACAATGGTTCCCGGTGTGGCCGTCTGCGCGATCAAACTGGCCTGCGGCATCACATCGCAAAAGCTCTCGTCGATGACGACAAGGTCAGCCCCGTCTAGGGCGGTCTGCGGGGCCAAACGTCCATCTGGGTTGTTGGGATGGACGTATATACGTGTTTTCGCGTCAGCCCCCCCATCGACGCGGCGGCCCGCCATCTCAAACGCGGCAGCATGTTCGTTGTAGGTGGGGGTTGGTATATACACTGGGGTAGGCGGCGCGCAGGCGGGCATTTGCGCGATCAGCGCTGATGCGCCGGGGGCTGCCACGACGTCAGCACCATCCGGCACAGACCAAAACGTCCGCGCCGCTGCTATTAGGGCGTCGAGTGCCGTCGTATCCGGCAGCGCGGTCCAGACGTCACCCTCTAGCGGGCCAATTGGGTAGGGCACCGGGTTGATGCCGGTCGACAGATCCAGCCAATTGGCGCGCGCGCCCCCATATTGGGCAATCGCCGCATCGAGGCCACCACCGTGATCGCGTCTTTTAGGCATCGGGCAGGGGCGGGTGGCGTGTCACAAAATGGCCCTTCACGGCTTGGGGCCAAGTTTTATAGGGGACTTGCCCGGTGGGGCTATCGGCATGCAAGGCGGCCCATTCGACGATCCCTTGTGCTGCCTCGGCATCCGGGGTGAATGTGCCCAGCGTGTAGTTCAATTTACCCAGCCCCTGGACCGCAACATTGCAGCCATGCGCGCAGCCCATCAGACACGACACGCGGCGGGTGCGCAGGTTTGGCACGCCGTCGGCTGCGGCTTCGACCAATTGCGCCAGCGCTTCGCCGTCGGTCAGCTCGGCGCCACTTTCGGCCCAGCCCTCGCGTTTGCAGGTGTCGCAGATGGTGATCCAAGTGGTCATAGGCGGGGCTCCGTTGCTCAATGGGCACATAGCCCCGTGTCACAAGCGGATACCTGCCGTTTTGGGGTGGGGCAATACGTCTTGGTAGGCGGGTGCGAAAACATCGGTCAAAAGCAGCGCAAGGTTAGAGTTAGTAATGCGCCGTTAGGCAGGACGCCCCGTCAAAGTATTGGGCGGGTGCTGCGCGAAACGCCACAGTTTGCGAGAGTTATAAGGTAGGCCCATGAACATTCTTATCGTTGAGAGCGTGGAGGCACTGGCGCGGCTGTGGCGTGGGCACCTTGAACGGCAGGGGGCAGTGGTCACCTGCGTTGAAACATCTGATGCGGCCATCGAAAAGATCACAGAGCAGTGCTATGACGTCATCGTGCTCGATTTGGTTTTGCAGCAGGGCTCTGCGCTGGCCGTTGCTGATTTCGCGGAATATCGCAAACCGGGGACCAACGTCATCTTTGTCACCGATACGACCTTTTTCTCGGATGGTAGTCTGTTTGCAATCACGCCCAACGCCCGCGCTTTGGTGCGCACCAACGCCCCGCCCGAGGATTTGGCCGCTATGGTCGAGCATTACGCGCGGGCCAGCTAACTGCCCCGCGCCGTCATTGCCTTAACCCCGTCCGTGCGGCGCATCCCATTCGATCACCGGACCTGTGGGCACAATGCGGTGCGGATTGATCGTTTCGTGGCTGTAGTGGTAGTGGCGAACGATGTGATCAAAATGGATGGTTTCTGAGACCGGCCCATGCGGCGTCTGCCATTGATAGAGCTCGCGCACATAGGCCCAGAGATGCGGGTATTCTGTCAGCTTGGCACGGTTGCATTTGAAGTGCCCGTGGTAGACCAGATCAAACCGCACGAGGGTCGTGAACAGCCGCCAATCAGCCTCGGTGATCGTATCGCCCATCAGGTAGCGCTTGGTGGCGAGCCGCTCGTCCAGCCAATCCATCGTATCAAACAACGGACCCACGGCGGCGTCATAGGCGTCTTGGGTCGTGGCAAAGCCTGATTTGTAAACGCCGTTGTTCAGCGTGTCGTAGATACGCTCGTTCACAGGCTCAATCGCTTCGCGCAGGTCGGCGGGCCAATAGTCGTCCGTATTCCCCGTCAGATCATTGAAGGCGTTGTTGAACATGCGGATGATCTCGGAGGATTCGTTCGAGACGATCTGCCCCGTCTGTTTGTCCCACAGCACAGGCACCGTCACACGGCCAGAAACTTGGTTGTCGTTCTTGATATAGATGTCGCGCATAAACGGCAGGCCGAACAGGTCATCGCCCGTCGCCCCGTCAAAATCGGTCTCGAACGTCCAGCCATCGCTCAACATATCGGGATGCACGGCAGACACACTGATGTGATCCTCTAACCCCTTGAGCCGGCGAAAGATCAGCGCGCGGTGCGCCCACGGGCAGGCGTGACTAATGTACATGTGATAGCGCCCGCTCTCGGCCTTAAAACCCGCCTCACCACTCGGCCCCGCGCTGCCGTCGGGGGTGATCCAATTGCGAAACTTAGCGTTCGAACGTTTGAACGCGCCCCCTGTGGATTTCGTGTCGTACCAAACGTCATGCCAAACGCCGTCTACTAGCTGGCCCATGTGTTCTCTCCATCTCTAAGTTAGCTCGTGTGTAGCTTAGGTCGCGTTATGAGGAAACGCGCAGGGGGGCGCAGACCCTGTGCGAAATGCCGCGAATGGATTTGCATGCGCGCAAGGTGGTCCCTATACGAACCATGACGACGCCCTGCCGGGCCAGAACGGTTGGTGGATCGACGGTTGACCCGAAACGGGGACCAAGAGCCACATCGTCAACCAACGCGCTATGACTGGCGCGCACCTCTGGCATGGCATATGGGCGGCAGCAATAGCCAAGAGGGACGGGTCAATGTCTGAGAAAACCGGTGTGATGATCTGCGGCCACGGCAGCCGCTCGCAATCTGCGGTCGATGAATTCGCGACCTTGGCGGACAAACTGCCCGCGCTGCTGCCCGAGGATTGGATCACCGACTACGGCTATCTGGAATTTGCCAACCCCGTGATCCGCGACGGGCTGGACCGTCTGCGCGAGGCAGGCTGCACCCGCATTTTCGCGGTCCCCGGTATGTTGTTCGCCGCGATGCACGCCAAGAACGACATCCCGACGGTCCTGAACACCTACGCCGCCAAACACGAGATCGACATCCGTTACGGGCGCGAGCTGGGCGTGGACCCCAAGATGATCGCCGCCGCCGCAGGCCGCGTGCGTGAAGCCGTCGAGCGCGCCAATGCAGATCACGGTGATCTGCCGCTGTCTGAGACCTGTTTGGTCGTCATCGGGCGCGGCGCATCAGACCCCGACGCCAACGGCAACGTCGCGAAAATCGCGCGCATGGTCCAAGAGGGCATGGGCTTTGGCTGGTGCGAGGTCGGCTATTCTGGCGTGACCTTCCCGCTCGTCGAACCCTGCCTACAGCATGTCGCACGACTGCCCTACAAACGCGTCATCGTCTTCCCGTATTTCCTGTTTTCCGGCATCCTGATCGACCGCATCTACGGCTTCACCGATCAAGTCGCAGAGCAGCACCCGGACATCCAATTCATCAAAGCAGGCTACCTCGGCGACCACCCCCAAGTGCTGGCAACATTCGCCGAACGCATCACCGAACAAGACAGTGCAACGCCGCCGCCCAACTGCGGCACGTGTCAATTCCGCACACAAATTCTAGAGATCGAAGGCGAAGACGTGCGCCGTATCAGCCCCGAACAGCGTGCGGTTTTGGCGGCTGAGAAAGACGGCGCACACCCGGCATTCGGCTCGACCCCACCGCCCACTTGCGTGTTGTGCAAATACCGCGTGGCCGTCGTGGGGTTCGAGGCCGAGGTGGGCGCCGTGCAGGAAAGCCACCACCACCACGTCGAAGGGCAGGGGGCCAATGCGCCGGGATCCAACGTCGCCGATTGCAGCCATTGCGACACCTTCTGCACCGGTATGTGCCGCCTAGTCATGGCCGATCAGCACCACCATCACCATGACCACAGCCACGATCATGGGCACGATCACCACCATCACCACGACCACGCGCACCCCGTCTACCCCCATGCCGACCACCCGCATGGCCCCGAAAGCGTGCGCAAAGACGCCAAGGCGTGATCCCCTGATGCGTCCCTACGAGAAAGACCCGCAAGCGATCTACGCGCAGAGCTTTGAAACCGTGCGTCGCGAAGCCCGGATCGAGCGATTTGCACCTGCGATGCAGCCCGTGATCACGCGGTTGATCCACGCCTGCGGCATGGTCGAAATCGCGGATCGTTTGGCCTTTTCGGCAGAGGCTGCGGAGCGCGGTGCGGCGGCATTGCAAGCAGGCGCGCCCGTGCTCTGCGATTGCGAAATGGTCGGCTCTGGGATCATCCGGCGCTATTTGCCTGCGGGCAATGAAGTGATCGTCACACTCAATGACGCGCGCACCCCTGACCACGCCCAAGTTATTGAAAATACGAGATCGGCCGCCGCTGTTGATCTATGGCGCGACCATATCGAGGGCGCGGTGGTTGCGATAGGCAATGCCCCCACAGCCCTCTTTCGCCTGCTTGAACACCTCGACAACGGCTGGCCTAAACCCGCCGTGATCCTCGGGTTTCCGGTAGGATTTGTCGGGGCGGCCGAGAGCAAAGCCGAGCTGGCTGGCAATCCCCGAGGCTGCGATTTTATCGCCCTGCGCGGACGCAAAGGGGGGTCTGCGATGGCCTCTGCGGCGGTGAACGCGCTGGCCGTCGGAACCCCCGAAGGCCGCGTGCAATGAGCACCCCTTGGCTGCATATCGTGGGCATTGGCGAGGACGGTCTGGATGGTCTGGTGCCTGCCACCCGCGCCGTGGTCGAGGCGGCAGAGGTGATTATCGGCGGCGACCGTCATCATCAGCTCGCAGACGGGATCACGGCGACGCGGATCGCGTGGCCCTCGCCGTTCGATGCGATGATCGACGTGATCAATTCCCATCGCGGCAAACGTCTCGTGATCCTTGTCACTGGCGACCCGCTGTGGTTCTCGGTCGGCGCGCGCATCGGGCGGTCTATTCCTGCTGCTGAGATCGTCTACCACCCGCAGCTGTCCGCTTTCCAACTCGCCGCTGCACGCATGGGCTGGAGCCTCGCTGACGTCGAAACCCTCACAGTCCACGGTCGTCCCGTCGAGCAGATGATCGCCTTCATCCAACCGGACATTCGGCTGCTGATCCTCACAACTGGGGCTGAAACGCCAAATCAAATTGCCACATTCCTGACTGAGCGTGGGTTCGGCGATAGCAAGCTGACTGTCCTCGCCGCGATGGGCGGCGAAAACGAGGCCCGCTTTGACGGCACAGCCCGCGACTGGGATCACACAGTGCCCGCGTTCAACACGCTCGCCGTGGAATGTATCGCGGCCCCCGACGCGGCACTTTTGCCCCGCGTGCCCGGCCTCGACGACGCGTTGTTCCAGTCCGACGGGACGATGACAAAACAAGAAGTCCGTGCGGTCACGGTCGCAAAATTGATGCCGATGCGCGGCGCATTGCTCTGGGATATCGGCACGGGCTGCGGCTCGGTCGGGATCGAATGGATGCGCGCGGCGCGCTATGCCCGCGCCATCGGGATTGAGCCGCGCGCGGACAGGCGCGCCATGGCCGCCGCCAACGCACTGGCCCTCGGCACGCCGCGTTTCGAGATAATTGAGGGCACGGCCCCCGACGCGTTGACGGCCCTTGCCCTGCCTGATGCGATCTTTATCGGTGGCGGTTTGACGGCAGAGGTTTTTGAGGCCGCGTGGTCCGCGCTGCGACCCTTGGGCAGGTTCGTCGCCAATGCTGTAACGCTCGAAAGCGAGGCGGAACTGATCCGGCTACACGCCACACACGGCGGCCAACTCGTCAAGCTTAACATCCAACGCGCCGAACCCGTGGGACGTCTAACGGGCTGGCGACCGATGATGCCCGTCACGCAATGGAGCCTCGTAAAGCGATGAAAACAGGCACATTATTTGGCGTGGGCACGGGACCGGGTGCCCCTGATCTAATCACCCTGCGCGCCGCGCGTTTGATCGAAGGGGCGGCTGTGATCGCCTATCCGACGCTCGCAGGGGCGGACAGTTTCGCCCGATCAATTGTCGCGGATTTGATCCCAGAAGGTGCCATCGAGATCGTCATGGATGTGCCCATGTCTGTCGAGCGCGCGCCCGCGCAGGCCGCCTATGACACCGGGGCCGCGCAAATAGCCGAGGCGTTGGAGGCGGGCCAAGACGTCATTTGTCTGTGCGAAGGCGACCCGTTTTTCTACGGCTCATTCATGTACCTCTTCGCCCGTTTGAGGGAGCGATTTACCATTGAGATCGTCCCCGGCGTCACCTCGGTCACCGCCTGTGCCGCCGCCGCTGCGACCCCGCTTGTGGCCCGAAACGAACGCCTGACAGTGCTGCCCGGTCCCTTGCCCGAAGCTGAATTGCGCGCGCGGATCGAAGGGGCAGAGAGCGTGGTAATCATGAAAGTCGGACGGCATCTGCCCAAGATCCGGCAGGTCATCACCGACCTCGGCTTGCTCGACCACGCGACCTACGTGGAACGCGCAACGCTGGACGCTCAGGTGGTGGCTCCGCTCGCCCAAGCACCTGACAAAGCGCCCTATTTTTCGATGATCCTACTGACCAAAGGAGCCGATCCGTGGCTGTAAAACCTGTTGTTTTGGCATTGTCTCGCTCCGGCGAACCCGTAGCTCACCGCATTGCCCAAGCACTCGGCGCTCAGGTCCACGGACGCGAGGGACGGGTCGACCGGGCGGACGCAACCTTCCCAAATGCCCTAGACCACGCCCGCGATCTGTTTGCCGCAGGCACACCCATCATCGGTGTCTGCGCGTCGGGCATCCTGATCCGTGGCGTGGCCCCATTGCTCGCCGACAAAACCACAGAGCCGCCGGTGATTTCGGTGTCTGATGACGGCGCCGTCGTCGTCCCACTGCTTGGCGGGCATCGCGGCGCGAACCGTTTGGCGCGTGACATCGCGGGCGCACTCGACAGCACCGCTGCAGTGACGACGGCGGGCGATGTGGCGCTCGGCGTGGCCCTTGATGCGCCGCCCGTAGGCTATTGTTTGCAAAATCCGCAAGACGCAAAAGGCATCATGGCCGCATTGCTATCGGGCGCTGGCGTTGCATGGAACGGCCCGCAGATTTTCGACGTGGACTTGCCCGTGGGCAGCGATCTCGACATCACGGTGACAGAGGAAAATGTGCAGGGCAGCGAGACGCGACTGGTGTTTCATCAACAGACCCATGTGCTGGGCCTCGGCTGCGCGCGCAATGCTGACGCGGCTGAGATGTGGGCGCATGTGAGCGAGACGCTGCACGCGCACAACATCGCCCCCGGTGCCATCGCCTGCGTCGCGACGATTGACCTCAAAGCCGACGAGCCCGCGATCATCGCGACGGCCAAGCGCCTTGGTGTGCCGCTGCGGCTGTTCACACCTGCTGAACTTGAGGCCGAAACCCCGCGTCTTGCCAATCCGTCGGATGTGGTTTTCGCCGAGGTCGGTTGTCACGGCGTGAGTGAAGGGGCGGCTTTGGCAGCAGCGGGACGCGACGCGACGCTGGCAATTCCCAAGTCCAAAACAACGACGACAACCTGCGCCATCGCCCGCGCACCTGCGCCAATCATCGCCCCTGCGGGCCGGGCGCGCGGCACGCTGTCCATCGTCGGAATTGGCCCCGGTCAAGCCAGTTGGCGCACTCCAGAAGTGTCCTCTCTTGTCGCGCAGGCCCAAGAACTGGTGGGATACGGGTTGTATATTGATCTGCTTGGGCCGCTCGCCATCGGCAAAGCGCGCTCCGATTTTCCGCTCGGCGGTGAAGAAGATCGCTGCCGTTACGCGCTGGAACAGGCCGCCAAAGGCATCGATGTCGCCCTCGTCTGTTCGGGGGATGCGGGCATCTACGCCATGGGCGCGCTGGTGTTCGAACTGATGGATCGTGGTCCCTATCAGAGCGGTGTGTCCGATGCCGCGCGCCGCGTCGAGGTGATCTGCTCGCCCGGTGTCTCTGCGTTGCAGGGGGCGGCCGCGCGGGCGGGCGCACCGCTCGGTCATGACTTTTGTGCGATTTCTCTGTCCGATCTGCTCACCCCGCGCGAGGACATCATCAAACGTCTGAATGCCGCGGCCGAGGGGGATTTCGTCATCGCGTTCTACAACCCCGTCTCCAAACGCCGCCGCACATTGCTGGCCGAGGCGCGTGACATCCTGCTGCAACATCGCCCCGCCGACACGCCCGTGATGCTCGCCTCGTCGCTAGGGCGTCCCGAGGAACACGTGCGCTACCGCAAGCTGTCCGAGCTTGAGGTCGACGAGGTCGATATGCTGACCGTCGTTCTGGTTGGGTCTTCCCACTCGCGGCTGGCGCAATTGGGTGAAGGGCCACGGATGTATACACCGCGTGGCTATGCTCGAAAGATTGATGGCGACCTGTCCGAATGATCTACAGCCGTATTCACATAAAGAATGGTAATTTGATATGACCGTCTATTTCATCGGTGCGGGTCCGGGTGATCCTGAGCTGCTAACCCTTAAAGGCGCGCGCCTGATTGGGGCCTGTCCGGTCTGCCTCTACGCAGGCTCACTGGTCCCCGAAGCAGTCGTGGCCGGTGCCCCCGAGGGTGCCCGCGTCATGGACACAGCACCCATGACGCTCGAAGACACCCATGGCGAGCTCGTGGCCGCCCACGCACGCGGTGAAGACGTGGCCCGCGTGCACTCCGGTGACCCGTCGCTCTATGGTGCCATCGCCGAGCAAATCCGCCTGCTAAAGCGCGATGACATCCCCTATCAGATCATCCCCGGCGTGCCCGCCTACACGGCGGCAGCGGCGGCTTTGGGGCAGGAATTGACGATCCCCGAGGTGTCACAATCCATCATCCTGACCCGCATGAGCATGAAATCAACGGGGATGCCCGAAGGCGAAACGCTGGAGAATTTCGCGCGTACCGGCACGACACTGGCGATCCATCTAGGGATACGTGCATTGCGCGACATCGAGCGACGTCTGTCACCCTATTACGGTGCCGATTGTCCGCTGGCCGTGGTGTACCGTGTCGGATGGCCGGACGAGCAGATCATTCGCGGCACGCTGTCGGATATCCATGCCAAAGTGCGCGACGCCAAGATCACCCGCACCGCGTTGATCCTGCTCGGGCCTGCCATGGCCGATTCTCATGGCTTTCCTGATTCCGCCCTTTATGACGCCGCCAAGCCGCATGTTCTGCGCCCGCGCGTAAAAAATTAAGGGCTGAATCCCCAATGTCTTAACGATTGCTGCGCTGCTACGCTGCGATGCGGCGGATGTGTTATATTGCTTTTGCACGTACCTGCGTCATCTTGTCCAAGTAGAAGGCTGGGGAGCAAGCTATGTCGTATTTACCGAATGATATTCAGACCGCATTGGACCAAGCCCGCGAAAACCTGACGCGTGTCTCGCACAGCCTAACACTGCGTGCCGGGGGCCGGGCCTATCCGGTGCTGCGCCTCGTCGAGGATGGTGTCGCGGTCTCGCTCGGTGAAGCGCCTCATCTTGGCGGCCTCGTGGACCTCTACGACGGTGACCAACACGTCTCGCAATGCTTGATCACCGCGTCACGCGACGAAGGTGCTGTGCGCATTTTTGAGTTCAAGCGTGTCACCGCCGTCGCCAACGCGCCCGCCATTGATTACGAGCGCGCCGCATTCCAGCCCGCAGGTCTGCTGACGCACGCCTAAGCCTTATTGCAGGTCGCCAAACGCGGCCTGCATCCGCCTCACCGCGTCCTCAATCTGCGCACGCGGCGCTGCAAAGTTAAACCGCAGGAATGTCTCGCCACCCGTCCCAAACGTCGGGCCATGGTTGGCCGCGATCTTGGCCACGTCCTGCACACGGGCGGTGAACTCTTCGCGGCTCATGCCAGTGCTCGCGAAATCGACCCACGCCAGATACGTCGCCTCCATCGGCATCGACCGCAGCCCCGGTATCGCGTTGATCCCCGCATCCAAAACCTGCCGATTGCCATCAAGATATACTCGCAAATCATCGACCCATTTGGCCCCTTCGGGCGAATAGGCAGCGGTGACCATATGTAGACCGAAAGAATTAGGCGACAGCCCGAGGGCGGCCATCCGCCCCGCAAACTTGGCCCGCAGCGCATCATCCGCGATGATCACATTCCCCACATGCGCACCTGCGATATTGAACGTCTTGGTCGCCGCCGTCATCATCACCAAGCGGTCCTCGATACCCGCAATATGCGTCATGGGCACATGGGTCTGGCCGGGCATCGTCAGGTCGTGGTGGATCTCATCCGAGACGAGGATCAGATCGTGCCGCTTGGCGAATTCTGCGACCTGCTCCAGCTCGGCACGGCTCCAGACACGCCCACCGGGGTTGTGCGGCGAACACAGGATAATCATCCGCTCGTGCCCCTTCATCTGGGCGTCATAGGCGTCGAAATCCATCTCATAGCGGCCATCGACCTGGACCATCTGGCATTCCACGACGGCGCGGCCTGCCGCCTCGATAACGCGGGCAAAGGCGTGGTAGACAGGCGTGAATAGGATCACCCCGTCGCCCGCGCTGGTGTAGGCATCGACGCAGATCGCGGTGCCGTTGACGAGGCCGTGGGTGGTAAAGATGTGATCGGGGTTCACCTCCCAGCCGTGGCGCTCGGACATCCACCAGCGGATCGCCTCGCGGTAGGGGCCTTCATCGCCGAAATAGCCATAGACATTGTGGGCCACCATATCGCGCAGGCTCTGTGTCACACATTCAGGCGGCTGGAATTCCATATCCGCCACCCACATCGAGATGCCCTCATCGGGCGAGACACCGTAGATCGCCTCCATCGCGTCCCATTTCACACAATGCGTGCCGCGGCGGTCGATCGGGGTGTCGAAACTCATGGGGTGTCCTTTCGCTAAATCACGGTCCACGCTACGGCCCATGGGATTGAGCGCAAGGGGTTTGGTTGCCTTTTCCGCGCCTGCCGCATAAATCGCCGTCATGGCTTTGAGAAACATCCTATTGCACCCCGATCCGCGCCTGAAAAAGGTCTGCGACCCCGTGGCATCCGTGTCCGACGAGACGCGCCGCTTGGCCGATGATATGCTCGAGACGATGTATGACGCGCCGGGCATCGGTCTGGCCGCACCGCAGATCGGCATTAACGCGCGGATGCTGGTCATGGATTGCATGAAAGAAGACGACGACACGCCGCGCCCCATGGTCCTGATCAATCCGCAGGTCATCTGGCGAAGCGACGAGAGTGGCACCTATGATGAAGGCTGCCTGTCGATCCCCGATATCTATGCCGAAGTGGTCCGCCCCGCTGAGGTCAAAGTGCGCTGGATGGGGATCGACGGGAAAACGGTCGAGGAGCAGTTCGACGAGCTTTGGGCCACCTGCGTGCAACATGAGATCGACCATTTGGACGGCAAACTATTCATCGACCACCTTAAACCGCTGAAGCGTCAGATGATCACCCGCAAGATGGTGAAGCTGAAAAAAGAGATGGCGCGCGGGTGAGCGTTCTGCCCATCCTGCGCTGGCCCGATCCGGCGTTGTCACAGGTCTGCGCGCCTGCCTCGGGTGATCTGAAAACCCTCGCTGCCGACATGCTCGACACGATGTACGCAGCCCCCGGTCGCGGCTTGGCTGCCCCTCAGGTCGGCGTGCTGACCCGTCTGTTCGTCATGGACGAGACATGGAAAGACGGCGCACCAAACCCGATGGTGTTCGTGAATCCAGAAGTGATCGAGGTATCCGAGGCGCAGACCACCCAACCCGAAGGCTGCCTGTCGATCCCCGGCATCCTGACCGACATCACGCGACCCTCGGAGGTCACTTTGCGCTGGACGGACCTCGACGGGACGGAACAAACAGGCCACTTTACAGGCTTTGCCGCCGCTTGCGTGCAACACGAAATCGACCATCTAGGCGGCATCGTCACGCTCGATCATCTGGATGCCGAGACCCGCGAACAACTACTGTCCGAGGTGTCGCAATGAGCCACCGACCTTTCGTTATGTGGCCCGACAAACGGCTGCGGACCGCCGCCGCTGACGTGGCGCAAATCACCGACGAGACCCACGCCATCTGGGCCGAAATGATCGCCGCGATGGAGGCCATGCCCGGCGTCGGCCTCGCCGCAGTACAGCTCGGCATCATGCAGCGCCTCGCCGTGGTCGACGCCAGCGATGCGCGCGGCGAAGCCGTCAAGATGGCCAACCCAGAGGTACTGCACGCCAGCGTCGAACTGCGCCCCCACGCCGAAGCCTCGCCCAATTTGCCCGGCCACTCCGCCCTCATCGCGCGGCCCCGCGCCGTCACGGTGCGGTTTATGAACGAGCAGGGCGAGGCCGAGGATCGCGATTTCGTCGGCCTCTGGGCCACCTCCGTCCAGCATCAGATCGACCATCTGGCAGGGCGGATGTATTTTGACCGTCTGAGCCGCACCAAACGCGCCATGCTGCTGAAAAAAGCCGCCAAACCTTAGGAGCCTGCCGATGCGATTGATCTTCATGGGCACCCCTGATTTCTCGGTCCCAATCCTCGACGCGCTCCACGCCGCAGGCCACGACATTTCCGCCGTCTACTGCCAGCCGCCCCGCCCAGCAGGTCGCGGCAAGAAGGAGCGCCCCACACCCGTCCACGCCCGCGCCGAAGCGCTCGGGCTAGAGGTGCGCCACCCCGTGTCGCTGAAATCGCCCGAGGAGCAGGCCCACTTTGACGACGTGCGCGCCGACATCGCCGTCGTCGTGGCCTACGGTCTGATCTTGCCCCAAGCGATCCTTGACGCGCCCACCCACGGCTGTCTGAACATCCACGCCTCGCTGTTGCCGCGCTGGCGGGGCGCCGCGCCGATCCACCGCGCGATCATGGCAGGCGACGCGCAAACCGGCGTCTGCATCATGCAGATGGACGCGGGCCTCGACACCGGCCCCGTCCTTACGCGCCACGCGATCAACATCGGCGCGGAGGAAACGACGGGCCAGCTGCAGGACCGGCTCTCGAAGCTCGGGGCCACGGCGATCACCGACGCTCTCGCAAATTTGGCCGACCTCAGCCCCGCGATCCAGCCTGAAGACGGCATCACCTACGCCCACAAGATCGACAAATCCGAAGCACGCATCGACTGGACCCAACCGGCCAGCACAATCGACCGCCAAATCCGTGGCCTCTCGCCATTCCCCGGCGCGTGGTGCGAGATGGCGGGCGAGCGGCTGAAATTGCTGGGGTCGCAGGTCGTAACAGGGCAGGGCATCCCCGGCACTGTCCTCAGCCCGTTGACCGTGGCCTGCGGCGACGGGGCTATCGAGGTCACCCGCCTGCAACGCGCGGGCAAACAGGCGATGGACACGGGCGACGCGCTGCGGGGGATCACGCTGCCCGACCGCCTCGACTAGGCGTCACTGGCGGGGTGGAAAGCTCTTATAAACTGGCAAAGCCCAGCGAAACGCGATGCTGCCCGCGCGCAGGGTGAACACGACGCCCGCGCAGATCAGCAGCGGCACAGGGCGCGGCACCGCATAGATCGTGGCGATCACAGCAGCGCCAGCGCCCGCAAAGGCGCAGGTCACGTAAAGCTCGCCCTGCTTCAAAACCAACGGCACTTCGTTGCACACCACGTCGCGCATCAACCCGCCAAAGCACCCCGTCGCCACGCCCATGATCACAACCACAGGCCACGGCATTCCCATCCTGAGCGCCACGGCGACCCCCGCAGGCACGGCCACAGAGAGCGCACAAGCGTCCAGCCAGATGATCGAGCGATACCGGCTCTCCAGCCTGTGGGCGGTCAAAAACACGAGAATGGCGGCGGCCACGGCCACGCCGATATGCGCGGGGTTCTCGACCCAAAACACCACGTCGCGGTTCAAGATCACATCGCGCACGGTCCCGCCGCCCACCGCCGTCAGGCTCGCGATAAAGATAAAGCCGACCACATCCAACTGCGCACGACTGGCCACCAGCGCGCCCGTTAGGGCAAAGATGAATACGGAGGCATAGTCGAGAAGGGCGAGCAGTGTCATGTCCGGTGCTCCATCTGGTCCGCAATATACGTCAGCGCGCGTTGGAACCGCGGCGCAAACCCATCACGATTTGTCGTATGCAGAGGATGCCAAAAGAACGCAAATGCGTGCCCGCCGTCGTCCTCGGTATGAAACGTCCACTCAGATGGCAAGTCATGGCATGCGACCCGCCAAAAGTGCCAGACCTCGCCCTGTTGGATACCCTCGCTCTGGCCCAGTTGGTCCCGCACTTTTGCGTCCAGTATACCGCTCTCCTCAGCCAATTCGCGAAGAGCCGCAACCCAAGGTGCCTCGCCTTCCTCTACGGTTCCTTTGACCAGTTGCAGCCCCGCCAGTGGATGCCGGAATGCCAGAATGTCGGACCCCGCCAGCACAACAGGGCAGGCCTTGTGGATCACGGCTTGTACGGAGCCATGCCGCCGCGTGCCAGCTCGTCGGCGCGCTCATTCTCTGGGTGGCCTGCGTGGCCTTTGACCCACTCCCATGTCACCGAATGGCGGGCCACGGCGTCGTCGAGTAGGCGCCAGAGGTCTTCGTTCTTCACCGGCTTTTTCGCCGCCGTCTTCCAGCCGCGCTTCTTCCAGCCGTGGATCCACTGGGTGATGCCGTCTTTGACGTAGACGCTGTCGGTGATGATGGTGATTTCGCTTGGTTTGCTGAGCGAGTCTAGCGCCGAGATCGCCGCCATCAGCTCCATCCGGTTGTTGGTCGTCGTGGCCTCACCGCCTGATAGCTCGCGCACTTTGACGACCGTCTTGCCGTCGCGCGCAATCAGCAAAGCGCCCCAGCCACCGGGACCGGGATTGCCGGAACACGCGCCGTCTGTATAGGCAAATAAATCAGGCATTGCGCGTCCCTCGCATAATCACAAACGGATCGATTGTACCCGACAGCCCCGGTTCTTGGCCCTCGCGGACTGCCGTCACGGCAAAGCCTGCTGTCGTCAACAATCCGCGCAGCTCGTCCACCGTCACAAAGGTATAGCGCCGCCCCAGATCATCGCGGTGCGTATCGGTGCCTACCTTCATCCCGATGTGCAATTGGCCCTCGGGCAGCATGGCGCGATGAAGTGCGCTCAGGTGCCGGGGCAAGTCCTCTCGCGGCGCGTGCAGCAGCGAGAAATTCGCCCAGACGCCCGCATAGACGCCCACTTCTGTCACATCCTCAAAGGTCGCCACCCGCGCGCCGATGTCGTGGGTCTCATTGGCAAGTGCCACCATCTCGGGCGATGCATCGACAGGGTCTGGCCGCAATCCCGCGGCGCGCATGAACACCGACGCCTGCGCAGGTCCGCAGCCCAGATCCAAGACGCGGCCCCCGTTTGGCATATCCGAAATGAACGCCGCCAGTGTCGCATCAGGCGCAGCTAAACGGGTCAGTTCCGCATAGTCGCGCACCTTGGCCGCATAGACCGCTTGGGTCTGCGCGTCGGTCACAAGAACACCACGGGCAGCAGGCAAATCACCACAATCGACGTCAGCAACACCCGCAAGTGCATCCACCAAGACGGCGTCAGCCCCAGCCGCCAGAACTGCCAGTCGAGGATCAGCAGCGCTAGAAACCCAAACACCAGTGATGTCGCCGCCGATACCGGCCCGCCGCCGACCATGAAAAACGCCCAAAGCGCTGGCAGAACTGACACTCCATAACCGAAGGACGCGGCGTCATCGGGTGCTTTGGCGGCGAACCCCCAGAGCACGCCGGACATGAACGACAAGATCACCGTGCCATAGGCCAACCCAACATAAGGCCCGATAAAGCGTGGGCCGATGTTGATCCGCCCCCATGTTTGCAGGTCCGGTGCCATGGTCGTCAGCGCCCCCCAGATAAACGGGATCAACCCTGCGAGGCCGAGGATCAGGGGCGCACGGGGGACGCTAATCATGCAGGCTCTCGCAACACGCGCGGGACTTTAAATTCGACGTTTTCTTCTGCGGTGACAACGGGTTCTACAGTCAAGTCATAGCGGGATTTAAAGGCGTCGATCACCTCGTTGATCAACACTTCCGGCGCCGATGCCCCCGCCGTGATCCCGATGGATGTGATGCCGTCCAGCGCCCGCCAGTCGATGTCCGTGGCCCGCTGGACCAGTTGCGAATAGCTGCACCCCGCACGGCTGCCGACCTCGACGAGGCGCTTGGAATTGCTCGAGTTGGGCGCGCCCACGACCAGCATTGCGTCGCATTTAGGGGCCATCGCTTTGACGGCTTCTTGGCGATTGGTGGTGGCGTAACAGATGTCTTCCTTGTGGGGTCCGACGATCGCCGGGAACCGCGCGTTGAGGGCGGCTACGATGTCGGCGGTGTCATCAACCGACAGAGTGGTCTGTGTCACGAACGCCAGCCGCTCTGGGTCGCGGACTTCTACCGTGGCCACGTCTGCGACGGTCTCGACCAACAGCACTTCGCCCTCAGGCAGTTGGCCCATGGTGCCGACCGTCTCGGGGTGGCCCTCGTGCCCGATCATGATCATCTGTAGGCCGTTTTCGCTGTGCCGCGCGGCTTCGATATGAACCTTGGACACCAGCGGGCAGGTGGCGTCGACATAGACCATCTCGCGGGCTTCGGCGGCGGCGGGAACGGATTTCGGGACACCATGGGCGGAAAAGATCACGGGGCGATCAGGCGGGCATTCGGACAGCTCTTCGACAAATACGGCACCTTTGTCGCGCAGATCATCGACGACGAATTTGTTGTGGACGATCTCGTGGCGCACATAGACGGGCGCGCCCCATTTTTCCAAAGCGAGTTCCACGATCTTGATCGCGCGGTCAACGCCTGCGCAAAATCCACGTGGGGCGGCGAGATAGAGGGTCAAAG
>CALHAP010000033.1 GCA_937931795.1 uncultured Paracoccaceae bacterium
GATTTGCCCACGCCACCCTTGCCCGATCCGACTGCGATAATGCGGTCCACACCTGCGACGGGGGCCGGGCCAGCCTGTGGCGTAGGGTGGCGGCCGATGGTCAGCGCGGGTGGTTCGCCCTGCCCTGCGCTGGGTGTGGGGGATTTCGGGGCAGCGGGGCGATGTGCGGTCAAGACAGCCTTGGCAGATGCGACACCTTCCATTGCCGCCACCGTTTGTTCGGCACCGGCGCGCAGGGGTTCCATCTGGCGGGCCATATCGGCGGTGGGTGCTTCGATCACAAAAGACACCGCGTCACCGCTGACCTGCAAAGCCCGGATCATATCGCGCGAGACCAGATCGCCGCCATCCGGCAAGCCAATGCGGGCCAACATCGCCCGAACTTCATCCACCGTCACGCTCATGATCTGCCCCTATTTTGACACTATTCGCATGACTGATGCGGTTTTGGCACCAAATACACAAGATGGCGTTTCGGCGCAGATTAATTTTTCAGCAAATACAGCAGCTTCCGCCTTCCCCAAGGGCACTTTAGCGTTGCAATTGCTGCATAGCGGCATTGCAATCCTAATCTCTTGTGCAGATGCAGCATTCGCCTATCTATGAGTCACCGGGAAGCAAAGGGCGACCCGGCGACAGGGGGCCAACAAACGGTCCCAGTAGACCAGACAACCCCAACGGGCCTCGCGCCCTAGTTAAGAGAGTAGCAAGCACATGGCTTATACAACACAGACTTCCGCATCAAACACTGGTTTGGTTCAGCGATTTGCAGCACTTCGCGCATCCATCACAGACGCGTTGGCGCGTCGCCGGGTGTACAAAACAACAATGAACGAGCTGAGCAACCTCAGCACCCGTGATCTCAACGATCTGGGTATTGACCGCTCGTCCATTCGCGCCGTGTCCTATCAGGCGGCTTACGGCGTTTAAGAATTCGAATTCAGATCAATAAATCCTCCCATTTGTTGATCTGGAGCGCGCGTCATCCTCCTCCCTGTAGATGAGGCGCACACACTGCACTGGCGGCATTCACCTCCTCCCGGATGCCGCCGGTCAGACCTAAAAACCGAATTTGTGGTGTCAATTCTCCTCCCAAATTGATCGACACCCAAATGCAAGATCAGGCGCGATCCTCCCATCGCTACGATCTTGCCAAGACTGGAACGAACCGACGCGCTGATCTCCTCCCATTTGAGCGCGGGTTCGGACATGAGGCGGCAGATGTTTTCCTCCCAAAACACTGCCGCCCACCAGCCTTACCCTTCCAACACACGGTCGATTTCGACATTCTAACCATTGATGAAACTTCAAACGCCTCCCGATAAAAACAGCGGTAGGAACTGTCGCAAGCGCGCGATACGCATGTCACATGACTTACGACATTTTCATCTCTCTCATTGGATTTGCCCTCGTCTCGTCCATCACGCCGGGGCCGAACAATTTGATGCTGATGGCGTCGGGGGCCAATTTTGGCTTTCGCCGCACCCTGCCCCATATGCTGGGCATATCGCTGGGCCACGCGTTTATGGTCTCGATGGTCGGGTTCGGTCTGGGCCAAGTGTTCGAGACCTACCCAAGTGCCAAGCTGGTGCTGCAAGTCCTAAGCAGCGCCTATCTGCTGTACCTGGCATGGAAAATCGCCAATGCAGCCCCACCAAAAGACGGCGAAGCGCACGGCACCCCGTTCACATTCCTGCAAGCCGCCGCCTTTCAATGGGTGAACCCTAAGGCGTGGTATATGGCGATCTACGCGGTGACTAATTTTACTCCATCGGGCGGGTTTTGGGTGCCACCAATGATCGTGGCGAGTGTGTTCGCCGCCACGAACTTCCCCTCCATTATGATCTGGACGACGATGGGCACGCAGGTGAAACGCCTGCTGACGCGGCCCAAAATGCTGCGCGCGTTCAACTGGTCGATGGCGGGCGTGTTGGTTTTAACTCTGGTGCCCGTTTGGCTGGACGCGGCCTAGAACGGCACATCATCGGAAGCCTCGGCGCTGATCACAAACTTGGCCACGACTTTCTTTTCGCCCGCTTTGTCGAAGGAAATATCCAGCTTGTCACCCTCAACGGCCATGATCTCGCCGTAGCCAAACTTTTGGTGGAAAACCCGATCGCTCACGACGAAGGACGAGGCGGCGGTCATATCAATGGTTATGTTTTTCGCCTCGGCGGGTGTGGACATGCCGCGCTGTTGGCTGCGTGATTGCAGGCGTCGCCAGCCGGGGGAATTATAGACATCGGCGCTGGCCGCCTTTTCGTGTAAGTCGGATCCCGCCATCCCTTGCGTCACCGGCGACGCGCTGGCGGCCATGCCAGCGGCCCCATATCCGCCCCCATATAGGCCCGGAGGCGTCAGGATTTCCACATGTTCGGCAGGCAGTTCGTCGATAAAGCGCGACGGCAGCGCCGATTGCCATTGTCCGTAAACACGCCGGTTACCCGCGAAGGAAATCGTGCAAATCCGCTCGGCCCGGGTGATGCCCACATAGGCCAGCCGCCGTTCTTCTTCCAAGCCCTTCAACCCGCTTTCATCCATCGAGCGCTGCGACGGAAACAGGCCATCTTCCCAACCGGGCAGGAACACGGCGGGAAATTCCAGCCCCTTGGCCGCGTGCAGCGTCATGATGCTGATCTTTTCTTCCTGTTCCTCGGTCTCGTTGTCCATGATAAGGCTGACGTGTTCGAGAAACCCTTGCAGGTTCTCAAAGTTTTCCAGCGCTTTCACGAGTTCCTTGAGGTTTTCCAACCGCCCAGGTGCCTCGGGCGTTTTGTCATTTTGCCAAAACCCGGTGTAGCCGCTCTCATCGAGAATCATCTCGGCGAGCTCCATATGGGTATCCGCTTCACTGACGACTTGATCGTGCCAGCGGCACAACCCTTGCACCAAAAGTGTCAGCTTTTTCAAACCCTTGCCACCCAGCAGCTTGCCTTCACAGACCAAACGCGCGCCTTCGACCAAACTGACGCCATTGGCGCGCGCGGTGCGTTGGATGGTTTGCACGGCCTTGTCGCCCAACCCGCGTTTGGGGGTGTTCACGATCCGCTCGAACGCCAGATCGTTTTCGAGACTGACGGCCAGTTTGAAATACGCCATCGCATCGCGGATTTCCAAACGCTCGTAAAAGCGCGGGCCACCGATCACACGGTACGGCAGTCCGATGGTCAAAAACCGGTCCTCAAAAGCCCGCATCTGATGGCTGGCGCGCACGAGAATGGCCATACTATCAAGGCCAATGGGGTCATTTCCCCGCGTACCGCGTTGCAGTGCTTCGACCTCGTCGCCGATCCAGCGGGCTTCTTCCTCGCCGTCCCAATGCCCAATCAGCCGGACCTTTTCGCCGTCTTCGCCATCGGTGAACAGGGTTTTGCCGAGCCGCCCCTTGTTGGCCGCGATCACACCGCCCGCGGCCCCCAAGATGTGACCTGTCGAGCGGTAATTTTGCTCCAAGCGGACCACATGCGCACCGGGAAAATCCTTTTCAAACCGCAGGATATTGCCCACCTCGGCCCCGCGCCAGCCATAGATCGACTGGTCATCATCGCCGACGCAGCAGATGTTTTTATGCCCGCCAGCAAGCAACCGCAGCCACATATATTGCGCGACATTGGTGTCCTGATATTCGTCCACGAGGATATATTTGAACCAGCGCTGGTATTGTTCCAGCACATCCCCATGCGCCTGAAAAATCGTCACCATATGCAGCAACAGATCGCCAAAATCACAAGCGTTTAGCTCACGCAGGCGGGTTTGGTATTGGCCGTAGAGATCAACGCCCTTGCCATCAAACGCACTGCTATCGGCCAGCGGGACTTTATCGGGCGTCAGCGCCCGGTTTTTCCACCCATCAATGACCCCTGCCAGCATCCGCGCAGGCCAGCGTTTGTCGTCGATGCCCGCCGCTGCGATCAATTGCTTCATCAACCGGACCTGATCGTCAGTATCGAGAACCGTGAAATTGCTTTTCAATCCAACCAGTTCCGCATGACGTCGCAGCAGCTTCACCCCGATAGCGTGAAACGTCCCCAGCCACGGCATCCCCTCCACCGCCTCGCCCAGCAGTTTGCCGACGCGGTTTTTCATCTCGCGCGCTGCTTTGTTGGTGAAAGTCACCGCGAGGATTTCATTGGGCCGTGCTGTGCCCGTGGTCAGCAGATGCGCGATGCGGCTCGTCAGCGCTTTGGTCTTGCCGGTGCCTGCGCCTGCCAGCATTAAAACAGGGCCGTCCAACGCTTCGACAGCGGCCCGTTGCGCGGGGTTCAGCCCATCCAGATAGGGCATCGGCCGCGCGGCCATCGCACGCTGGCTGAGGGGGACACTTGCGGCCTCAAAGGCGTCTTCTTCGGAAAAACTGCTCATGCCACACTATATAACTGTGTTGAACGGGGCGTAAAGCGTGTTCCGATTTTGTTCTCGCACGCCACCAGCCCCAAAGGCCCATCGCGGTGTTGTGACCCTTTCGCCCTTGTTTTGGACATGCCAGCTCGTAATGTTGATCCGAAAGGAACGCCCATGCCCAAATCCGCACTCTCCCGCCGCTTCATCCTCACTGCTGGTGCCGCCAGTGTTGTGGGGGGTGCCGTTTTTGCCGGGCGCTGGTTCAATGTTCTGGGCGATGCGACGGCAAATGGTGCTCTCACTGTTGAACACGCGCAAGAACAGGCCGCCAGTGGCGCGGTTCTTTTGATTGATATTCGACGCCCCGATGAATGGGAACGCACGGGCGTGGCACAAAATGCTATAGCCCTCGATATGCGGCGCGATGATTTTGAAGTGGTGCTGCGCGGCTTTTTGGACAGCCACGGCACCAAGCCAGTTGCGCTCATCTGCGCCCGTGGCGTGCGCTCTGACCGGATGAACCAACGGCTGATGGCTGCGGGGTTTGAGGATATCTTGGACGTGCCCGAAGGGATGCTCGGCTCGGGCGCTGGTCCCGGATGGATCGCGCGCGGCCTGCCCCTGCGCGCACCGACGCCGGACGAGATGTCGGGTCTTTAATGCACTAGAACATGCGTTTCGGTTTGGGGATTTGCGTGGAACACGGGGGCCGCAAATCTGCGCTCTGGCATTTCTCGGGTCCTGATTGAGCCACAGCCTATGCCATCTCATTGAGACTGCCCCGCGTATTGCCTACAACGGGCGCCAACAATAACGCCATCTGGGAGGCTTCCATGTCCGACAAACACGCATTCGATACCGCACAAATCCACGCCGGTGCCAACCCTGACCCTGCCACAGGCGCGCGTCAGATCCCTATTTACCAGACCACAGCCTATGTCTTTCGCGATGCGGAACACGCAGCCAACCTGTTCAATCTGGCCGAAGTCGGCAACATCTATTCGCGCCTGACCAACCCCACCGTCTCGGCACTGGGCGAGCGAATCGCAGGGCTAGAGGGTGGCATGGGCGCTGTCTGCTGCTCGTCAGGCCACGCCGCCCAAATCATGGCGCTGTTCCCGCTGATGGGACCGGGCCTGAACATTGTGGCCTCGACCCGTCTCTATGGTGGGACGATCCAGCAATTTACCAACACGATCAAGAAGTTCGGTTGGTCCTGCACCTTTGTCGACTTTGATGATCTGGACGCCATTGAAGCGGCTGTTGACGACAACACCCGTGCGATTTTCTGCGAAAGCATCGCCAATCCGGGTGGTTACATCACTGATCTCGATGCAGTGGCCAAAGTGGCAGACAAAGTCGGCCTGCCCGTCATCGTCGATAACACAACCGCCACGCCCTACCTCTGTCGCCCGATCGAGCATGGGGCCACGTTGGTCGTGCACTCCACCACGAAATACCTCACCGGCAACGGCACCGTTACCGGCGGGTGCGTTGTGGACAGCGGTCAGTTCGACTGGGGCAAATCGGGCAAGTTTCCTTCGCTCGCAGGACCAGAGCCTGCCTATCATGGCCTTAACTTCTATGAAGCGCTCGGCGGCATGGCCTTCACTTTCCACTCTATCGCCATCGGGCTACGCGATCTGGGCATGACGATGAACCCGCAGGGCGCGCATTACACGCTGATGGGCATCGAGACGCTCAGCCTGCGGATGCGCAAACATGTCGAAAACGCCAAATCAGTGGCCACATGGCTGGAAAACGATCCGCGCATTGATTTCGTGACCTATGCGGGCCTGGAAAGCAGCCCCTACTACGACCGCATCCCGCGCATCTGCCCAGAGGGGGCTGGCGCTTTGTTCACCTTCGCGGTCAAAGGCGGCTATGACGCTTGTGTAAAACTGGTCGATAGCTTGGACTTGTTCAGCCACGTGGCCAATCTGGGCGACACGCGCAGCTTGATCATTCACTCGGCCAGCACCACGCACCGCCAGCTAACCCCCGAACAGCAAGAGGCGGCGGGCGCGGCCCCCAACGTCGTGCGTGTCTCTATCGGGACCGAGGATGCAGGCGATATCATTGCGGACCTTGACCAAGCGTTGAGCAAAGCGACGGCCTAAATTCAATACCTTGGCGCGCGACATTCATGCGCGCCAAGGTGCCCTCAACGAGACCGCCTCGCCGCGCGCGCGCGCCGTTGCGAATGGCAACAATGTCCCTGACACATTCAAACGCCGTGCGAATGTACGTTGTATACGCAGTGAGCCTATGGGGCGCCGACGCGAAAAACGTCGCTCAATTGCGTTTATCTTTGGCACATCACTTTCACTTGGCGGGGAATTGCCCTAAATTTCCAAGTGATGTGGGGACATTTCCCCTGCTCTTGCAGGATGGTACAGCGGCCTAATGAAACCGAATTTTGCTCTTTCTCTTAGTTTCGACAAAGTCGAATTGTTACATCGTGATGGTACTGGGTGGGTCTCCGTTGGTGACGTTCAGGTTGATACCGATGATCTAGATGGGGCTCTCGCGGCCCTGCGCCAAAAGGCTTTATTGCTTGATCCTGATGGGTTGCGCTCCAAGCTGATTTTGCCAGACGAACAGGTGAAATTCCTCGGCATTGCCGAAGCAGACGCCGATGATGCGGCGGTGCGCGCAGCGCTCGATGGGGCCACGCCCTATGCGGTGGATGATCTGGTTTACGAGTTCGCCAAAGAGGGCCGCCGCACACTGATCGCTGCCGTCGCACGCGAAACGCTGGAAGAGGCCGAAGCCTTTGCACTGGCGCATCATTTTGCGCCCGTCAGCATCGTCGCCAAGTCGGTCAAAGGCCGGTTTGACGGGGAGCCTTACTTTGGCATGACCCGTGCGGCCTCGATTTTGTTGGCGGATGGGGATTCGGTTGAACGCGACAATCCGCCAGCCGCCATTCGCAAAGCGATTGCCAAAGCCGCAGCGGTCGAAGCAAAGGGTGCAGAGCCTAAGCCCGCGCCTACAGCGTCGACACCACCTGTTGAGACGGCCAAGACCGCCAACCCAGACCTTAAAAACGGGGTTACCGCGCCGTCATCAGGGGTCACGGCTCCAACCGCCGACGATAAAGCATCAGCGCCAACAGACATCGCGCCGACCGCGACAGAACCTGTTTTCGCTGCTCGCGCGCGCAGCGTAGACGCCAAACGCAGCCCGCTTGAATCGGCCGTTGTTTCTATGAAGGGGGTCCCTGCAACTGGCGGAACCGCGCACACGCCAGACGATGTAAAGCCCGCCTTCAAAGACGGCGTGTCAGACCGTCTGGCCCAAGCATCGCAGACCGATCTGAGCAAGAGCCAGCCTTTTCCCAGCGTCACAGATCCGAAATCGCCCGACCCGCTACCCGATGATAACATCAAACCGGGCGAGTTGGCGGCTACGCTGGAACGCACGCCGTCTCAACCGATCGTTCCAACGATGAACGAGGGCGGTGGTGGCTTATTTGCCACGCGGCGCGCGCCCGGAGCTGTCTCGAAACCGCTCAGTGGCACCACGACAGAAACACCCACGCCCGTCCCAACACCAAAGCCACGTACCGGCTCGACGGTGTTCGATCAAAAGGCGGAAGAGGCGCGTAAAAAGCCCAAATACACTTGGCTGATCCTGACGGTCCTACTGCTCTTGGCGATGCTGCTGATCGCCTTGTTTTCAAACGTGTTTGAGGGAGACGGGACCACCGATAGCGCCGCTGCCCCCGCGCCGTTGGTCATTGAGCAGCCCGTGTCCGACGTCGCGGCATTGGCTCCGGTCATTGAGGCCACACCATCCGAGGTGACGCAAACCGACCCGCTTATTTTGGCCGCACCCGATGTCACGGCCCCCTTGCCGCTGCCGGATGTGCCTGCTTTTGAAGCGACCCCGCGCGACGTGGCCACCGATGGCGCAGACCCGGATGTGGCAGCCCAGATTTTCGCCTTGGTGGAGGCCACATCACAAAGCGGTACGCCGCTTGCCGCCGATGTGATCGCAAACCCTGCCCCGCCCGCGCGCGGGGAAACCGCAGCGACCCAAGACATCGTCACGCCCGATACGCCCACCGGCACAGTGCCCAGCCCGGATGAGGCCATCGCCTTTTATAACGCCACGGGCGTCTGGCTGCGCGCGCCACGTTTGGCCCGTCCCGCCACCAGCCGGACGAATGGCGCCGTCAGCACGGGCAGCAGCGCCGCAATCACCAGACCAGAGCTTGCCGCGGCATTGCCGCCCATCAGCACCTTATTTCCAGACACAATCGTGGCGCCACAGACCAACCCGCCCGGTCCCAACGTGGTGTTCGCCCGTGATGCGCGAGGGTTTTTCCAAGCGACGCCAAGCGGCACACGCGCACCATCCGGGATGCTGATTTACGCAGGGTCGCCCACGGCTGTGCCCCCCACGCGCCCCGGAACAATCGCCCCGCCCATTCAGCGGGTGAGCGTGACACCAACCGTGCGCAACGCCCAGAATACATTGGAAGACGGGGTCGCTGAAGACGCGCTGCCAGACAATGATACAGCAGAAGTTGTGTCAGATATTTTGCCGTCTGAGAGCGACACACCCGCCGAGCCCGCAATCGACGCGCGCGGCTTGATCGTGGCCACGGCAGATGGTGCGGTCAGCCCTGACGGTTTGCGGGTCTTCGCAGGTCTGCCCGACATCATCCCCCCGAACCGGCCCGATGATCTGGCAGCGCAAACGCAAACGCTCGCAGATGAAGTGACCGCCGTGCTGGGCAGCGTGGCATTGGCCCCAGACGCAATCAACCCGCAGCGCGCCGCATTCGCAGGCCCCCGCCCCGGTCCGCGCCCTGAAAGCCTCGTCCCGGCTGATCAGGAAGCAATTGCCAGCGCCATCGCCCAAGCCACACAAAATCCCGAAGCCGCTGGTGCGAGTGTCGCCGCCACATTGGCCGCAATTGTCTCCAGCGCCCCTGACCCATTGGTTGGGGCCACATCACAAGCAGTTGCACGCGCGCGCCTGCCCGAACCACGCCCGCGTAATTTTGACCGGGTGGTCGCCTCGGCCCAAGCGCGGCAAGCCTCATTGCAGACCACAGCGCCAGCCGCACCCAGCACACCGCGCGCGGCACAACCCGACACAGTGTCCTCGGCACCCGCGCAGCCAACAGGGACTATCCCGCGTTCTGTGGCCGCCGCAGCTACAGTCGAAAATGCTATCCGCCTGCGCGACATCAACCTGATCAGCGTGGCAGGACGCCCCGGCGACAGACGGGCGCTGATCCGTATGCCCAACGGTCAATTCCTGCGAGTCCAAGTCGGCGACGCGCTCGACGGTGGTCGCGTCACAGCCATTGGCGACAACGTCATCAACTACGTGCGCCGCGGCAACACCATCGCATTGGGCATACCGGGCTAGGCATCAGCCCATGCCCGACGCACATTACACCCAACCCACACTCGCGGCACTCTATGATGCCGAATGTCAGTGGTCGCAGGCCGATGATTTCTATGTCGAAATTGGAGGTTCAGCCCCAAAATCAATACTGGATATAGGCTGTGGGACGGGTCAGCTGTCTACCGAATTGGCAAGTCGTGGACACAATGTCACTGGCGTTGACCCGGCACTGCCCATGTTGGACATCGCTGAACAACGGCACGGCGGCGATCAGGTGACTTGGGTTTGCTCAGACGCTGAAGCATTCCAGACGCGGCAGACGTTCGATATCATTATGATGACAGGTCACGCGTTTCAGGTCTTGGCGGGGGCCGCGCAAATGTTGGCGCTGTTTCGCAAAACCCATGCTCTGCTGCGCCCCCATGGGAAATTTGCATTTGAAACGAGAAACCCAGCCGTCGATTGGCACGACCGCTGGGATAATTCTCGGACCGTGCTGACCGTCAACGGCCAGAGCGTGACCCTCACCCGACGGGTGCTGGAGCAATCATCCGATCACGTCACTTTTGACACCAATTATGACTTCGGGGACAAGGTTCTAACGTCACACAGCAGGCTCTAT
>CALHAP010000034.1 GCA_937931795.1 uncultured Paracoccaceae bacterium
GAGATTGCGCGCGCCCAGATCACCGCGATGGACCTCGCAGCGGTCCGTGCGGCCCCCGGTGTCATAGCCGTTCTAACGGCGGACGACCTGCCCCACGCCAATGACGTTTCACCGTCGGTCCACGATGAGCCGCTGCTGTCCGATGGCGCGATCCACTACATCGGCCAGCCGCTGTTCTGTGTGATCGCCACCAGCCACCTCGCGGCCCGCAAAGCTGCGCGCTTGGGCCAGATCACCACAACCGCTGAGACGCCGGTTCTGACAATTGACGACGCCCTCGCAGCCAATGTGCGGTTCGAGGATGGCCCTGTCATATGGACCAAGGGCACGCCGGATGATGCCCTGAGCACCAGCCCGCACAGGCTGCGCGGACAGATCGAAATGGGCGGCCAAGAACACTTCTACCTCGAAGGTCAATCCGCCCTCGCCCTGCCCCAAGAGGGCGGCGACATGGCCGTCCATTCGAGCACACAGCACCCGACGGAAATCCAGCACAAGGTGGCCGATGCGCTAGGGCTCCCGATGCATGCGGTGCGGGTCGAGATCAGGCGGATGGGCGGAGGGTTTGGCGGCAAAGAGAGCCAAGGCAACGCGCTCGCCGTCATCTGTGCCGTCGCGGCCCAAGCGACGGGCCAGCCCTGCAAGATGCGCTATGACCGAGACGATGACATGATGATCACTGGCAAACGCCATGATTTTCGCATCGACTACGAGGTGGGGTTTGATGACGAGGGCCGCGTGCAGGCGCTGGATGTGACGCAATATGCGCGCTGCGGATGGGCGCAGGATCTGTCCCTGCCCGTCGCTGACCGCGCCATGTTGCACGCCGACAACGCCTACCTTTTGCCCTCCGTCCGCATCACCTCGCATCGGCTGAAAACCAACACGCAGAGCGCCACGGCCTTTCGCGGATTTGGCGGGCCGCAGGGGGTGCTGGGGATCGAACACGCGATGGACCAGATCGCGGCCAAGCTGGGGGTTGATCCGGTGCGCGTGCGGCAGGTCAATTATTATGCGCAAATGGCGGATGCCGAAACGTCAAAGCCGCCAGAAACCGGCGCTGATCTGAGCAGCCGCGCGGCATTTGACGCCCGCAAACCGGGCGGTGGCAAGCGGTACAGCGCGCAGCATTCGCCGGATGCGCAAACCGACAACACAACACCCTACGGCATGCCCGTCACCGACTTTGTGCTGCACGAGTTGACCGACGCTTTGCTCGACACCTCCGACTATTACAGCCGACGCGCGGCCATCACCGCGTGGAATGCCGATCAGCCGATCCTCAAACGCGGGATCGCGCTCACGCCGGTCAAATTCGGCATCTCCTTCACTCTCAGCCACCTGAACCAAGCGGGCGCATTGGTGCATGTCTACCAAGACGGCTCGATCCATCTGAACCACGGTGGCACGGAAATGGGCCAAGGGCTGTTCCAAAAAGTCGCCCAAGTCGCGGCCAGCCGCTTTGGCGTCTCGCCCGATCTGGTCAAGATCACGGCGACCGATACCGGCAAAGTGCCCAACACCTCGGCCACCGCCGCCTCATCCGGGTCGGACCTCAACGGCATGGCCGTCGCTGCCGCTTGTGACACGTTGCGCGAGCGGATTGCCGAGTGTTTGGCGCAAGTGCACGGCACACAGGACATCACGTTCGAGGACGGAGGCGTGCGCGTGGGCGAGGTGCACCTGACCTTCGCCGAGGCCGCACAAACGGCTTACGTCAACCGCGTCAGCCTGTCGGCCACAGGGTTCTACAAAACGCCCGATCTGTCGTGGGATCGCATTGCCGGCACGGGTCGCCCGTTCTTCTACTTTGCCCAAGGGGCCGCCGTGACCGAGGTGGTGATCGACACGCTGACAGGCGAAAACCGCATCCTGCGCGCTGACATTTTGCACGACGCAGGCGCCTCGCTGAACCCCGCGCTCGACATTGGCCAGATCAAGGGCGGTTACGTGCAGGGCGCGGGTTGGTTGACCACAGAAGAGCTGGTCTGGGACGACAAAGGCGCGCTGCGCACCCACGCCCCCAGCACCTATAAAATCCCCGCCTGTTCGGACCGCCCGCGCGATTTCCGCGTGGCGCTGTATGACAGTCCAAACCCCGCGCAGACGATCTACCGATCCAAAGCGGTGGGCGAGCCGCCGTTCATGCTGGGTACCTCTGCGTTCTTTGCGCTGACAGATGCGGTGCGGGCCTGCGGGCCAAATGATCCGCAGTTGGATGCGCCAGCCACGCCGGAACGTATCCTTCGGTCCGTCGAGCGCGCGCGGGGATGAGCGGCGCGATCACGATTAGGATCATCAAAACCGCAGGCTCGGCCCCCCGCGATGCGGGCACGACAATGCAGGTCACGGCGGAGGGGATCACCGGGACCATCGGCGGCGGCGCGTTGGAATGGCAAGCCATGGCGTGGGCGCGCGAGATGTTGGCGGCTGGCCAGTCGTACCGATGCGAGACAATCCCCTTGGGGCCAGCTTTGGGGCAGTGCTGCGGTGGGTCGGTGACGCTGGAGCTGACCACTAATGACGACGCCACAAAACCTACAGGCAAGCCGTTCTGGATATGGGGCGCGGGCCATGTCGGGCGCGCGATTGCGCAGATCTGCGCACCGCTGCCGGACTTTGACGTGACGCTGATCGACGACGATGCGGCCCGGCTTCCACCCGCAGATATAGACGGCGCGACAAAGGTCATCGCCGCCGACCTGCCCATACTTTTCCGACACGCCCCCGCCGATGCGGACCACCTAATCCTGACCTACAGCCACGAGATTGATCTGGCCCTGTGCCACGGGGCCCTCACCCACGGGTTCGCCAGCTGCGGCCTGATCGGGTCAGCCACCAAATGGGCCCGGTTCCGCAGCCGCCTGGCCTCGCTTGGCCACGCGTCCGAGCAGATCGCGCGCATCGACTGCCCCATCGGCGACCCGGCCTTGGGCAAGCACCCGCATGCCATTGCAGTCGGCGTGGCCTCTGCGCTACTCAAGGCGCGAGGGGATTCTGCCAAAGGCGGCAGATAGGGGGATCGCGCCGGATGAACGACGTGCTATTGCAGATCGACGGCCTGACCAAAGCCTACCCCGGCGTGGTCGCCAACGATAACGTGTCCTTCGAGATCAAACAGGGCGAGATCCACGCTCTGCTGGGCGAAAACGGTGCGGGTAAATCCACCTTGGTCAAGGCGATCTACGGGCTGGTCAAACCCGACACGGGCCGGATGGTGCTCAAAGGTGCCGACTACGCCCAGCCCGAGCCACGTGCCGCGCGCACCGCTGGCGTCACGATGGTGTTCCAGCATTTTTCCCTGTTCGATGCGCTCAGCGTGGCGGAAAACATCTCTCTCGGCATGGAAAATCCGCCCCGTATGACCGAGCTGTCCGAACGCGTGCGCGTGGTGTCCAAACAATACGGCCTGCCGCTCGACCCTGAGCGCATCGTCGGTGATCTGTCAGCAGGCGAACGGCAGAGGATCGAGATCATCCGCTGCCTGCTGCAAGACCCCAAACTGTTGATCATGGACGAGCCGACGTCTGTGCTGACCCCACAAGAGGTCAAACTGCTGTTCGCGACGTTGCGCAAACTGCGCAGCGAAGGCACCTCGATCCTCTACATTTCCCACAAACTGGGCGAGATCAAAGCGCTCTGTGACAAAGCGACGGTCCTGCGGCGCGGCGTCGTGGTGGGCGCATGTGATCCGAAAATGACCAGCACAGGCGATATGGCGGAAATGATGGTCGGCAGCGCGCTGAAACCACCTGTGCGCGCGCCCAATGTGCCGGGCGAAGCAAGGTTGACAGTGACCAGCCTCAGCGCCGCACCCACCCATGCTTTTGGCACGCCCTTGCGCGATATCTCGTTCGAGGTCGCACGCGGCGAAGTGCTTGGGATCGGCGGTGTCGCGGGCAACGGACAGGACGAATTGCTGGCCGCGTTGTCCGGCGAACGCCTCGTCGACGCGGGAATGATTAGCCTCGATGGCGTGGATATTGGCCGTCAAAAACCCAACGCTCGCCGCGCGCTCGGCCTGCTGACAGCGCCCGAAGAACGGCTGGGCCATGCCGCAGCACCTGAGATGAGCCTGACCGAGAACGCCCTGCTGACAGGTGCGAACCGCGAAGACCTCGCCCCTGGTGGTATCGTCCGCTGGGGCAAAACACGCGACTTTGCGGATCGGATCATCATGGCGTTTGATGTGCGCACGCCGTCGTCGCGATCCGCCGCGCGGTCGCTGTCGGGGGGTAACTTGCAAAAGTTCGTCATCGGGCGCGAAATCCTGCAAAAACCGAATGTCTTCGTGGTCAATCAGCCCACGTGGGGGGTCGATGCCGCCGCCGCCGCCGCCATCCGCCAAGCCTTGCTCGACCTCGCCTCAGGGGGTGCCGCCGTCATCGTCATCTCGCAGGATTTGGACGAGTTGATGGAGGTCTCCGACGGATTTGCAGCCCTGAACCAAGGCCAATTATCCGCGACCCGCCCCGCCAAAGGCCTCAGCGTCGAGGAAATCGGCCTGATGCTCGGCGGTGCGCATGACCTACAGGCGGTGCCCGCATGATCCGTCTGGAAAAACGCCCGCAGCCTTCGCAGGTCTGGACATTCGCCACGCCGATCCTCGCGATTGTGTTGACGATGATCGCAGGTGCGATGTTGTTCGCAGCCCTCGGCAAAGACCCATTTCTAGCCATCAAAACCATCTTCTACGACCCGCTGTTTGGCCAATTCGCCAGCTACGCCCGCCCGCAACTGCTGGTGAAAGCGGGCCCGCTGATCCTGATCGCCATCGGCCTGTCGCTGGGCTTTCGCGCAGGCATCTGGAACATCGGCGCAGAGGGGCAGTATATTGTGGGGGCAATCACCGCTGCGGCCACGGGCCTTGCGTTTTACCCCTCGGAAAGCGCGCTGATCTGGCCTGCTATGATCATCATGGGCGCTATCGGCGGCATGATCTGGGCGCTGATCCCTGCGATCCTGAAGGTACGGTTTGGCACCAACGAAATCCTCGTTTCGCTGATGCTGGTCTATGTGGCCGAAAACCTGCT
>CALHAP010000035.1 GCA_937931795.1 uncultured Paracoccaceae bacterium
CCTTCGTACTTTTTCTTGAACTTCGACACGCGACCGCCAGTGTCGAGGATGCGTGTGCCGCCCCCGGTCCAAGCAGGGTGGGACGTTGGGTCAATCTCGAGCGACAGCGTGTCGCCTTCTTTGCCCCATGTGGATTTCATCTGAACCACAGTGCCATCGGTCATTTTGACGTCGATGATGTGATAATCGGGATGGATATCGGCTTTCATCTCATCGGCTCCTTATGCCTTGGGGGCTTTGTAGTTGGTGACCTCGGCGATACGCGCGGACTTACCACGACGCGAGCGGAGGTAGTACAGTTTGGCGCGACGAACGCGGCCACGACGCACCACGGTGATGCTGTCGATGTTGGTGGAATGCAGGGGGAATACACGTTCCACGCCCTCACCAAAGGAAATCTTGCGGACCGTGAACGAGCCGGCGATGCCTTTGCCGTTCTTGCGGCTGATGCAGACGCCTTCGTAATTCTGGATACGGCTACGCGTGCCCTCGGTCACTTTAAAACCGACGCGGATGGTGTCACCCGCTTTGAAGTCTGGGATCTCTTTGCCCAGTTCGGCGACCTGTTCGGCCTCCAATTGTGCGATCAGATTCATGCTGACGCTCCTTTTACTGATGTGATGCCGTCTTTTGACGCGGCTTTTCTTTATTGGCCGGGAATCTATGTCCCCAGCGGATGGCTGCGTATAGGCGGGAATGTCGTGTCGATCAAGGGGTTTGCGCTACGAATCGTCCAATAGATCAGGGCGGCGCGCGGCGGTGATTTTGCGTGACATCTCGCGCCGCCATTTGGCGATCTTGGCGTGGTTGCCCGACAGTAGAACCTCGGGGATGGCGCGCCCCTGCCATTCGGCGGGTTTGGTGTATTGCGGGTGTTCGAGCAGGCCGTCGGAAAAGCTCTCTTCCACAGCGCTGTCGGCATTTCCCAGCACGCCGGGCAGCAGGCGCACGGTGGCGTCGATCAGTGCTTGGGCGGCCAGCTCGCCGCCTGTGAGGACGAAATCCCCGAGGCTGACTTCTTGGACATTATGCGCCTCTAGCACCCGTTCATCGACGCCCTCGAACCGACCGCAAAGCAGGATCACGCCGTCCGTCTGCGCGAGGCCCTGCATCATGGCCTGATCCATCGGTTTGCCACGTGGCGAGAGGTAGATCACGGGCACCACGCCGCGCGCTTGGCGTTTGGCCTCGGTCAGGGCCGCGTCCACCACATCGGCGCGCAGGACCATACCCGCCCCGCCGCCTGCGGGCGTGTCGTCAACGTTGCGGTGTTTGCCGATCCCGTAGCGGCGCAGGTCATGGGCGCGCAGCTGCCAGAGGCCGTCTTTCAGCGCTTTGCCCGTCAGGCTCTCGCCCAGAACACCGGGGAAGGCATCGGGAAACAGCGTGATGATCTGGGCGATCCACGCGCCCGTCAGATCGGTGGGACCGTCCATCAGATCGCGGGGAATTGCACTGGCCGAGATGCTCTTGCGACCGACAGCGCGGCCCATCTAAAGGACACCTTCGGGTGGGTCGGCGATGATGCGCCGGGCGGTGAGATCGACGGTGGGAACGCCCGTTTTCGTGAAGGGAATCAACAGTGTATCGGAATGTTTGGCCGAGGTGACCTCGAGCAGGTCATCGGCGCCGTTGTTGAGCACGTCCTTGACCATGCCAATGCGCGTGCCGCCGGTGTCAAAGACCTCGAGACCGATCAAGTCGGTGTGGTAAAATTCGTCATCGGGTAGGGACGGCAGCTGGTCGCGAGTGGCGTAAAGATCGACGCCGCGCAGCGCATCGGCTTGTTCTTTGGTCACGACGTTGTTCACGCGGACGGTCAGGGTATTTTTGTGGCGGCCTGTCAGGACGATCTGGGCAAATTCGGTGCCGTCTGTCGTCGTCAGCGGCGTGTAGTCGGCGATGGCCTCGGGGGTGGCGCAAAAGCTTTTGAGGCGGACTTCGCCGTCGAGGCCGTAGCCGCCTGAGAAATGGCCAACAAGAATGCGATCCGTCATCAATTTGGCTCCTGAGTGGGGACGCAGAGACCGCCGTCCATCTGGCCGGAGGCGACGTCACAGCGCACGTCTTGTCGTTTTCGCTCGAATTGCATCCCTGCGTAGAATGCCCCGATACAGGCGACACCAAGGATGAATTTGCGAATAAGAGACAGCATTATCATGCGGTTAGGCCCCGCGCGATGTCACGCGGGGCCGGACCGTTTTTACTCTTCAGCGGCGTCTGCTGGTGCCTCTGCAGGGGCTTCCTCGGCGGGCGCTGCTGCTTTGGCGGCTTTGGCTTCGGCGCGCTCTTGAGCGGCTTTGCCGGGGGTGCCTTTGTTGGGGTTGGCGCGGGTTTTCTTATCCAGAACACCAGCGGCTTCCAGCATGCGGGCCACGCGGTCAGTGGGCTGCGCGCCTTTGCTCATCCAGTCTTTGACGCGCTCGATGTCCATCTTGACGCGCTCTTCGCTGTCTTTTGGCAGTAGGGGATTATATGTGCCCAGCTTTTCGATGAAGCGGCCATCGCGGGGCATGCGGCTGTCGGCGGCGACGATTGCATAGTGAGGGCGCTTTTTAGAGCCACCGCGTGCGAGACGAATTTTCATAGCCATGTTGTTTAGTCCTTTGGTTTCAGTCTATTAGGATTGATGTTGTTTGTGGTGCTGGATGACTTCCTGAATGATGAAGTTCAGGAATTTCTTGGCAAATTCAGGGTCGAGATCGGCCCGGTTTGCAAGATCGGTGAGCCGCGCGATTTGTGTCTCTTCGCGCGCGGGATCGGAGGGGGGCAGGGCGTGTTCGGCCTTCAAAACCCCCACAGCCTGCGTGTGTTTGAACCGCTCGCCCAGAGTGTAGACGAGGATCGCGTCGAGCCTGTCGATGCTCTCGCGGTGCCCTTTGAGGACCTCGGCGGCGCGGGTGATATCGTCAGACATTTGGGGCCTCGGGTGTGAGAAAAACGGGTGGCACATTGTATGCACCACGTATGCACAGTGCGTGCGCGGACTTGTGTGGAGGGGTCATGCCGCGATCCCCCGTGGAAAGTGACGGTAGACGAGGTCTGACGCGTCGGGTCGTGCGGCGTCCGCGTCCAGTGTTCCGCCGATCCGCTCGGCCACGGCGCAGGAGGCGGCGTTGTCGGGGTGGATGTAGCTGACGATGCTGGTGAGGTCGGTCGTGGCAAACGTGTGGGCGAGCACCGCGCGTGCGGCCTCGGAGGCCAGCCCGCGTCCGGTGAAGCCGTCGTAGAGACCCCAGCCGCATTCGGGTTCTGGGTAGGCCGGTGGTTTGACCAAGCCCGCAAAACCCGCAAGCCGCTCGCCCTCGACGATGGCCAGCGTGCCGTATCCGAAGAGCAACCACGCGGCGGTGTCATTGGCGAACCACGACCACGCGGCGCTCTCGCCGTAGGGGCCGTCCATGTAAGTCGCGCGCTCGCTGGCCATGAGGGCTGCGTAGGTGGGGAAATCATCTGGGTGATAGGCGCGCAGGGTCAGCCGCTCGGTTGTGAGTGTCGGGATGATCATGCCAGCGCCTCCGGTCGGGGAGAGCGGTAGACCAGCGCGCCGGGATAGGGCGCGGGAGCCGTGGCGGCAGGGTCCAGAACGGCGCCCAGCTTTTCCGCCAATCGGATCGAGCGGATGTTGCTGGGGTCAATATAGTGCACGACGGTCGACCAACCGAGCGTGCCATAGGCGTGGGCGATGGCCGCATGGGCGGCTTCGGTGGCGAGGCCCGTCCCTTCGGCCTCGGCGTCCCATGTCATCCAGCCGATCTCGGTCTCGGGCCAGTCAACAGGGCACCACGGGCCGATCAAAGCGCGCGCGGTGTCGTCACCTTTGTAGGTCACGGCCCACATGCCAAACCCGAGCATCGTCCAATGTCCGACCTCGGCGGCGAAGGCACGCCATGCCTGCCCCTCGGTCTTGATACCACCCAAGGCCTCGGCGCGCGGCGACGTGAAGAAATCACGCGCGGCGGGCCAGTCGGCACCGGTCGGCGGGCGCAGCGTCAGGCGCTCGGTATGAAGGGTGGGGATGGTCGTCATTTCTTCTTGCCGAACCCTGACAGGCCGGGGGGTAGGCCCATGCCGCCGCCCAAGCCGGGCATGCCGCCGCCGGGCATTTTGCCCAATGCTTTGGCCGCTTCTTCCATCGCTTTGGGGTCGTTCATGTCGGGCATGCCGCCGGGCATCCCGCCTTTGCCCATCATGCCCTTCATCGCTTGCTTGAGCATGCCGCCTTTGCCCATCTTGCCCATTTTCTTCATCATATCAGCCATCTGGCGGTGCTGTTTGACCAGCTTGTTCAGATCAGAGACCTCTAGCCCCGAGCCTTTGGCGATGCGTTTCTTGCGGCTGGCTTGCAGCAGGCCGGGGTTGGCGCGTTCTTTCTTGGTCATGGAGTTGATCATGGCGATCTGGCGTTTGAGGATGCTGTCATCCATGCCTGCCTTGTCCATCTGACCCTTCATCTTGCCCATGCCGGGCATCATGCCCATCATCCCTTCCATGCCGCCCATTTTCATCATCTGTTCGAGCTGCATTTTGAGATCGTTCATGTTGAATGCGCCTTTTTGAAAGCGCTTCATCATTCGCTCGGCCTGTTCGGCCTCGATGGTGTCTTGGGCCTTTTCCACGAGGGCCACGATGTCGCCCATCCCGAGGATACGGCCTGCGACGCGCTTCGGCTCGAAGGTTTCTAGCGCGTCGAGCTTTTCGCCCAGACCCACAAAGCGGATCGGCTTGCCCGTGACCGCGCGCATCGACAGCGCCGCACCACCGCGCCCGTCGCCGTCCATGCGGGTGAGGACGACGCCCGAGACGCCGATTTTGTCGTCGAATTCTGTCGCGACGTTGACGGCATCCTGTCCTGTCAGGCCATCGACCACCAGCAGCGTCTCGCGCGGGTTGGCTACATCGCGCACGGCGGCGGCCTGTGCGATCAGTTCTTCGTCGATGTGCAAGCGGCCCGCGGTGTCGAGCATGTAGACGTCGTAGCCGCCAAGGCTGGCCTGCGTTTTGGCACGTTTGGCGATGTCGACGGGGGTTTCGCCTTTGACGATGGGCAGCGTATCGATGCCGATTTGCACGCCCAAGATTGCCAGCTGTTCCATCGCCGCCGGACGGTTGGTGTCGAGGGAGGCCATGAGGACGCGCTTGTTCTCGCGTTCTTTGAGGCGTTTGGCGAGTTTGGCGGTGGTTGTTGTTTTACCCGAGCCTTGCAGGCCGACCATCAGGATCGGTGCAGGTGGGTTGTCGATTTTCAGCGCGCCGGGGTCGCTGTCGCCGGTGAGTACATGTTCCAGCTCGTCCTGGACGATTTTGATGACCTGTTGGCCCGGCGTGATGGATTTGGTGACGGCTTGGCCTGTGGCCTTGTCCTGTACCGCTTTGACGAAATCACGCGCGACGGGCAGCGACACGTCGGCCTCGAGCAGTGCTATGCGGACCTCGCGGAGGGCGGTTTTGACGTCATCCTCGGACAACGCGCCCTGCTTGGTCAGCCGGTCAAAGACGCCGGAGAGGCGGTCGGACAGATTTTCAAACATGGGCGGCGGCCCTCCTGATGTTGATCACCCCCAAAATATAGGAAGCGACCGGCGAATGCACAAACGCCCCCACGGGCGTAACACGCTGGTGGAGGGCGATCTCTGGCTTGGTGACAGAGACCGAGAGGCTGATGCTCTCGGGATTGGGATGTGGGTTAGGCGGGGGGGCGGTGAGAGTCAAGCCAAGCTGTGAGTTTGCCAGCAGTGTAGTGGACGTGATCCAGTTGAGCGGATGTCAGGAGTTTCATATCTTTGCCGGCATAAGTCACATCTCTAGCGCAGTAGAGCGTCGCGGTGGTAGAACCGTCGCTGTCTTTTACCTCCTCAACCCTGACCGATTGAATTTCGGAAATCGGGATGTTGGTTTGAGATGTTGTCCAACGGCCTATCTTATTCTCAAATGAAAGCGTCCCATTCGATTGATCCATCGTGATCATGTGATGGCGGTGACGATACCATTGGAACACCAGCAGGACGGCAATGAGGACGATACCGGGAAAGAACCCTTCGCTGTGATGAAAGTCTGTGATCGCGTGCCAAAAGCTGACCAATGCGATGACTGCGCAGGCCAAGAAAAATAGTTTCTCGAATATCCACCAGAAGGAGAAGCGCTTTTTATGGGGTTTTTCTGGATAGCGAAGCGCCAACTTTTCATGAGAGTAGGTTTCAAAATGCATTGTCTGTCCACGTTGGAATGGCATGCTTCAAGCAGCGCAGTTGACGTTGCGATCATACTAGCACGTTCAATAGCCACAAACCTATACGCCTGTAATGTGTATCATTCATGGAACCTTTCGGGCGAGCGGCGGTTGTAACGATTAGCCGTAACCCAACCGGAGCCCATCATGTTCAGAGCCATCGCCGCAGTCCTCGCCCTTATCCCTGCCGCTTTGCACGCCGATGAAGTGGGGCGTGTGGGTGTGGACTGGGTGGGCAATGATATTGTGATTGAGGCGATCCCCGACCCCGAGGTGCAGGGGGTGACCTGTCATATCTCCTATTTCGAACGCAGCCTGATTGATCGGTTTTCGAACGGCAACTGGTTTGAAGACCCCTCCAATGCCTCGATTGATTGTCGCCAAACCGGGCCGATTGTGATCGGGGATATTGACCGCTCGGACGACGGCGAGGTCGTGTTTCGTGAGGGTCGGTCGATTGTGTTTAAATCCCTGCGCCTGACCCGGATTTTTGACGAGGACAACCAAACCCTGATCTACCTCGCCCATGCCAATGAGTTGAGCGAAGGGTCCGCCAAGATGTCGATCTCGACCATCCCGCTTTACGATGAGAGCGATGATTGATCTCGAGATCTTGCGTGCATTTCTGTGCGTTGTGATGCAGGATGTTCGTGAATTTAAGCTGTAGCGTTCAAATGCGCACCATATCGAGGTATTTTGATGGACAATTGGGACGAAGTGCGCACCGCTTTTCAGGTCGCTCGCAAAGGCACTGTCAGTGGCGCTGCCGAGGTGTTGGGCGTGCATCATGCCACTGTGATCCGCCATATTGACGCGCTGGAGGAACGCCTTGGCGCCAAGTTGTTTCAGCGGCATGCACGCGGGTATACTGCGACCGAGGCGGGCAAGGATTTGCTGTTGGTGGCGCAAGCGACCGATGATCAGTTCGCGCAGCTCGCCGGTCGCATCAAAGGCAGTGGCGAGGGGATCACGGGTGAGTTGGTGATCACATCGCTGGTGCAGCTGTCACCCTTGCTGACGCCGGTGATGGTGGCGTTTCAGCGCGAACATCCCGGTTTGGTGGTGCGCTATCTGACCGGCGACCGCTTGTTCCGGTTGGAGTACGGCGAAGCGCATGTAGCGATCCGGGCAGGTTCTGCGCCCGAACAGCCTGACAATGTCGTCCAACCCTTGATCACCCAAGGCACCCAACTGGTCGCGTCCCGCGCCTATATCGCCCAGCACGGGATGCCCGAGGATGAGGCGGATTTGGCGCAGCATTGGTTTGTCGGCCACGACAACGCCGATAGCAAAGCGCCGTTTCAGCAATGGTTGATGCAGCATGTCGGCGCTGACCGCGTGATCTACCGGACCATGGACGATCGCAGTCTGCGCGACGCGATTTTGGGTGGGGCAGGCATCGGGTTTTTGCCCGCGTGGGATGCCGCCCAGAACGATGATTTGGTCGAGGTGATGCCCGCCCAAGACGCATGGGCCGCCCCTCTATGGCTGGTGACGCATGTGGATTTACACCGCACGGCCAAGGTGCAGGCGTTTCTGAAGGCTTTGAAAGATAAGGCAAAAGACTGGGTCTGAATTTTCTTAGGCAAGTTCGGAACATTCTGCCGCAGTCCGGGTTTGGTTATAGAACGCCAAGCGGGCGCTGATACTTTGGAGACCATCATGCGTAATATCATCTACCTCGTCGGACTTGTCGTGATTGTTCTGGCCGTGCTGCGGTTCGTGACTGGTACAATCTAAGCACGTCCTCCTCAGACGACGCTTTCTCGTGTGTTTTTCGGGCCATGTCCCTTCCCTCAGATGACGGGCCCATTTGTTACGAGTTTTGCCGCCCCGCGTTTGATCGTGTGGGCGGTTTTTTATGGCTCGGTCGGTGGTGCCGATAGCTCATGTGTGAGGTAGGCTTCAAAGGCGTCTAGGTCGAGAGGGCCGATTTGACCAAAGCCTTGCATCCACGTGGCGGCCGCATGTAGCGCGTCGGGTTCCAGTTTGCACCATTTCACCCGACCCCGTTTTTCCTGCGAAATCAGCCCTGCGTTGGTGAGCACGCCTAGATGTTTTGAGATCGCCGCCAGGGACATATCAAACGGGTCTGCGACGTCCGTCACCGCCATATCGTCTTCGAGCAACATCGCAAGGATCGCCCGCCGTGTGGGGTCGGTGAGAGCTGCGAAGGTGCTGTCGAGGGTAGATGTCATAATAGAGGAGTTGCCGGATTACGCGCGAACCGTCAACCAAGTGGTTGAATGTTTATGGCGGTCGCATGCGGGGATAAATGGCCCGATGGGTGCGATGCGAGACTATCTAGATAGAAATAATATATAGCAAAAACAAAGGTTTGACGTCGCACTCCCCGCCGCTTGACTCATCTGCGCGCAGGCCGTAGCACACCCCAGACTGACGAGAGGGCGTTTGCCACCATGTCTGACCCTGAAAGCGCAACTGATAAGGCCCGTTTGGCCAGCTTAGAAGCGCGCATTGCGAAAGCTAAGGGGCCTGAGACACCGGACAAGCACCACTCGGAGGAACACTATTCGCAGGCGCAGCTTGCTTGGCGGATGGTGATAGAGCTTGTGGCCGGTCTCGGGATCGGTTTTGGCATTGGATATGGTCTGGATTCCTGGTTGGGAACGATGCCGATTTTTCTGGTGCTGTTCATCTTTTTTGGCCTCGCCGCCGGTGTGAACACCATGATGCGGTCGGCTAAGGAAGTGCAGGAAAAACAGTTGGCCCGCGCGGCTGGCAATGATGAGGTTGATACACGTGGCAGGTGAAGCAAGCGAAGAAGGCGGTCTGGTTTTCCACCCTCTGGACCAGTTTATCGTCAAGCCATTGTTCGGCGATGGGGCGATCAGCTTTTACACGCTGACCAACGTCACGTTGTGGTTGGCGATTGCCGTTTTGGCAGCGGCCCTCGTTTTCGTTTGGGGCACATCGGGTCGCAAGATTGTGCCCGGTCGTTTGCAGTCGGTCGCTGAATCAATTTACGGCTTTGTCTATAAGATGGTCGAGGATGTCTGCGGCAAGGACGGAATCAAGTATTTCCCCTACATCATGACGCTTTTCCTCTTCATTCTGTTCGCCAACTATTTGGCGCTACTGCCGATGTCTTATTCCCCCACATCTATGATCGCCATCACTGCGGTCCTCGGTTTTGGGGTGTTCATCGTTGTTACCGTGTTGGGCTTTGTCCTGAACGGCCCGTCTTTCCTTGGCATGTTTTGGATGAAAGACGCGCCCGCTGTGCTGCGCCCGATCATCGCGGTGATTGAGGTTATTTCTTATTTCGTGCGCCCCGTTAGCCACTCCATTCGTTTGGCCGGTAACGTCATGGCGGGCCACGCGGTGATCAAGGTATTCGCGGGCTTTGCCGCCCTGACACTGGTGTCGCCTGTCGCGATCCTCGGGATCACAGCGATCTACGGTCTTGAGGTGCTGGTCGCCGGCATTCAGGCATATGTTTTCACGATTTTGACGTGCGTCTATCTGAAAGACGCGCTGCATCCGCATCACTAACAACGCAGGCAATCCGCCTGTTATCTCACTCTAACTTCCAATCGTAAGGAGAATTCTCATGGAAGGTGATCTCGCACACATCGGCGCTGGTCTTGCTGCAATCGGTTCAGGTGCCGCCGCTATCGGTGTTGGTACAGTTGCTGGTAACTACCTCGCAGGCGCATTGCGCAACCCGTCGGCTGCTGCTTCGCAGACAGCGACACTCTTCATCGGTCTCGCATTCGCAGAAGCACTAGGCATCTTTGCCTTCCTCGTGTCGCTTCTGCTGATGTTCGCTGTCTAAGACCGCGACTACCCAAATCCTTACGGCTGACCGGGGCGCATAGCGTGGCCCGGTCAGATAATTTACGGAACGCTGGGGGCCAATATGGCAACTGATACACATGAAGCAACAGCAGGGGCCTGCGTCGACGGTGGCGGTAGCGCTATTGGCATGCCGCAGCTTTGCGCCGACTGGATCCCCAACCAGATCTTCTGGCTGGTCATCGCACTGGTCGCTCTTTTCTACATCCTGAGCCGTGTGGCTTTGCCGCGCATCGCCTCTGTTTTGGCCGAACGCTCGGGCACGATCACCAATGATCTGGGTGCTGCAGAAGAATTAAAAGAACGCGCAACTGAGGCCGAAGCCGCCTACGACAAGGCATTGGCTGACGCCCGCGCGCAAGCGAACGAGATTGTCGCCAAGGCGAAGGCCGATATTCAGGCCGAGCTGGACGTGGAATTGTCCAAAGCGGACGCTGAGATCGCCGCCAAAACCGCCGAGAGCGAAAAAGCCATCGGTGAGATCCGCGACAACGCGCTGCAAAGCGTTGCTGACGTTGCCAAAGATACGGCTGGCGAAATCGTCACAGCCCTAGGTGGCACGGTTGATCAGGATGCTATCAACGCCGCTGTCTCTGCCCGCGTAGGAGGTGGATCATGAAACGCATCGTTTTGACATCTGCCCTATCGCTGATCGCAGCCCCTGCGTTTGCCGCTGGTGACAAAGGGTTCTTTACACTGGCGAACACTGATTTCGTCGTGTTGATCGCCTTTTTGCTGTTTGTCGGCATTTTGCTTTATTACAAAGTGCCCGCGAAAGTAGGCGAAATGTTGGATGCCCGTGCAACCGGTATTCAGGCCGAATTGGATGAAGCCCGTGCGCTGCGCGAAGAGGCTCAAGCCTTGCTTGCGTCGTATGAGCGCAAGCAAAAGGACGTCCAAGAACAGGCCGATCGCATCGTCGAGAGCGCCAAGGACGAAGCCGCACGCGCGGCTGAGCAAGCCAAAGAAGACATCCGTACCTCTGTTGCCCGCCGTATGGTCGCTGCTGAAGAGCAGTTGGCATCCGCGCAGGCTGGTGCTGTGAAAGAGGTGCGCGACCGCGCGGTTGTGGCCGCTGTTGCTGCCGCCCGCGAAGTCGTGGCCAAGCAGATGACGGCGAACAATGCCAACGCGCTGATTGATGACGCGATCAAACAGGTTGAAGCCAAGCTTCACTAAACGGACAATTACACTGATCCGAAAAGAGCCCGCCGATGATTTGCCATCGGCGGGCTTTTTTGTGCCGTGGTCTACGGGCGCAGGGGAAAAACGAAAACGGGCCGCCCCTTGGGGTGGGCGACCCGGCATCATCATACTGGTTCAGTGTTTACTGAAGCGGCGTGATGATGATCTCTACGCGGCGGTTCTGTTGGCGGCCTGCGGCGTCAAGGTTCGACGCGATGGGCTGATCTTCGCCGCGCCCTGCGCTGATGATCCGTGTGGGTGCCACGCCTGCATTGATCAGCACGCTGGACACGGCTGTCGCCCGGCGCTGGCTGAGGTCGAGATTATAGGCCGCTTCGCCCGTGTTATCGGTGTGGCCGATCACATTGACGCGGGTGTTGGCGAACCGGTTGATGCTGCCCGCCAATGTGCGCAAATCGGTCTGCAACGCGCCTGTGAGCGATGCACTGTCGGTGGCAAACAGGATGTCTTGCGGCAGCGTCACCACCAAGTTTTCGCCGTTGTTGACGATGCCCACATTGTTCCCGAGCTGTTGGCGCAGTTCTGCTTCTTGACGGTCGAGGTTGTTGCCGATGGCAGCGCCCGCGCCTGCGCCAAGGATCGCCCCCTGCACCACACGTTGGCGTCGCTCATTTGCGTCTGATCCGCTGAGGATTCCCACCAGCGCGCCTGTGGCTGCCCCGATGGCGGCCCCGCGGCGAGTGTTTTCGGTGCCTTGGCCTTCGATGGGCGCTTGGCAGGCCGCCAATGCGAGGACAGAGGTAACGGCCAGCGCCGTTGGCAGTTTGAAGATGGACATATTTATGCTTCCCAGAATTAACCCAGTCCAACACCTGTTGCCGGTGTCTTGTTCCATATCTATGCCTGAAAGCGCGTCGCTATCCAATATCAGCTATATATTGAGCGATTTCTTGCCCGTTTTTAGCCGATTGCGGCAGCATCCGCGCGCGCGGCCTCATAGGCCAACATTGCCCGTTTTGTCCCCAGCCCCCAGTGATACCCGCCCAAAGCCCCAGATTTGCGCAGTGCCCTATGGCAGGGGATCAGATAGCTGATCGGGTTGCGCCCCACGGCGGTGCCCACTGCGCGCACGGCCTTTGGGGAGCCTACGGCCTGCGCGATTTCCGAATAGGTCGTCACGTGGCCGCTAGGGATCGCGAGCAGGGCTTCCCACACCTTAATCTGGAACGGCGCGCCGATCAGTGCGAGGGGTGTTTTGCGTGTGCTGTCTTGTGCGAAGGCGGCGGTGACCCAAGGCGCGAGGGCGTCTGGGTTGTCGGTGAAAGCCGCGCCCGGCCAGCGCTGTGCGAGGTCATCATAAGTTGCGGCGTCGCCCATGGTGTCGGCAAACCCCATACCGCACAGCCCCTTGTCACTGCCCATGACGATGGCCGCGCCAAAGGGCGTATCGAACCAGCCGGTGTTGATCTGTAATCCCGCGCCGCCCGAGGCATAGGTGCCGGGGCTCATCGCTTCCCAACGCAGGAACATGTCGTGCAACCGCCCCGATCCTGACAGCCCGACTGAGGCTGCTGTGTCGAGCGTGGTGAACCTGTCGCGCAGCAGGGTTTTGGCGTGACCCAAGGCCAGATACTGTTGATACCGCTTTGGCGACACACCGACCCATGTGGAAAACAACCGCTGGAAATGTGCGGGCGACATGTCCATTTGGGTGGCCAGTGCGTCGAGGCTGAGCGGGCCGTCTGATGCTGCGTCAATCAAATCAATGGCGCGGCGGATGACGTGGAAATGATATGTGTTTTGCGTGTCCATGAGCGGACCCTAGGCGAGTGCAAGGCATGGCGCGACCCGGTTTTTGCGCATTGGAGCGTCTGGCATGGTGGCTTGTGTTTCGTCAGGGGATCGTGCCATTTGAGGCCATGGCCAAGCAACTAGACTACCGCACCATCCGCGAGATTTTCACCCGGTTTCACGCCTCTGAGCCTGAGCCAAAGGGCGAGCTGGAGCATGTGAATGTCTATACTCTGGTGGTGGCTGTTGCCTTGTCGGCCCAAGCCACAGATGCGGGCGTGAACAAAGCGACGCGTGGGTTGTTCGCGGTCGCGGATACGCCGCAAAAGATGCTCGATCTGGGCGAAGAGGCTGTGATCGAGCACATCAAAACCATCGGGCTGTTTCGCAACAAGGCCAAGAACGTCATCAAACTGAGCCGAAAGCTGGTCGATGAGTTTAACGGCGAAGTTCCCAATTCGCGCGCCGCGCTTCAGAGCCTACCGGGTGTGGGGCGTAAGACCGCGAATGTCGTGCTGAATATGTGGTGGGGCCAACCTGCGCAGGCGGTTGATACCCATATTTTTCGCGTTGGCAACCGCAGCGGCATTGCACCCGGCAAAGATGTCGATGCCGTCGAACGCGCCGTCGAGGACCATGTGCCCGCTGATTTTCAACTGCACGCGCATCATTGGCTGATATTGCATGGGCGCTACATCTGTGTGGCCCGTAAACCAAAATGCGCGAATTGCATCATTCGCGATCTGTGCCAATTTGAGGATAAAACCCAATGAATAAATTTGACGTCATCGGTATCGGTAATGCGATGGTCGATGTGATCAGCCACGGCGAAGATACGTTTCTGGATCATATGGGCATTGAAAAGGGCATCATGCAGCTGGTCGACCGTGACCGCGCCGAAAAGCTCTATGCCGCGATGAAAGACCGTGTCGAAGCGCCGGGCGGATCGGTCGCCAATACCCTTGCTGGTCTGGGCGCGATGGGGCTGGGCAGTGCGTTTATTGGCAAGGTGAAAGATGATGCCTTGGGCCGGTTTTATGCGCAAGGCATGGCCGATGCGGGCACCGCGTTTCCAAACGCCCCCGTCGCCGGGGCCGAAGCGCCCACCTCGCGGTCTATGATCTTTGTCTCGCCCGATGGTGAGCGGTCGATGAACACCTATCTGGGTGCGGGCGCAGATCTGGGGCAGGGCGATGTGGATGCAGACGTCTTTACGGGCGGCGGGATTTTGTTTCTCGAAGGCTATCTGTTCGACAAGGATGAGGGCAAATCGGCCTTTGCCAAGGCGGCGCAGTCGATGCGTGCCGCGGGCGGGCGGTCTGGCATCACCCTGTCTGATCCGTTCTGCTGCGAGCGGCACCGCGATGATTTTCAGCGTTTGATCGTCGACGAGATGGATTTCGTGATCGGCAATGAGGCCGAGTGGACGACGCTTTACCAGACCGATGACCTAAATGCCGCCTTGGACCGCGCGGCGGAGGTTTGTGATCTGGTCGTCTGTACCCGGTCCGGTGATCCCGTGATCCTGCGCCAAGGGGCCGAGCGCGTGGTTGTTGATGTCAAAAAGGTTGTTCCCGTGGATGCGACAGGTGCCGGCGATCAGTTTGCCGCTGGTGTGATCTACGGTATGGCGACGGGCCAGAGCCTAGAGACATGCGGACGGATGGGCGTGATCGCGGGGGCCGAAGTCATTGGTCATATCGGGCCGCGCCCTAGGGCTGATATCAAAGCGCTGTTTTCGCAGGCCGGGCTGCTCGGTTAACCCTCGCCCCGCCGCCAAAGCGCGTCGATCCTGTCGATTTTTGTCGGGTCGAGCGTATCTTCGATTTTCCAATATTTGCCCGAGGGGACCACGTAGTCGAGGTCTGCTTCGGCCCCGAGCGCCGCATCTGTGGCATTTGCGTTGGGCTGTGCTTGCGCGTGCAGAAGCGTGTCCAGCGTGGCGCGGGGGAACGTCAGGCGGCTGTCGCCTTCGCTGAGATTAACGACCGCGCAGCCGTCGCGCGCTGCAATTAAGCGCAGCCGTGTTGCTTTCGCCTCTAACGATCGCAAGGTGATGTCGGTCCGCAGGGGATCGGGTTCGCCCTTGCCGTAAAAATGCGTGTTGCCCGTTTTAGCGTAGACCATGTCGCAACCGATGAAACCCATGACGGTCGGTTTCAACGCGTGCAGCGCCCAATAGCCAGCGGTGAACGCCATGGTGCCGCCTGCATAGAGAATACCGCCATAAGCATTGTTGGCAGGCACATATTCCCCCGCGCGGATCATGCGCTGCGCCGCAGTGGGCGCGTCGGGCCATTTGTCGGTTGGGAAATCATCAGGGAAGATCAGATGCGTCCAATCGGGGCGTGCGCGCCATGCGTTGTTGATCGCCACGATGTGATCGAACGCGCCGCGCGGCCAGATTTGCGCATCGACCACATTGGGGCCGCTGCCGAGGATCAGGACTGTTGTCACGCGCGCTTCCTTTGCTTTTGCAAACGAAAGTTAGGCCGTGTGCTGCCCGCCTCAAGGGGGGTTAGGCTGCGTCTAGTTCGGACCCGCTTTTGAGGACCTCGTCGCCATCCTTTTGTTCGATCAGATAGGCCGGTGCGTCATCGCTGGCCTCGCGGGTGACTTCGGCCCCTTTGATCGTCTTGGTGATTTTGCGGGTGTAGACCTTTGTCACGGTCCCTTTGCCGGTGCCGTTTCCCCACTTCCATTGCACTTTGTCGCCGTCAGAATATGCCATGCCGATGTCCTTTCATGTGAGGATTGGTGTCTGATGGTTTAAGGATCAGCGGGCCATTTTGTTCCCCTAGCCTCACACATCTAGACTTGCCCGTGGTCTCCGGCTGCGCGATGTTGTGGGGGCTAACGTCAGCCCGAGGAGACGCACCCGATGGAATTCGCCTACGACACGGACAATATTTTTGCCAAAATTCTGCGTGGCGAGATCCCCAATCAGACCGTGTTTGAGAGCGATCATGCATTGGCGTTCAACGATATCGAACCGCAGGCCAAAGTGCATGTATTAGTGATCCCCAAGGGGCCTTATGTCAGTCTCGACCATTTCGCGCGCGATGCGAGCGCCGAGGAGCAAGCCGGGTTTTTCGCAGCTGTGTCAGAGGTTTGCCGGATCACAGGTGTCGAGGCAGGCTTTCGCGCGATTGCCAACACCCGCACGCACGGCGTCCAAGACGTGCCGCATTTTCATCTGCATATCATCGGCGGCGAACAATTGGGCCGGATGCTGCAAACCCCTTAGGCGCTTGAGGTCAGGGCGAGGAAGACCTCTTCGAGATCGGCCTCTTCGGTGCGCAGGTCTTTGATGTGGATGTTTGCGGCGCGCAGGGCGTCGAGCGCTGTTTCGGCTGTGACTTGGGTCTGGTCATAGGTCAGCGCCAACCTGTCGCCGCGCCGCTCGGCGGTGATACCTGCGGGCATAGGTGGCGCGTCGGTGGGTGTGGTTGGCGTGATGATCATCGTCTTGGCTGACACGCGGCCCAGCAGGTTGGCGGTCGTATCGCGGGTGATTAACTCGCCGTGGTTAATGATCGCGATCTCGTCGCACATTTCTTGAGCTTCTTCCAGGTAATGCGTGGTCAGGATGATCGTCATGCCGCGCTCTTCGTTCAGCCGCCGCACGTTACGCCACAGCATGTTGCGCAGCTCGATATCGACACCCGCTGTTGGCTCGTCGAGCACGAGGATTTGGGGGGAATGAACCAGCGCCTTGCCCAAGAGCAAGCGCCTGCGCATTCCGCCCGAGAGCGAGCGGGCATAGGCGTCTGCCTTGTCCGTCAGGCCGATCAATTCGAGGATTTCGTCGGTTTTGCGCTGGCGTTTCGGCACCCCGTAGAGACCCGCCTGCACATCGAGCGCGCCGCGCGGGGTGAAGAACGGGTCGAGCACCAGCTCTTGCGGCATCACCCCGATAGCGGCGCGCGACTGGCGGGGGTTCTTGTCTTGGTCAAAGCCCCAAATGTTGACGTTGCCCGCCGATTTGATCACGAGGCCCGCCATGATGTTGATCATCGTGGATTTGCCCGCGCCATTGGGCCCCAAAAGCCCAAAGATCGAGCCGCGCGGGATCGTGAGGTCGACGCCTTTGAGTGCATCCTTGGCAGGGGATTTGGCCGAAGGGGCGTAGGTCTTTTTCAGGCCTGTGATGGTAATGGCGTCTTTGGTCACGATATGGCCTTTCGCGGCTTTTCCCTGCGCTGTGCTTGGGCTAAACAGGCAAGGTCAGCAAGAGAATAGGCGCCCGATATGAGCATTCCAGCCCCCGAGACCAAGATCGTCAACGCGTGGCGCATTGCCTGCGACGGGGGCGACGGCGCATTGGGCCACCCGCGTGTCTGGTACACGGTGCCGAAAAATGCGGAAGGCGTCGAATGTATGTATTGCGACGCGCGGTATGTGCATGAGGATTTTGCCCCGAAGGCGGAATAGGCGCATCCCCCGCTAGAACTCCTCTGCGCTGCGTGGCACTAAGGCTGCGTGCTGCATAGGGGGGTTGGCGATGACGACATTTGGAAAAGGGTGCCATCTGCATCTTATCGACGGATCGGCGTTTATCTTTCGCGCCTATCACGCCTTGCCACCGCTGACCCGCAAATCGGACGGCTTGCCTGTGGGGGCCGTGTCGGGGTTTTGTAACCTTTTGCAGAAGTATATCGAGGGCAACACGGGCCCCGATGCTGCGACCCATTTGTCGGTGATCTTTGACAAGGGCAGCCACACGTTTCGCAACGACATGTACGACCAGTACAAGGCCAACCGCGAGGCAATGCCCGAAGATTTGCGTCCGCAAATCCCCCTGACCCGCGATGCCACCCGCGCGTTTAACATCTCTTGCGAAGAGATCGAAGGGTTCGAGGCCGACGACATCATCGCGACCCTCGCTCCTCAGGCCCGTGACGCAGGCGGGCGGGTGACGATTGTGTCGTCGGACAAGGATTTGATGCAGTTGGTGGGTGACGGCGTCGAGATGCTCGATCCGATGAAGAACAAGCGGATCGACCGTGATGGCGTGCATGAGAAATTTGGCGTGGCCCCCGAGCGTGTCGTCGATGTGCAAGCACTGGCGGGTGATAGCGTGGACAACGTGCCGGGTGCGCCGGGGATCGGGATCAAGACTGCGGCGCTGTTGATCAACGAATACGGCTCGCTGGAGGAACTGCTCGACCGGGCCGAAGAGATCAAACAACCCAAACGGCGGCAGACGTTGATCGAGCATCGCGCGCAGATCGAGCTGTCCAAACGCCTCGTGCAGCTCGATTGCGAGATGGAGTTGGGCTTCACGCTCGACAGTATGGAAATCCGTGATCCCGAGCCTGATGTGCTGCTGGGGTTTTTGTCGCAGATGGAGTTCCGTTCGATCACGACGCGGATCGCGAGCAAATTGGGGGCGGAGGCCCCCGCGATAGAGGCTGTGAGCGCCCCTGCGGACGAGGACGCGCCCGATGCCATACCGTTTGACGAGGCGAAATACGAATGCGTGCGCGATGCCGCGGCCTTGCAGGTCTGGATCGACCGGATCAACGATGTGGGCCATGTGGCGGTCGACACCGAGACGACGGGGCTCAACGAGATGACCGCCGAGCTGGTGGGCATTTGCCTGTGCGTCGAGGCGGGCCATGCCGCCTATGTGCCGCTGATCCATAAGGCGGCGCGCGGCGACGATCTGTTCGGTGGCGACGAGCTGGCCGAGGGGCAGATGGGCGTGGACGAGGCGCTGGCGATGCTGCGGCCCATGCTCGAAGATCCCGCCGTACTGAAAATCGGGCAGAACATGAAGTACGACGCCAAGATTTTCGCGCGTGTTGGTGTGGCCGTGGCCCCCATCGACGACACGATGTTGATGTCCTATGCAATGCACGGCGGGCTGCACAATCACGGGATGGACCTGCTCAGCGAGCGGTATCTGGGGCACACGCCCGTGCCTATCAAAACACTGCTCGGGACGGGCAAGAGCCAGATCACCTTTGACCGCGTTCCTATTGAAGATGCTGTGAAATACGCCGCCGAGGATGCAGATGTGACGCTGCGCCTGTGGCAATTGTTCAAGCCCAAATTGCACCGCGTGGGTGTGACCACGGTCTATGAAACGCTGGAGCGGCCGCTGGTGCCTGTGCTGTCGCGCATGGAGATGGCGGGGATCAAGGTGGACCGCGATACGCTGTCCCGGATGTCGAATGCGTTTGCACAGAAAATGGCAGGGCTAGAGGCGGAAATTCACGAGCTGGCGGGGCGGTCGTTTAATGTGGGATCTCCAAAGCAACTGGGCGAGATCCTGTTTGACGAGATGTCACTGCCCGGCGGGAAGAAGGGCAAGACGGGGGCCTATGCGACGGGGGCAGACGTGCTCGAAGACCTCGCGACCGAGCATGATCTGCCGGGGCGCGTGCTGGATTGGCGGCAGCTGTCCAAGCTGAAATCGACCTATACCGACAGCCTGCAAGAGCACATCAATACCGAGACGGGGCGTGTCCACACGTCGTACTCCATCGCGGGTGCGAACACTGGGCGGCTGGCGAGCACGGACCCGAATTTGCAGAATATTCCTGTGCGCTCTGAAGAAGGGCGGCGCATTCGCGAGGCGTTTATCGCCGAGGAGGGCAAGGTGCTGGTGAGCCTCGATTACAGCCAGATCGAGCTGCGGATTTTGGCGCATATCGCGGGGATTGATGCGCTGAAACAGGCGTTTAAGGACGGCGTCGACATTCACGCGCTGACAGCATCCGAGATGTTTGACGTGCCGCTGGATGAGATGACGCCGGACATCAGGCGGCAGGCCAAGGCGATTAACTTTGGGGTGATCTACGGGATTTCAGGCTTTGGTCTGGCGCGCAATCTGCGCATCCCGCGCGGCGAGGCGCAGGGCTTTATCGACCGATATTTCGAGCGGTTTCCCGGCATTCGGACCTATATGGATGACACCGTGGCCTTTGCGAAGGAGCATAAATACGTGCAGACCCTGTTTGGCCGCAAGATCAACACGCCCGCGATTGACGCCAAGGGGCCGCAGGCGGGATTTGCAAAACGCGCCGCCATCAACGCGCCCATCCAAGGCACCGCCGCCGACGTCATCCGCCGCGCGATGGTGCGGATGGAGGACGCGATTGCGGGCCAGCCTGCCAAGATGCTGTTGCAGGTGCATGACGAGCTGATCTTTGAGGTGGATGAAGGCGCGCAAGACGCGCTGATCGCCACCGCGCGTGAGGTTATGGAAGGGGCCTGTGATCCCGCGGTGAAGCTGGATGTGACGTTGTCAGTGGACGCGGGGCAGGGGTCGAGTTGGGCGGAGGCGCATTAGGTGGCTACGTCAAGTACGGAAATTCGCCATCGCTTCACCTGAACGATGTTTATAATTTCTGCCAATGGAATATCTTGGCCTTTTTGCTCTTCTTATCGTACCGTCGCTCGTGGTAATTTACCTGAGCAAGCGCTGCCGTTTGAAGGTAGTCCGACTCATTTTGCGAACGGCCAGCCTCTTTTTTCTGATCGTGTTTTCTATTTCTTTTTTGCTTATCTATGATTGCCAAAAATATAATGATTTTCTTCGATCAAACTGTAATTTCGTATCAGATGAGATGGCCCGAACTTTTGCGGGTTATGAATTATTGACCGCTATGGTGTATGCTTTAGTCGCACCAATTCTACTGGTTGGATGTCTCTTAGCAGAATTTATCTCAAGAGCGAGGTCGCGTCAGTCCGGCTGATTTTTTGGCTTAGGATGGGGCCGAAACCCCATCCAAGCATACTTCATTAATTAACCGCCTCACCCTCAACCAGCGATCCCTCCGCGACCGGCGCTTTCGCGATCTCGATGCGGCGGGGTTTGAGCGCTTCGGGGACTTCGCGCACCAATTCGATGTGCAGCATGCCGTTCTCGTTGGTGGCCCCCGTGACCTTCACATGGTCGGCGAGGTGGAAGCGGCGCTCGAAGGCGCGGGTAGCGATGCCGCGGTGCAGGTAGCTGCGGTCGTCGTCTTCATCGGGCTTGGTTCCTGTTACGATTAGCGATGTCTCGCGCAGTTCGATGTTCAGGTCGGCGTCGGAAAAGCCTGCGACAGCGATGGAAATGCGCCAGCCGTTCTCGTCGGTTTTTTCGATGTTATAGGGGGGAAAGTTGTTCTGGCTGACGTCTTTTGTCAGCACCCGGTCCATCAGGTCGGCGATCTGATCGAAGCCGACGGTTGAACGATAAAGCGGGGCAAGTGTCGATGTACGCATGGGGGTTATCCTCCGTTGAGCGATACCAATGTGCGGCCTTCCCATGGGGGACAGACCAGTTTGTGAAGGCCCGTTTGGCACCTTCGAGTTGGTATTTGGGCACGGTTTTGCGCCGTTCAAGGGGGGCTAGTGCGCGTCGCCTACTTTTTGGCGGTAGCTGACTGCTTCGGCGATATGCGAGGACAGGACGTTCTCTTCGCATGCCAGATCGGCGATGGTGCGTGCGACCCGCAGCACTCGGTGATAGCCCCGCGCGGTCAATCCGTAGTGTTCGGCGACTTTGGTGAGCAGCGCGCGTCCGTCCGCGTCGGGGCCTGCGATCTCCTCTAACAGCTGCCCTTCGGCGTCCGCGTTGACCTCAGCGCCGTCGATGCCTGCGAAGCGGTCGGATTGGGTTTGGCGGGCCGATGCGACGCGGGCCGCGACCTGCTCAGATGTGTCGCCCGATGCCGGTAAATCGAGGTCCGAGAACGGGACTGGGGGCACGTCAACGCGCAGGTCGATGCGGTCCATCAGGGGGCCAGAAATGCGGCCCATGTAGTCTTCGCCACAGGTCGGAACACGAGCGCAGGCGCGGGCCGGATCGCTGAGATAGCCGCATTTACAAGGGTTTGCAGCGGCGATGAGCATGAATTTGCAGGGGTAGCGGACATGGGCGTTGGCCCGCGCGATGACCACGTCGCCCGTCTCGATGGGTTGGCGCAGGGTTTCGAGGACAGTGCGCGGGAACTCAGGCAGCTCGTCCATGAACAACACACCATTGTGGGCCAGCGAGATCTCGCCCGGTTTTGCGCTGCGCCCGCCCCCGACGATGGCCGCGATAGAGGCGGTGTGATGCGGTTCGCGAAAGGGGCGCGTGCGGTTGATGCCACCCTCCTTGATCAGGCCCGACAGCGATTGGATCATGGAGGTGTCGAGCGCCTCGGCAGGGGAGAGCGGCGGCAAGATACCGGGCAGGCGGGCCGCGAGCATGGATTTGCCAGAGCCGGGGGGGCCGACCATCAGCATGTGGTGACGGCCTGCGGCGGCGATTTCCAGCGCGCGTTTCGCCCGTTCTTGGCCCTTCACGTCGCGCAGATCTTTGCCGTTGGTCGCCTGATGCACTTCGCCGGGCAGGGCGGGCGAGATGATCTGCGTGCCGTTGTAGTGGCGGATCACGGCGGCGAGGCTGTCCGCGCCCACCACCTTGGCTGCATCGACCCACGCCGCTTCGGGGCCACAGGCGGCGGGGCAGAGCAACGTGCGCTCGTGCTCGGCGGCGGCCATCGCGGCGGGCAATGCGCCGATCACGGGGATCAGACCGCCGCTGAGGGATAGCTCGCCCAAGGCCACTGTTTGCTCGGCCTCCTCTAACGGGATAATGTCGAGGGCCGCGAGCAGGGCCAGCGCTATGGGCAGGTCGAAATGCGACCCTTCCTTGGGCAGGTCGGCGGGCGACATGTTGATCGTGATCCGCTTGGACGGCAGGGCGATGGCCATGGCGGATAGGGCGGCGCGCACCCGTTCTTTGGCCTCGGACACGGCCTTGTCCGGCAGGCCCACGACGGTGAAGGCGGGCAAGCCGGGTGAGACCGCGCATTGCACCTCGACCATGCGCGCCTCGACCCCTTCAAAGGCCACGGTATAGGCCAAGGCCACCATTTCTTTACCCCGTCTTTAACTCATTTAACGGAGTGCCAAGAAGGGGTTGAGGAATGGTTAACGCGGGCGAAGAAGCGCCATGAAAGCGGGCCAAGCCTCGGGATCTGCGATGGTTTTATCGCGGCAAAAGGCGTTGCAGAACCCGAATGTGCGACCGTCGAGCGTCAGATAATGCGTAGCTGGTAGGCCGGAATAAGGGCAACTCTCGTTCTCTGAGGGTCCAATGTCCGTCGCGGTGGCCGTCAAAGGTGTGGGTCCGGGCCAGGGACGTTTCGGCGCACCGCTCTCGAATTTCGGCATTGCGATCCCCTTGGCCAGCCCCATCGCGCGCCAGCGACGGAACGCGGGATCGGCCAGATGCGCCGCGATATAGGCGCGTGTTGTGGGGCGCGTGTCCAACCCGTGGCAGGCCAAACGCGCGGCCATGGGGGCGAATATTGCATCGACGATACTGTAGTCACCGCAGAGCCACGGGGTCTGCGATCCGGTGTTGGTGCGGGCGTGGGTGAAAAGCGTCTCAACGCGGTCCAGCTCGGCGGTGATTGCGTCGGGCGGCTCGACGGGCACAAACGCCGTGCGCAGGTTCATCGGCCAGTCACTGCGCAAGCCGCTGAAACTAGAATGCATTTCGTTGGCGAGGCTGCGGGCCACAGCGCGGGCGTGCGGGTCACGCGGCCAAAACGCGACGTCGGGGTGACGACTGGCGAGTTCCTCTGCGATGGCCATGCTGTCCGAGACCACGGCGCCCTCGGGCGTGATCATCGTGGGCACCGTGCGCGCCGGCGGGTGATCGGACAGGGCCGCGCCGACTTCGCTCTCGATCTGCGGGAAAATCAGCGTGGTTATGACGTGATCTTCTAATCCAAAGCGGTTGAACAGCAGAAAGGATGAGAGCGACCAGCTGAAATAGAGCCGGTTGCCGATGGTGAGGTGATAGGTCATCGCGCGCGTCCCTTGCGAAATAGGATTAATACGAGCGGTTTATCTGATCGGCCCCCCAAGGACCAGTTTGCAGCGTCGTGACGGATAGGTTGTCGATTTTATGGGCGAAAACTTGCGTTGTCGTGACCTGTAGCGCCCGCTGGAGTTGGCTGAGGATGACCCCGAAGTGGCAGACGATGATGAGTGTGGGGTGGGATGCGGCCAGATCGTCGATGGTGGGTGAAACGCGGGCGCAAAAGGCGTTCCAGCTCTCGCCGTCCGGGGGTGCCACATCGCCGGGGGTTTCCCAAAAGGCGCGGATATGGGCGGGGTCTTCGGCGTCAAGCGCCGCCCACGTGCGGTTTTCCCACGCGCCAAAGTGCATTTCGCGCAAACGGGGATCATGGGGCAGGCGCGTGCGGCCGTGCTGGATCGCGTCGGCTGTGGCTGTGGCGCGGATCAGGTCTGACGAGATGACAGGGGCATCCGGCAGCGCCTGTGTCAGCCGCGTGAGGGCCTGTGTGTCGCCCAGATCAGCGGGCAGATCGGTCCAACCAACCATGGTTTTAGCATGTGTCGGACCGTGACGCACCAGATGCAGCGTGCTCATATCTGACCTTTCAGCACCAAAGGCAGGCCCGCCGTGACGAGGATCACGGTCCCTAGTTCGGCTGCGATGCGCTGATTGAACGTGCCTTGGATGCGTTGGAACCTGCGCGCCATAGCGTTGTCGGGCGTGATGCCGCCGCCTACGTCGTTTGATACGATGGTAACAGGGGCCGCACAGCTGCGCAGAGCGTCCAGCAACAGGGTTGTCTCCGCGTCACTATCACGCTGCGCAAACATGAGATTGGTCAGCCATAGCGTGGCGCAATCCAATAAAACCGCATTATTTTCGCGGGCGCTGTTTAGCGCCGTGGCCACGTCGAGCGGGGCATCAATTGTGTGCCAGATATCGTCGCGCCTGTTCTGGTGCATCTCGATTTTAGAGGTCATTTCAGCGTCATAGGCCGTTGCGGTCGCGATGTAGATGGGTGTCTTGCCCATGGCAAGCACTCGGTTTTCGGCAAGCAACGACTTGCCCGAAGCAGCCCCCCCTAAGATCAATGCGTGGCGATGCAATGGCATATTTTCACTTTCTTTGATCCGGGCCCGGCAGGTGCGCGTAGAAATTGTAACCAAAAATTTACGGCAAACGTCAATCAGCAACAGGGGTTCGACATGGCATTAGATGGTTTTTCGGATCAGGCCTATACGCGCAAAGCGATGAAAGCGGAATTGCTTGATGCAGAGACAGAGCTGGCGCTGGCCTACGCATGGCGCGATCAGCGCGATGAGCAGGCCCTGCACCGGTTGATCCAAGCCTACATGCGCTTGGCGATTTCGATGGCGTCCAAGTTTCGCCGCTACGGTGCGCCGATGAATGATCTTATTTCCGAGGCATCGCTCGGGCTGATGAAAGCGGCTGATAAGTTTGATCCTGATCGTGGTGTGCGGTTTTCGACATATGCGGTCTGGTGGATCAAGGCGTCGATCCAAGACTACGTGATGCGCAACTGGTCGATGGTCCGCACCGGGTCGACCTCGTCACAAAAATCGTTGTTTTTCAACATGAAACGCGTGCAGGCCCGCCTCGAGCGGGAAGCCTCGGCTGAGGGTCGCACATTGCCCGGTCACGAGATGCGCCGCTTGATATCGGTCGAGGTCGGTGTGCCGTTGCATGACGTAGAGATGATGGAAGGGCGTTTGTCCGGCTCGGATTTCTCTCTCAACGCCACCCAATCTGCCGAAGACGAAGGCCGCGAATGGATTGATGCGTTGCAAGATGATAGCGAGCAAGCCGCTGAAACCGTTGAGAATAACCATGACAACGATACATTGCGCCAGTGGCTGGTGACGGCATTGTCTGGGCTGAACGACCGCGAACAGTTCATCGTGCGCGAGCGTAAGCTGCGTGATGCCCCCCGAACGCTTGAAAGCCTTGGCAATGAGCTGGGCCTCTCCAAGGAACGCGTGCGCCAGCTAGAGGCTGCCGCCTTTGGCAAGATGCGCAAATGTCTGGAAGGGCAATCGCGCGAGGTTGCGCATTTTCTGGCGTAACCCAGCGAGCTGCTCCTGAATGATGGGCCTGCCACAGTTTGTGGTGGGCCTTTTTTGTGCTGATTGCGCATGTCTGTGCTGTGACCTAGGTTTCCCCTGAACGAATATCTGAGGCGCAGAATGTTGAAAAACAAACATATCCTGTTGGTCATCACGGGTGGCATTGCGGCGTTCAAAGCGCTGGATTTGATCCGACGGTTGCGCGAACGCGGCGCGCAGGTGACCCCGGTGTTGACCCGCGCGGCAGAGGAATTCGTGACCCCACTGTCTGTCTCGGCCTTGGCGGGGTCAAAGGTGTACCGCGATTTGTTTGATCTGACGGCTGAGGCCGAAATGGGCCATATCGAGCTAAGCCGCGCCGCAGATTTGATCGTCGTGGCCCCCGCGACCGCCAATATGATGGCGAAGATGGCGGCGGGCCTTTGTGATGATCTGGCATCGACCCTTTTGCTCGCGACGGACAAACGCGTGTTGATCGCGCCGTCGATGAATGTGCGGATGTGGGACCATGCCGCGACACAGCGCAATCTAGAGGTGCTGAAACGGGATGGCGTGGCGGTTGTGGGGCCAAGTGATGGGGATATGGCCTGCGGTGAATATGGTCCCGGACGCATGGCCGAACCGCTGGAAATCGTCGCTGCAATCGAGGCGCAGTTTGAAGCAGGCACCCTGACGGGCAAGCGGATTTTGGTGACGTCTGGCCCCACCCATGAGCCGATTGACCCGGTGCGATACATCGCCAACAGATCAAGCGGCGCGCAAGGCACGGCCATCGCGCGCGCGCTGGCGATGCTGGGGGCTGAGGTTGTGTTTGTGACAGGCCCTGCGGATATTGATCCGCCTGAGGGTGTGGGTGTTCGAAAAGTGCAAACAGCCGCGCAGATGTTGACCGCTGCTAAAGACGCTTTGCCCGCCGATGCCGCCGTGTTTGCCGCCGCCGTTGCCGATTGGCGCATGGCCAATGCCAGCGACCGCAAAATCAAGAAGACCAAGGGCGGTTTGCCGGTTTTGGAGTTCGCCGAGAACCCCGATATCCTCGCCACGATCAGTCAGATGGGGGCCGGGCGACCGGATCTGGTCGTAGGTTTTGCCGCTGAAACCGATGATGTGATCGAAAACGCCACCGCCAAACGTTTGCGCAAAGGCTGCGACTGGATCGTGGCCAATGACGTCTCGCCTGAAACCGGCATCATGGGCGGCGATGAGAACGCTGTCACGGTGATTTCAGACGCAGGTGCCGAAGCCTGGCCACGCATGACCAAAGATCAGGTGGCCCGCCGTTTGGCGCAAAAGATTGCGGATGCATTGATCGGCGGATGACCTTGGCCATCTAGCAGCATCGCTCTAGGTTCTGCGCAGACATGGTTGGGGGGAATCATGACCGATATTGCTTTGATGTGGCGCGAGGGGGCGGATCAAACCGTACCACTGCCGAGTTATGAAACCGCCGGTGCTGCGGGTGCCGATGTGCGGGCAAACTTGCCCGAGCGCGGCACATTTACCCTTGCACCCGGTGCGCGGGCTGTGGTGCCAACGGGGTTACTTATGGCTGTGCCTGCGGGGTTTGAGGTGCAAATTCGCGCGCGGTCTGGGCTGGCGCTGAAATATGGCATTGGTCT
>CALHAP010000036.1 GCA_937931795.1 uncultured Paracoccaceae bacterium
CCGCGCGTGCGCAGCGCCATCAAAAACCCCCCGATTTGCGCGGGCGTCGCATCGCCATCGAACAAAATGCCAAAGGCGGATTCCGCTTGCGCGCGGGTCAATGGCCCCTGTGCTGCGGCGTCGATCAGGGGTTTTAGAGTATCACTCATGCGGGCACCGGCAATATGTCGAGAAAGTTCTTCAAAAGCGCATGCCCGTGTTCGGACGCGATGCTTTCAGGGTGAAACTGCACGCCGTGGATGGGCAGTGTCTTGTGCTGCACGCCCATGATCACGCCGTCATCCAGCTCGGCCGTGATCGCAAGCGTGTCGGGCAGGGTGGCACGCTCGATCACCAGCGAATGGTAGCGCGTCGCCTCAAAGGGGGATGGCAGTCCGGCAAACAGGCTGGTGTTGGTGTGCTGCATCTGGCCCATTTTTCCGTGTACGATGTCATGGCAGCGCGTGATTTGACCGCCAAAAGCTTCCCCAATCGCCTGATGGCCCAGACACACGCCCATCAACGGTGTTTTGCTCTCGGCGGCGGCATGCACCATCGCGAGGCAAATACCTGCATCCGCTGGCGCGCGGGGGCCGGGGGACAACACGATGCCTGCCGGTTTCAGCGCCATCGCCTGTTGCACGTCCAGCGCATCATTGCGGTGGACCACGACATCAGCCCCCAGCTCGCCGAAATAGTGGACGAGATTGTAGGTAAAGCTGTCGTAATTATCGATTAAAAGCAGCACAACGCGCCCCATTGTCAAAAAACTGCCACCCAAGGGCCTTGGCCCGGCGGGTCTTGGTTGCACCCTACATGGGCCGCGCGGTAGGATACAGTCAAGATATGGCGCGCAGCTTCGCATGTCATTTGGTCTGTTTGCCGGGAGGTGTGTGTCGTGGCGCAAGGGTATTTTACGGGGTTGCTGTGCGGGAGCGCTGTGTCTTTGCTCGGACTTGGCACCATTTCTTTGGCCTCCAAGCAGCCCGCAGGCTCTGTGCCGCCATCCTCGCCCGAGGTCACGGCACCTGATATTGCCGACGCGACCGAGCAGAGCAACCCAGACGAGATCGTGCCGGATGTGGCCACAGATCCCGGTGGCGCGCCCGCGCCGTCTGTGACGCCCGGAGTTGAAACGCCGGGCCGCATCATCCCTCAGGTCCAGACCAACACCGATCCTTTGCCGCAACCGGACACGGGCGAGGTGACCTCTGGGCTTGCGCTGCCCGATGTGACGGATACCCCGGTTGTGGGCGCATCGCTTGACGAACCCGTGTTGCCCAATCCGCAAGGACTGGCCCCGGTTGTTCCCGATCAAGAGCGTGATGTCGTGCTGGATACGTCGACGGCGGCGGTGCCCGAGGGCGATGCTGCGCAACAGGACGCACCGTCAGACACGACAGAGGCTGAGACACTGGATGCAGATGATCCCACGCCGAGCGAGCCTGTAAATGAGGTCTCTGATGTTGAGCCGGACCAGTCTACCGCAACAGATACAGATACAGATACTGACGCGGCCGCAGAGGATGCGGAAGCCGCCAATCCCGAACCAGCAGGCAATGCGGATCCTGTGATCGCGTTGGATACCGAGACGCCGTTGTTGCCGGGCGCGCAGGCGCAAGTGTTGGTGCCGCAAACCCCGGACCCGATTGATCCCACCCCGACACCAGCACCTGCCGAAGACAGCGCGGCGCAGGCGGATGGTGACGCTTTGACCCGCTTTGCCGCTGATTTCACGGTGCCTGCGGGCGTGCCTATGATGTCCGTTATTTTGATCGACGATGGATTGCTCAGCGGTGCCGAGGGGGCATTGGCCAACATCCCTTTTGCTGTGACAATTGCCCTCAGCCCGACGACAGAAAACGCAAAAGAGCGGATGCGCGGCTACCGTGACGCGGGCATTGAAGTGATCGCCTTGGCCGAAATCCCCGATGGCGCGTTGCCGTCGGATGCCGAAGTCATCCTCGAGGCGGGTTTTGCAGAACTACCCGAAGCGATTGGATTGCTCGACATCGGGCAGGCGGGCTTGCAGTCAGATCGTCCCTTGGCAGATCAGGCAATGGCCCGTTTGGCAGCCGATGGGCGCGGTTTTGTGACCCAAAGCCGGGGGCTGAACACAGGTTTGCGGTCCGCGGACAGTGGCGATGTGCCAGCCGCCGTTGTGTACCGCGATATTGACGAAGAGGCGCAAGAAGCCCGCATCATTCGCCGGTTCCTTGACCAAGCGGCCTTCCGTGCGCGCCAGCAGAGCGGCGTGATCTTGGTGGGGCGTGTGCGGCCCGAGACGATTTCGGCGCTGGCGCTTTGGGGCGCCGCGAATGCGACAGGCCAGATTGCGCTGGCCCCGGTGTCTGCAATCCTAAACGGTCGCTAAACGCCGCTAGCTATTGCCGCCACTGCGAAAGGTGGTGGCATCCGCTGCCGCACGCCGGATCGCGTTTGATTTATGCACGGTTTCTTTAAATTCCATCTCGGGATCGCTGTCATAGACCACGCCGCCGCCCGCCTGAATATAGAGCTTTTCGTCTTTGAGCACGGCGGTGCGCAGCGCGATACACATATCCATGTCACCATTGGCCGCGAAATAGCCCACGCCACCACCGTAGACACCCCGTTTCTCGGGCTCTAACTCGTCGATGATCTCCATCGCGCGGACTTTTGGCGCGCCGGACACCGTGCCTGCGGGCATGCCTGCGAAATACGCCGTCAGCGCGTCTTGACCGTCAGCCAATTCGCCCACCACGTTTGAGACGATGTGCATGACGTGACTGTAGCGTTCGACGATGAACTTTTGGGTTGGGCGCACTGTGCCGATCTTGGCGACGCGGCCCACATCGTTGCGGCCCAGATCGAGCAGCATGAGATGTTCGGCCAATTCCTTTTGATCCGCCATCAGATCGGCTTCTAATGCGTTGTCCTCATCGGGCGTCGCGCCGCGTGGGCGGGTGCCCGCGATGGGGCGGATGGTGACCTGTTTGCCTTTGACCTGCACGAGGATTTCAGGGCTGGCACCGATCACATGAAAGCCGTCGAAATTGAAGTAGAACATATAGGGCGACGGGTTCGTGCGCCGCAGTGACCGATAGAGCGCGAAGGGAGGTTCGCGGAAATCCTGCGTCCACCGCTGCGACGGGACAACCTGAAAAATGTCGCCCGCGCGAATATACTCCTTGGCGGTCTCAACAGCCTCTAAATAGGCGTCATGCGAAAAGTTTGAGACAGGGTCAGCGGCAGGCTGTGGGGCCGATTGCGCGCGGCTGTCACCGGGAATGGCACGGTCGAGCGCACGTTCGGCATCCATCACCCTTTCGGCGGCCTGCGCATAGGCGGCGCGCGCCGTCAGCCCGCTGTTGGCCCAAGCGGGGGCCACCAGCGTGACCTCGCTCTTCACCCCGTCCAGCACCGCCATGATCGAGGGGCGCATCATGATCCCGTCAGGCAGGCCCAGCGGATCGGGGTTCACATCCGGCAAATGTTCCACCAGCCGGATCATATCGTAGCCCAGATAGCCAAACAGCCCCGCCGCACCGTCGGGCAGGTCGTGGGGCAGGTCGATCTTGCAGTCCGCGATCAGGGCGCGCAGGCTGTCGAGCGGGGCCGCACTTTGGTCCTCGAAGGCATCGGGGTCATAGCGGGCGGCACGGTTGATCTGCGCAGTGGTCCCGCGACATTTCCAGATCACATCGGGGTTCATTCCGATCATCGAATAGCGGCCGCGAATTTCACCCCCCGTCACGCTTTCGAGCATGAAACTATGCGGCCCCGCATCCCCCAGCCGCAGCATCAAAGACACAGGCGTGTCCATATCTGCCGCCAGCCGCCGATAGACAACCTGATTTTTCCCCGCGTCATAGGCGGAGGCGAAGGTCTCGAAATCGGGGGAGAGGGACATCTAAGCGGCCTTACCGAAACTGCGAATGCACATAGGTCAGCGCATCCTCGCGAATGTTCACATCCGTGCGCAGCTGGATTTGGGACGAAAACGTCGCAAAGATGTCCTGCGCCAAACCGACCGAGGCGCGTTGTGCGATCGCCTCACGTTCGGCCTCAATCGTGGCGTCATCGGCATTGTAGTCCGCGACCTCATCCAGGCGCACGATGATCATGCCTTCGGGCAATTCTGCCGTTGTCACATCGCCCGGCGACATCCCAAACACGGTTTCCATGAAGCCCGGTGGCGTGCCTGCAACAAACTCGCGACGGATCAGGTTCACCTCTGTGGTCGCGTCCAGCCCGAGGTCCTCAAAGCTACCATTGGTGGCCAAGCTGGTGATGAGGGTTGCGGTTTGATCTGCGATCGCTTCTTGGGTGGCTTCGGCGGCGCGGGCCTGTGTGGCGGCCTCTGACACGTCGTCGAAGGGGCGCAGCGTCGGCGGGGTGATCCCGTCCAAACGCGCGACAAACAACCCGCCATCGGACAGCTCGACCACTTCGGGAAAGGCATTTTCGGTCAATCCAACCGCATTTGCGCGAAAGCTCTCGTAGGCGGCGATGCCGTCTGTGGCTTCCACCGACCAGTCAATCTGCCCCATCACCAGCTCGGTGCGCTCGGCGATATCTTCGAGCGTGGCGCCACCGGCCACAAGGTCCGTGATATCATTGCCCATGCCTTGGATGAGCCTGCGCGCACGGCCATCTGCCAATTGATCGCGAATGCCGTCGCTGGCTTCTTCCAATGTGGTTTCTTGGGCTTGCAAAACCGCGTTCATACGAAACAGGGCAGGGCCGAGATTGGTCTGAAACGGGCCCACAACATCGCCAGGTTCTGCCGCAAACACGCCTTCGCCAGCAGCGCCCAATTGGTTTTGGGCGACGTCGCCAAGATCGGTGTCTTCGATGCGTAAGCCCCGCGCTTCGGCCAAAGTCTCGAATGTCACCTCGTCTGATAGGCTGGCGATTGCAGCCTCGGCTGCGGTTTGGTCGGGGTAGATCAAGCGTTCGACCAAGCGGCGTTCACCGCTCACAAATTCTGCGATGCGCTGTTCGTATTGTTGAGCGATTTCTTCGTCCGTCACCGTGACCTGATCGATCAACATCGTCGGGGTGACCCAAGCATAGCTGATCTGGCGGCTCTCGGGGGCGGTGAACTCAAGTGGGTTGGCGTCAAAATAGGCGCGGGCGTCGTCCTCTGTCGGGGCGGGCAGGTCGCCCTCCAGCGCGTCAGCGGTCAATGTGGCCCAAGTAAAGCTGCGACGTTCGCCTATGTAGGACAGCAATGTGTCGACATACGTCGGTTGTTCGCCGGTGCCGCCCACAACGGCGGCTTCCAAAATATTGCGGGCGATCTCATCGCGCACCGTGGCTTCGAATTGACCGACTGTTTGGCCTTGGGTACGCAGGGCGTAGGCGTAGCCTTCGGGATCAAAACTGCCATCAAGACCCGCGAACGCAGGTTGGCGCACAATGCGGTCGTTGACGTGGACATCGCCGGCTGACAGGCCAATTTCCGTCGCTTCATTGTCGAGCGCGCGATTGGCAACCACTTGTCCCAAGACCGCCTGTGG
>CALHAP010000037.1 GCA_937931795.1 uncultured Paracoccaceae bacterium
ATACCCCAGACCACGAACAGGCCCACGGCCAGCAATGCGGCCAGCTTGACCACGGCCTCGACCGCGATGGCCAGAACAACGCCGTGGTGGCGTTCGTTCGCATCCAGATTGCGGGTGCCAAACAGAATGGTAAAGACCGCTAGACCAAGGGCAGATAGAAACGCCACATTGCGCAGCTCGGCATCGCCCCATCCCATCTGATCGACGGCAGCAAAGACCGCAAAACTCAGCGTAATAGATTGAAGTTGCAGCGCAATATAAGGGGTGACACCGACGACGCACAGCAAGGTCACAATCACACCCAGGGTCGTCGATTTCCCAAACCGAGACGAGATCAGATCGGCAATGGAGGTGATCCGCTGTGCCCGCCCGACGCGCACCAATTTGCGCAACAGCGCCCACCAGCCCAGCATGACCAACGACGGGCCGAGATAGATCGTCAGGTATTCCAATCCCGACCGCGCCGCGAACCCGACGGCCCCGTAAAATGTCCAAGCTGTGCAATAAATCGACAGCGACAACGTGTAGATGATCGGCGATGACAGCCAACCCGCGCGATGCCCCGCCTCGGCGCGCCGTTCCGCGACAAAGGCCACAGCAAACAGGAACGCCACATAAAGCAGCGAAGCCAGTACAAGGACGTTAAACGCCAACATCTAAGGCGGCTCTTGGTCTGCGGCGTCTTCCAAGCGCAAGTATCTGGTCAGCGCGGCACTGGCCCCAATCAGCACCACCCAGATCGCAAAAATATAGATCAGGGCGCGCCCATTGCCTGGCCCATCTGCCCCGCGCAGCCACAATATCGGGATGGCCCACAACACCACGCCCAGCAGCGGCAGCAGGCGCAATGCATCGCGTAAACGCCTCTGTCGGTAGCGTGGTTTATCCAAAAATACAGGGTCTTGCGCCACGATCTTAACCTTCAACCAACCGGCGGACGGTCTCTAGTATTTCAGAGTTCGAAAACGGTTTGGTCATGTAGACCGTCGCCCCCAAATCCATCGCCAAATCACGGTCCTTGGGCGCGCCGCGCGCGGTCAACATCAAAACCGGCAAACGGCGTGTGTCCTCTGATCCACGCAGGTCTTTGAGGATATCAAAGCCAGAGCGCCCCGGCAGCATCACGTCCAAGATGATCAGGTCAGGGGGCAGCGCCCGCACCCTTTCGGCCGCGGTTTCGCCATCTTGATGGGTGTGGACCGTCCAGCCGTCACGGCTCAGGATAAAGCTGATCGCTTCCACGATATTTGGCTCATCCTCGATCAATAAAACCCGTCCCGCCACAGTGCTCTCCCCAGCGCTCGCGATTGTGTCCCGCGCCTATACTGGCAGCTTTCGCGCCCCTGTCAAAGGCGCAGGCGCGGGGCTTCGCGCCGGGCGGCGCAGTCTTGGGCCGCACAGGTGGCACATCCCGGCCCGACGGTCTGCGCCGCAGCGCTCGGGGCATCGGCGACCACCAACATCACCGACCGGATCGCGGCGCTTGCGTCAAATGTCGCAGCCTCATAGCGGTCTGCGACCGTATAACAGGTCAATCGCGGACTTTGCCCGCCCGTCATCGCCACCACATGGCGCATCGGACGGCCGGGCTGTTGCAGCGCTTGGAACAGCGGCCACAGCGGACAAGCCCCGCGCATCCGCGCCATCATAAACCCATCACAGGGCTGATAATGGGTCATCACGCCCGCTCCATCGCAGGCAGCCAGCCCCATTTGCGGCAGGTCCGCATCCGTGTGACCGGCCATAGCGATCATCGCATCGGCCAACCCCACGCCCAGCACCTTGGCAACAGCTGCCGGATCAGATCCCACGCGGTGCATCGCACGGTCGACCTCTATTCGATCAATGCGCGTCTCTATAGGGTCCGGGGCGTCGCTCACTTGATCCTGCGCTGCACGGGTGCCATCGAGATATTCCACGAGGGCCTGAGACATTTGCGCCAACCGCTTGCTATCATTGTAGATATTGGCATGAAACCGGGCTTCCCACTCGGGATCACCCGCGCCATCCACCAGAATGGACGCGGTTGACCGGATCGAGGTCACAATCGACAAAACATCATGCAAAGCAGCGGCCAATGCGGGGTCATATTGGGCGCGCTCTGTCAGGGCGGCCTTGTCTTGGGTCAGTTCCGCGATCTCGTCCGCTTGGGCCGCAATCTGGCGGGACCAGACAGGAAAACGGTCGACAATCGCCTCGACGGGCTCGGCGGTATCGGGGGTGATGGCGGCCAAACGGGCGATCAATGCGTTGTCTTCTGCGGCCTGCAATACGGCTGCATCCGCACCCAAAGCATCCGCCAAACGGGTCAGCAGACCCGCGCCGATTCCACGTTTTCCGTGTTCAATTAGGTTTAAGTAAGAAGGTGAAATGCCAATCGCCTGCGCTAATTGACGTTGCGACAGGGATAACGACAGGCGGCGGTCTCGCACACGGGATCCGATGAGGCTGCGGTGCGGCATGGGTTTCCTCTTTGATGTGCTGATCTTGCTGCAACTGCGCTGTCACTTAATTTACAACTCACGCAGAAATTTAGTCAACACCTTTACGCTTGTCTCAAAAATCTGTCGTTTTCACATTGCAAGAACCGGGTGCTGCACCAATACTCCGCGTCAGCACTGACAAAAATGTGCATGCGAGGCCTCCGAGGGGAGTTGGGGGCCACGCGAATATAAACAGGGAGACCTCAATGAAGAATTCACGTTTCACACGTCGTGGCGTTCTCAAGACCGGTGCCATCGGCGGCGCTGGCTTGGCTTTGCCACAATATCTGCGCGCGGACGGCCATGCAGGCTTTACCAACGCGCCACAGGGCGACACCGTTAAAATCGGTTTCAACGTCCCACAAACTGGCCCCTACGCGGAAGAAGGCCTCGACGAGCTGCGCGCACAAGAGCTGGCTGTTGAGCACCTGAACGGCATGGGCGACGGCGGCATGCTGAACACCTTCTCCGAGAAGAACCTCGACGGCACAGGTATCTTGGGCAAGAAGGTCGAGTTCGTCACAGGCGACACTCAGACCAAATCCGACGTGGCACGTGCATCCGCTCAGCAGATGATCGAGCGCGAAGGCGTGATCATGGTCAACGGTGGTTCCTCCTCCGGTGTGGCGATCGCTGTCCAAGGTCTGTGTCAGGAAGCTGGCATCATCTTCATGGCCGGTCTCACACACTCAAACGACACAACTGGTAAAGACCGCAAGGCCAATGGCTTCCGCCACTTCTTTAACGGTTATATGTCTGGTGCGGCTCTGGGTCCGGTTCTGGAAGCAGAATACGGCAACGAGCGTCAGGCCTATCACCTGACAGCAGACTACACATGGGGCTGGACACAGCAGGAATCCATCCAGACAGCCACTGAGGCACTGGGTTGGGGCACTGTTCAGAACGTTCTCACACCTGTTGGTGCGGGCGACTTCTCGTCCTACATCGCACCGATCCTGAACTCCGGCGCCGATACGCTGATCTTGAACCACTACGGTGGGGACATGGTCAACTCGCTGTCACAGGCTGTTCAATTCGGTCTGCGCGACCGTCAGGTCAACGGCAAAGACTTCCAGATCATCGTGCCGCTCTACTCCGAGCTGATGGCCGCTGGTGCGGGCGAAAACATCAAAGGCGTGTTTGGCTCCATGAACTGGAACTGGCAGCTACAGGACGAAGGCACAGCTGCCTTCACACGTTCCTTTGGCGAAAAGTACGGCTTCCCACCATCGGGTGCGGCGCACACATGCTACGTGCAAACGCTGCTCTATGCGGATGCCGTGACACGGGCCGGCACATTCAACCCATGCGGCGTTGCAGAAGCGCTCGAAGGGTTCGAATTCGACGGTCTGGGCAACGGCCCAACACTCTACCGTGCCGACGATCACCAGTGCTTCAAAGACGTGCTGGTTATGAAAGGCGCCGAAAACCCGACCAACGCATTCGACACACTTGAAATCGTCGAAGTCACACCACGCGCGCAGGTCGAGTACCCACAAGATCACCCAATGTTCGCCGGTGGCGATCTGGGGTCGTGTAACCCGGGCGCATAAGCGCACCTTGGGGCTTTGGGGGGCCGCGTGCCCCCCATTTTCGACAGATTTACATTGCTCAAACGCCCTCCGCATCGCGGGGGGCGATCCCCCCCACTTTGCCCAATCGCGGGCGCAAGGATGCGGCTATGCAAGACATCATCATTCAGATCCTGAACGGTCTCGACAAAGGGTCGGCCTATGCGCTGATTGCCCTTGGTCTGACCCTGATCTTCGGCACGCTGGGTGTCGTCAACTTCGCGCATGGCGCGCTGTTCCTCGTCGGGGCCTTTGTCGCCGTGACGATGCAACGTATCCTCAACCTCAGCTACGAGGTCATAGACGAAAGCCAAACCGACTTTCTGGGCAACCCACTAAAAGTCGACACGCCCTATGTGATCGGCTGGTTCGGCGAAAGCGCGGGCAACACCCTGATCGATTGGGCAGTGCCACTGGCCATTTTCCTCGCAATCCCCGTCATGCTGATCATCGGATTTGTTATGGAACGGGGCCTGATCAAGCATTTCTACAAACGCCCGCACGCTGACCAGATCCTCGTGACGTTCGGTCTCGCCATCGTCATCGGTGAGATCGTCAAAGCGTTCTACGGCGCGAACCCGATCCAGACGCCCGCCCCCAGCAGCCTGCCACGCACCATCGATTTCGGCACATGGCTGGGCTACGAGGCGAACGCGATCGTCTACCCGACATGGCGTTTGGTCTACTTCTTCTTCTCTGCGATCATCATCGCAGGCGTCTTTGCCTTCCTCCAGTTCACCACCTTCGGGATGGTTGTGCGCGCAGGCATGGCGGACCGTGAGACAGTGGGCCTCCTTGGCATCAACATCGACAAACGCTTCACCATCATGTTCGGCCTCGCAGCCTCGGTCGCAGGTCTGGCGGGTGTGATGTACACACCGATCCTATCGCCCCATTACAACCTCGGCATGGACTTCCTCGTGCTGTCCTTTGTGGTGGTCGTCGTCGGCGGTATGGGGTCGCTACCGGGCGCTGTTCTCGCGGGCTTCCTGTTGGGTATCTTGCAGAGCTTTGCGTCGATGAACGAGGTCAAAGCCATCCTGCCCGGCATCGACCAAATCATCATCTATCTGATTGCAATCATTGTGCTTCTCGTCCGCCCACGCGGTCTGATGGGTCGCGCCGGCGTGATGGAGGATTAATCCATGATCGGTTTAAACAAAAAAGACTTCGGGCTGTTCCTGATCGTCTGCTTCATGGCGCTCGCCGCCCCCATCTTGCTCAACCCCTTCCCGGTGGATAGCGCAATGTCAGACTTCAACGCGGGCTACCCTGCGTTGATGCAGAAATTCGCGATCTTCGGCATCGTGGTTATCGGGTTCAACATCCTTTTCGGCCTCACCGGCTACCTCTCGTTCGGCCACGCGGCCTTCCTCGGGGCGGGATCCTACGCGGCGGTTTGGATGTACAAGCTGCTCAGCTTCAACGTCATCTTCGCGATCCCTGCGTCGATCATCGTGGCGGGTTTGCTGTCGGTCGTCATCGGCCACATCTCGCTGCGCCGCTCGGGCATCTACTTCTCGATCCTGACGCTCGCCTTCGCACAGATGTCCTACGCATTGGCCTACTCGGTGCTGACACCGATCACCAACGGCGAAACTGGCCTCCAAGTCTACAACAACGACCCACAGGTCCTCATGGGCGAAGGCGCATTGGCCGAGCCACACCTCTTCGGGCTCAACCTTAACAACCTGACCAAGGTCCAAGTCGGCGGCTGGGAATTCACCTTCGAGGTCGGCTATTACCTCTGCGCGATCTTCCTGATCCTCGCGTTCTATATGTCGATCCGCATCTTCCGCTCGCCGTTCGGCATGATGCTGCGCGCGATCAAATCCAACCAAAACCGCCTCAACTACACAGGCGTCAGCCCCAAGCCCTACACATTGGCGGCCTTCATCATCTCAGGTCTCTACGCCGGTCTCGCCGGTGGTCTGATGGCCGCGATGGACCCACTGACAGGGGCGGAACGCATGTTCTGGACGGAAAGCGGCGAGATCGTCCTGATGTCCATCCTCGGCGGCGTCGGCACATTGATCGGCCCGATCCTCGGGGCTGGAGCCATCGAATACATGTCGGCCATCGTCTCGGCGATCACCTCGGCTGACCTGAAATCATGGTTCGGCTGGTTGCCCGATTGGCTAGAGACCATCGTGATCTACGTCCTCTACCCCTTCGTGGGCAAAGGCTGGCACCTGACGCTCGGCGTGGTCTTCATGCTCGTCGTCATCTTCCTCCCCGGGGGCTTGGTCGAAGGCGGACAACGCATCGGCAAACTGTTCAGCCGCAAGAAACCGGCCACGGCCCCCGGTGGCTCTGCCACCCCGGCAGAATAAGGAGAACAACAATGGGTATCCTTGAAGTCAAAGGCGTCAACAAACGCTTCGGCGGTCTGCAAGCGCTGGGGGACGTGAACCTCAGCGTGCAGGAAAACACCGTCCACGCGATCATCGGGCCAACCGGGGCGGGCAAATCGACGCTGCTCAACTGTCTGGTCGGCAAACTGATCCCCGATAGTGGGTCAGTGATGTTCGACGGGCAATCGGTCTTGGGGCGTAAACCGTTCGAGATCAACCAAATGGGCATCAGCCGCGTGTTCCAAACGCCCGAGATCTTCACCGATCTCAGCGTGATCGAAAACGTCATGATCCCCTGCTTTGCCAAACGGGACGGCGCGTTTCGGATGCATGCAATCGAGAGCGTAAGCTCGGAGAAGGGCATCCGCGAACAGGCCGAGACCATGCTGGCCGACGTCAACATGCTCGACAAACGCGACATGCATACGGCCTCGCTGTCGCGCGGTGATAAACGGCGTCTAGAAATGGCGATGTGTCTGGTCCAAGACCCCAAACTGCTGCTACTCGACGAGCCGACAGCGGGCATGGCGCGGGCTGACACCAACAACACCATCGATTTACTCAAAGAAATCAAAGAGAAGCGCAACATCACCATGGCGATCATCGAGCATGACATGCACGTGGTCTTCTCCATGGCCGAGCGGATCACGGTGCTGGCCCAAGGCACGCCGCTCGTTGAGGACACCCCCGACAACATCAAAGGCCACCCCAAGGTACGCGAAGCCTACCTCGGCGAAGCGCAGGTCTAAGCGCCCCCGCTTGCAACAAAGGATCACCAGATGACAATGATCGAAGAATCCAAGCGCGTTGAGCCGTTTGACAAAAGCAAAAACATGGCCGCCACCGCGCCCAAGTTCCTCTCCGTGTGGAACATCGAGGCCTACTACGGCGAGAGCTACATCGTCCAAGGGGTCAGCTTTGACATCCACGAGGGCGAAATCCTCGCCCTGCTGGGCCGCAACGGGGCTGGCAAAACATCGACGCTGCGCACCATCGCGCGCCTCGATGACCCTGCCCTGCGCAGCGGCGAAATATGGCTCGACCACAAACCGCTGCACGAGATGAAAAGCTATCAGGCCGCCGAGGCTGGCATCCAACTGGTCCCCGAGGACCGCCGCATCATCCCCGGCCTGACGGTCGAGGAAAATCTTAAGCTCGCGCAAATCGCTCCGCCCATCGGCTGGTCCATTGAGCGTGTCTACGAGCTGTTCCCCCGCCTCAAAGAACGCCGCAAGCAAGAAGGCGTGACACTTTCAGGCGGCGAACAGCAGATGCTCGCCATCGC
>CALHAP010000038.1 GCA_937931795.1 uncultured Paracoccaceae bacterium
TGATTACATTGTCCGAGAACGGCGAGGTCAGCGTGTCGGTGACGTTTTCGACGCTGCGGGCGATACCTTCTGCGAGGGCGGAAATAACCACGGGGCATGACTTTCTGATGACGTTAAACCCATAGATAGGCGTCGCGGCGCGTGATGTGTAGGGATTGATTTTGCCCTGCTTTCCCACTACCGCGCGGCCATGCCCAGATATGCCCTCAAAATCGACTACCACGGCGCGCCCTTTGTGGGGTGGCAGCGGCAGATTGATCTGGTCTCGGTACAGGGCGAAATTGAAGCAGCCCTCGCGCGGATCGAACCCGGCCCCCATACGATTGCCGCCGCCGGGCGCACCGATGCGGGCGTGCATGCCACGGGCCAAGTGGCCCACTGCGATCTAACCCGCGATTGGCAGCCGTTTCGTCTGTCTGAAGCGCTGAACTACCACCTCAAACCGCACCCGATCGCCATTGTCGACTGCGCACGGGCGCCCGATGACTGGCACGCCCGGTTTTCAGCGCGTGAAAGACGCTACACATTTCGGATCATTCAGCGCCGCGCTCCGCTCACACATGAAGCGGGGCTGGTGTGGCACGTCAAACAGGCGCTTGATCTGGACGCGATGCGCGAGGGCGCTGCTCATCTGATCGGCACCCATGATTTCACGACCTTTCGCGCGGTGATGTGTCAGGCGAAATCCCCCGTTAAATCTATCGACGAGATCATAATTGAAGACGTCCCGCACCCGAACACACGCGAGGTCCGCCTGCATTTTCGGGCACGGTCGTTCCTGCACAATCAGGTGCGCAGCATCGTCGGATCGCTGGTTCATGTGGGAACCGGGACATGGGGGTCCGACGACATTGCCGACGCTCTCGCCGCCAAGGACCGCGCTGCCTGTGGCACCGTCTCACCGCCGCAGGGCCTGTATTTGACAGGCGTGGGCTACCCCGACGATCCGTTTCAGCGGGGCTAAATCCCCAAACAAAGCGCACAAACTGTGTCTCCTTTACGAAATAGCGCTATATATCGTGTATTGGAGCTTTGAACGGTGGAATTTCCGTGCAAATGTACCGCTGGAAAATTGAAAAGAAACAGGTTCAAAACCTGACGTTTGGGGAGAAATCGGTGGTGAAGCTGAATTGGCCCGTTGCCCTCATATGCGCGTCGTTTGCGCAGATCACAATGGCGCAAACCGTTGACCTCGTTTTGCCCGAGACGGCCCCCGAAGACCTAGAGACCGCCGTGCGTGCGGCATCTTTGACCCTCAGCCTCGGGGGCGATGAACCTGCGCAAGCGCAAGACTACGTTGCAGCCGCCCGCGCCGATTACCGCCGTATCCTGACGGGGTTGTTTGGACAGGGCTACTACGGCCCCACCGTATCAATCCGCATTGATGGCCGCGAAGCTTCGACAATTGCCCCGCTCGACGCGCCACCCACGATCAACACGATCACCATCACTGTCGATCCGGGCCAAGAATTTGCCTTTGGCCGCACTGATCTGGCCCCCGTGCCCCCCGAGACCGAGCTGCCCGCTGATTTTTCGACCGGCAACACCGCCCGCGCGGACGTCATCCGCACCGCCACGCAAACCGCCGTCACAGGCTGGCGAGAGGCGGGCTATGCCTTGGCCGCCTCCGGTGACCAGCAGATCACGGCCAATCATGCGGCGGGTATTTTGGACGTGACTGTGCAGATCATTCCCGGCCAGCAGCTTACCTTTGGCACGGTAACAATCGGCGGCAATGTCGATGTGCGAACAGAACGCGTGCGGGAAATCGCAGGCGTGCCAATAGGCGAGATCTACAGCCCCAATGATATTGCCCGCGTCCAAACACGGCTGCGGCGCACGGGCACGTTCAGTTCGGTCGCTGTGATCGAGAGCGATGTGGCAGCGGCGGGCGACACACTGCCAATTGATATCGAAGTGATCGAAGAAGCCCCCCGCCGTGTCGGCTTTGGCGCGGAATACAGTACCCTCGAAGGGGCAACTCTGTCTGCGTTCTGGCTGCACCGCAATCTGCTGGGCGGTGCTGAGCGGTTTCGCGTCGAGGGCGAGGCTTCGGGCATCGCGGGTGAAACGGGCGGCGTGGACTACCGCATCGGCGCGACGTTCGGGCGGCCCGCGACGTTTCGGCCCGACATTGACCTCACCATTTCAACCGCGCTGCAACATCTCGACGAGCCTGATTTCACGCTTGATCAGTTCAGCTTTGATGTGGGTCTGATCCAATATGAAGACGACCGCACGACCTATACCGCAGGCATCGGCCTACTGACCGCCCGCGAACGCAGCGACGTTCGCGAGCGCAGCTATACCCTGCTCAGCCTGCCCCTGTCGGCGACGCGTGATGGACGTGACGTGCCCCTCAACCCCACCTCTGGCTATTACTACAGCGTGGAAGCACGGCCCTTTGTCGGGATCGAAGGCATCGGCAGCGGGGGGCGGCTCTATGGGGATGCGCGCTATTATATCACCCCCGGTGCCAGCGATTTTGTGACATTGGCGGGCCGCCTACAGGCAGGGTCTGTTTTAGGAGCCTCGATCACCGACAGCCCGTCCGATTTCTTGTTCTATTCGGGCGGTGGCGGCACGGTGCGGGGGCAAGAATACCAATCGCTTGGCATTGATGTGACCCAAGATTTCGGCGCGGGCCCCGAGACGAGCAGATCCGGTGGCACCGCCTTTTTGGGTGGCCAGCTAGAGGCCCGCGTGAATGTCACCGAGGCTATTGGCGTTGTTGGGTTCTATGATTTCGGGATCGTTGGGGACGACACATTCGTGTCCTCGGAAGACGAGTGGCACGCAGGCGCTGGTCTCGGCGTGCGATATAACACTGGCCTCGGTCCCATTCGCCTCGACATCGGCACGCCCGCCAGCGGGGACAACGCCCTCAACCGCGTCGAAGTTTATATCGGTATAGGACAATCTTTCTGATGCAACGCTTTGCCCCCCTGATCATCGCGGCTAGCTTTGCCTCGCCCCTCATGGCCCAAACGCAAGAAGAGCGCGATGTGGGTTTTATCCAAGGTCTGATTGAGGACAATCTGTCAGACGTGTCCCGCACCGTGCGGATCGAAGGGTTTGCAGGCGCGCTCAGCTCGCGGGCCAGCATCGACAGCATGACGATTGCCGATGCCGACGGCATCTGGTTCCGCGCCGAGGGTCTCGTGCTGGATTGGAACCGCTCAGCGCTCGTGCGTGGGCGCATCGAAATATCCGAGATGTCGGCGGATTTGATCGAGCTGGTCCGCCCTCCTGTTTCGGAAGAGGACGCGCCCAGCCCCGAAGCCACACCGTTTGAATTCGCCCTGCCCGAATTGCCCGTCAGCATTGAGATCGACCAGATCGAAGCCACGCGCATCGTTTTAGGCCAGCCCTTGCTGGGCACCGAATACGCCTTTGGTCTTGACGGCACCGTGGCGCTGTCAGGCGGAGAAGGCAGCGCACAGATCGTGGCCACCCGCCAAGACGGCGCAGAGGGACGGTTCGAGATATCGGGGGCCTATTCCAACGCGACCGAAGTGCTCGCCCTGACGCTGGATTTGACCGAAGAACCGGGCGGCATCGTCGGCACAGCGCTGGATTTGCCCGATGACCCTTCTGTGCGCCTGACTTTGGCGGGCGAAGCCCCGATATCTGAGTACGACGCCGATCTGACCATCGCCACAGCGGGGATCGAGCGGATTGCGGGCACCTTTGGCCTGCGCCAGCCGGATGATGGCGGCCAAGAGATTGTGCTGGATATTGCGGGTGATGTGAACGCGTTGATCGAAACCGATTATGCCGATTTCTTTGGTGATGATGTCCGCCTCGCTGTGCAGGGCGCACGCAGTCCCGCAGGCGCGCTCACCCTGTCGCAACTGGCGCTCGATGCCCGCGCCATTGAGCTTGCGGGGTCCGCATCCTTGGCCCCGGATGGCTGGCCACGTACGCTGGATCTGCAAGGGCGCATCGCGGATGATGACGGCACGGCGGTGATCTTGCCCACGGCAGATGGCACAACGCGCGTCGATGAGGTGGTCTTGGATATTACCTTTGACGCGGCAGAGGGCGATGTTTGGACAGCGGATTTTGTCGTCACCAACCTCGACCGTCCCGATCTGAATGTCCCTCAACTGACGCTGGATGGCGGCGGATTGCTGCGGCGCACGGTCGGCGACAGCCCCGGCCGCGTTACGGGTAATCTCGACTATGCGGCCCAAAGCTTGCGGCTGGCCGATCCGGCACTGGCCGAGGCCATTGGAGCCGATATCACCGGGGTTTTGCAATTTGCCCAAGACGCCAATGGCCCCTTTGATATCTCTGCGCTGACATTGCGGGGGCCGGGGATCGAGATCGACGCAGACGCCGAGATCGCCGTGGGCGATATCGTGACGGTCCAAACCTCCGCGGATATCCGGGCCGATGATCTCGCGCGATTTGGCGCTTTGGCGGGGCTGCCCGATCTTGGCGGGCAAGCAGCGTTTAATGCGGTGGGTGATCTGCGCCCGCTTGATGGTATTTTTGACATCACCATCGACGGCGAAACCCGTGATCTGGCCCTTGGGATCGCGCAAGCCGATCCTTTGCTGGCAGGTGACGGGACGCTGGCGCTGCGCGCTGTGCGCGACACACAAGGCACGCGCGTTGAGCGTTTCGACGTGGCGACAGACGAAATCCAAGCCACCGGGCGCGCCGATATCACCAGTGGGACCAGCACAGCAAATTTTGATCTCACAATACCTGACGTGTCAGTGGCCATCCCCGAACTTGCAGGCAGCGCAAATCTGCGTGGCACCGTTGACACGGCCGAGGATCAATCAGCCATAATCAATGTCACAGCCGATCTGCCAACCGCAACTGCGCAGATCACCGCGCGTATCGCCCCGCCCGAGCAAGACCGCGAAACGACCTTTACCGTGAATGCCAACGCCCGCGATCTGGCCCCCTACGCAGACTTCGTCGGACAAGACATCGCGGGGGCGTTTGCCTTTGAGGCCGATGGCACGACCCTGCTCGACGGATCCCTCTTTGAGGTGACGATCAACGGCACAACCAACGATCTGGCTGTTGGTATTCCACAAGCGGATACGCTGCTGCGGGGCGATGGCACGCTGTCTGTCGAAGCACGTCGCAATGGGCCAGACAGTTTTACCCTCACGGCATTGGGGGTCGAAACAGCGCAAGTCGCGCTGGAGGCAGATGCCATTTTCGAAATGGGCGTGGGCACAGCCAATGTTGATGCCACACTGACGAATTTGAACGATGTCATCCCCGATGTACGCGGCCCGGCCACGGCGGTGGGCGTTGTGCGCCGCGACAACGCGGCCTTGGTCGATCTAGATCTGACACTACGCGCACCGGGCCAAACCGAGGCCCGGCTTCGCGCGGCTATCGACACCAACGACCCCGCATACCCCGCAGATGCCGATCTGAGCGCACAAGTGGGCGACATCTCGGCCTTTGCCGCCGTGGTCGGGCAACAGATCGCGGGGGCCGTGACCGCAGATATCACGACCTCTATCGCCAGCCTCACCGATCCGGCGGCAGGCGAGATCAACGCGAACTTTGACATCACAGCCAATGATCTGGGGCTTGACCAACGCCGCCTGCCCGGCGCGCTGGCGCTCACAGGCATGGTCGCGCGCCAAACGGACGGCACGCTCATCACCGCAACCCAAGGTACAACCCCCGGCGACGGCGCGATCACACTGGATGGATCGTTGTCGCCAGAGGGTCGCGCGACAGGTCGGTTGCAAGCCGATCTGGCAGATTTGCAGCCCTTCAGCAGCTTTGCAGGTCGCGCGTTGGCGGGCAAAATGTCGGCTCTGGTAGACGGCGGCGCCCAGATTGATTTCAGCACATTTGACATCGCTCTCGATGTAAATGGCACCGATCTGTCCGCAGGTGGCGTCGCGCTGACAGGCGGCATAGATGTCGCAGGCACTGCAGCCCGCGACACGGCGGGGGCGATTACCCTCGACGTCGCGGGTCAAGCGCCGGGGCAATCGCAATTTGCCCTGACGGCTGCGGGCACGGACACGCTCGATGCGGACCTCGCGGTCAACATCGGGACGCTCTCGGCCTATAGCGGACTGATCGGGCAATCACTGTCGGGGGGACTATCGGCAGATATCGCGGGCACAATGGCCGCAGATTTCAGCAGTTTTGATCTGGCAGCATCGGGGCGGGCAACGGGCCTCAACCCCGGCATCCCGCAGGTAGCAACCCTGCTGCGCGGCACCGGCACGTTTGACGGGCGCTTTATGCAGGCAGCCGACGGGACGCTGGCCATCGACGGGCTGGACGTGGCATTCCCC
>CALHAP010000039.1 GCA_937931795.1 uncultured Paracoccaceae bacterium
CAATTTGCCAGTGCCTCGGGCAAATCGGACAGCCGCGCAACGGCACAGGTCCAACTGACAAACGCGATGATGGCGCACCCCGAGCTGGTTTCAGGCAATGGCAAATCCTGCACCGAGCTGATGCGCGCCTGCAATGGCCGTGCCGCGATCAAAACAGGGGCCGACGGCGTCTATATCGCGATCCTGCCCGACCTCGGCGTCGGGGTCGCGCTCAAAATCACCGACGGCGCACAGCGCGCCAGCGAACCGGCGATTGCAACGATCCTGCACAAACTAGGAGTGATCCCGGACGGACATCCCGTGCTCGGCCGCGTGATGACGCCAGAGGTGAAGAACTTCGCGGGGATCGTGACGGGCGGGATCAAGGCGGCGGCGGGGTTTGGGTAACATCGACAGCATAGCATCGAAAGGTCACGCAGAGCATGGACGTTGACTATGGTTTGTAGACCTCGCGATGCTATCAGGCTGCACCACCCACAAAATCCTCCGCCCGCACCCCTTGCACAAACAACAGCGCCGTCAGATCGCCGTGGTTGATCCGCACGTCGCATTGCGCCTGAACGCTCGGTTTCGCGTGCAGCGCCACGCCAGTGCCCGCCAGCCCCAGCATGCCCAGATCGTTGGCCCCGTCACCCACAGCCAACACATCAGCAGGCGTGATATTCAGACCAGCGCTGATTTCGTGCAGCGCCTGCACCTTCGCCTCGCGCCCGACAATCGGCGGGATCACCTCGCCCGTTAGCACAGCGCCCTCAATCCCCAGCGTGTTCGCGCGGTGTTCATCAAACCCCAGCCGCATCGCAATATCAGCGGTAAAGGCGGTAAAACCGCCCGACACCAGCGCCGCATAGGCCCCGCGCGCCTTCATCGTGGCCAGCAACACAGGCCCGCCGGGCATCAGGGTAATCCGGGTCTGCAACACGCGCTCAATCACCGCAGCCTCTAGGCCCCGTAGCAACCCCACACGTTCGCGCAGAGCATCCTCAAAATCCAGCTCACCGTTCATCGCGCGCGCGGTAATGCCCGCGACATGGGCACCGACACCGGCCTCATCGGCCAGCTCGTCAATACATTCCTGCTCAATCATCGTGCTGTCCATATCCGCAAGCAGCATCTTCTTTTCACGGCCCGCGCTGGGCTGGACGACCATATCGACGCCTTGGGCTTGCAGGCTCGCCCACACATCCCAGCGGTTTTCGGGCACCGCAGGCACGACAAATTCGGCGGCCTGCGCCCCCGCAAGCCAGTCAAACGCAGCCCCACCCCACGCACCGCGCAAGGCATCAATCGTCGCGCGATCCAGCGCACCGGGTTTGGCGATGAGGGTGACTGTGAACATGAGTGATGTTTCCGATGCGAGACAGGTGGGGCCGAAAAATGACCATGCGCGCCCCTCTACCGTCCTTTTGGCTGTTGTGAAAGAGCGCCGCACCCCGTAGCCACGCTGGCAGGACACCCTTCCCTAACGAAGGGCGCATATCTGTGAGGATACCATCATGAGTACGACAAAACCGGCCACGCGGCCGATGAACCCGCGTTTTTCGTCTGGCCCCTGCGCCAAACCACCCACATGGACAGTTGACGCTATAAGTGACGCCCCCTTGGGCCGCTCGCACCGTGCGGCCGTGGGCAAATCCAAATTGGCCGAGGCGATTGATCTGACGCGCGAGGTGCTTGGCATTCCGTCAGATTACCGTATCGGCATCGTCCCCGCCTCGGACACAGGCGCATATGAGATGGCCATGTGGTCCCTGCTTGGCGAGCGCCCCGCTGAGATGGTCGCATGGGAAAGTTTTGGTGCTGGCTGGGTCACGGATGTGGTCAAACAGCTCAAGATTGAGGCCACGACGCACACCGCCGACTATGGCGAGATCGTCGATATGGCAGCGCTGAATTACGACAACGATGTCTGCTTTACATGGAACGGCACCACCTCGGGCGTGAAAATGCCAAACGGTGACGCGATCCCCGCTGACCGCGCCGGCCTGACGCTGTGCGACGCGACCTCCGCCGCTTTCGCCATGGACCTGCCGTGGGACAAGCTGGATGTGACGACCTTCTCTTGGCAAAAGGTCATGGGCGGCGAAGCGGCGCACGGGATGCTGATCCTGTCCCCCCGCGCCGTTGAGCGGCTGGAAAGCTACACACCTGCATGGCCCCTGCCGAAAATCTTCCGCCTGACCAAAGGCGGCAAACTGATCGAGGGCATCTTCCGGGGCGAGACGATCAACACGCCGTCGATGCTCGCGGTCGAGGACTACCTCTTCGCGCTGAAATGGGGCCAGTCAATCGGCGGCCTCGCTGGCCTGATTGCCCGCGCTGATGCCAATGCGCAGGCGATCCATGATTTCTGCGACACCCACGGTTGGATCGCCAACCTCGCCACGGACCCAGCCACGCGCTCGAACACATCCGTCTGCCTCAAGTTCACCGACGCGCGGATCACCGATGGCGCGGCGTTTGCCAAAGCGGTGGCCAAGCGTTTGGCCGACGAGGACGTAGCGCTCGACATCGGCGCCTACCGCGACGCACCTGCGGGTCTGCGCATCTGGTGCGGGGCCACGGTCGAAACCAGCGACATCACCGCGATGCTGCCGTGGCTCGATTGGGCGTTCCAGACCGAAATCGCGGCCCTCACCTAGATCACAATCGTGCGCACACGCTGTGCATACTCTGTGCACGCGCGGTGCCACCCCATTTTTTGCATAAGGAGCCGCATCATGGCACCCAAAGTTCTCATCTCCGACAAGCTCTCCCCCGCCGCCGTTCAGATCTTCAAAGATCGCGGCATTCAGGTCGATTTCCAGCCCGACATGGGCAAGGATAAAGACATGCTGCTGGCCGCGATCCCGCATTACGACGGCCTCGCGATCCGCTCTGCGACCAAAGCAACCGCCAAGATTATCGAGGCAGCCAGCAACCTCAAGGTCATCGCGCGCGCGGGAATCGGCACCGATAACATCGACAAAGATGCAGCCAGTAAAGCCGGTGTCATCGTCATGAACACGCCGTTTGGCAACATGATCACCACGGCCGAGCACGCCATCGCCATGATGTTCGCCGTCGCCCGCCAAATCCCCGAAGCCAGCGCCAGCACGCATGCAGGCAAGTGGGAAAAATCCAAGTTCATGGGCGTCGAGCTGACAGGCAAAACCCTCGGCGTGATCGGCGCAGGCAACATCGGTGGTATCGTCTGTGATCGCGCAAAAGCCCTTAAAATGAAGGTCTTGGCCTACGATCCTTTCCTCGGCGAAGAAAAGGCCGAGAAGATGGGCGTCACCAAGGTCGAGCTGGACGAGCTGCTGGAAAAGGCAGACTTCATCACCCTGCACGTCCCCTACACCGACCAGACAGCCAACATCCTGTCCAAAGAAAACATCGCCAAAACCAAGAAGGGCGTGCGGATCGTCAACTGCGCGCGCGGCGGTTTGGTCGACGAAGAGGCGCTCGCAGAGGCGCTGAAATCCAGCCATGTCGCGGGCGCTGCCTTCGACGTCTTCGCCGTCGAGCCCGCCACCGACAGCCCGCTGTTCAACCTGCCCAACGTCGTCGTCACCCCCCACCTCGGGGCCGCCACGACTGAGGCACAGGAAAACGTCGCCCTGCAAGTCGCCGAGCAAATGTCGGATTACCTGCTCACGGGCGCTGTCTCCAACGCGCTCAACATGCCATCGGTGACTGCCGAAGAAGCCAAAGTCATGGGCCCATGGATCAAGCTCGCAGGCCACTTGGGCAACTTCATCGGCCAACTCACAGACGAGCCGATCAAAGCGATCAACATCCTCTACGACGGCGAAGCCTCTGAGATGAACCTCGCGGCCCTGACCGCGTCGAGCATCGCGGGCATCATGCGCAAGGTGAACCCCGACACCAACATGGTCAGCGCGCCCGTGATCGCCAAAGAACGCGGCATTCAGGTCTCGACCACCAAACAGGACCAGTCAGGCAGCTTTGACGGCTACATCAAGGTCACGGTCGTCACTGACAAACGTGAGCGTAGCGTCGGCGGCACGGTCTTCTCGGATGGCAAACCGCGCTTTATCCAGATCAAAGGCATCAACATCGACGCCGAAATCGGTGCCAACATGATCTACACCACCAACGAAGACGTGCCCGGCATCATCGGCACCTTGGGTCAGACCATGGGCGAAAACGGCGTGAACATCGCGAACTTTACGCTTGGCCGCGCCGAGAAAGAAGGCGAAGCGATCGCGCTGCTGTACATCGACGAGCCGGTGGCCGAGGGCGTGTTGGACAAGCTGCGCGCCACAGGCATGTTCACCCAAGTCAAAGCGCTCGGGTTCGATGTGACCGCTTAAGACCAAGAGGCCGGGGTTCTGCCCCGGCCCCTTCGCTAGTCCTGTATTGGATATGTCGTACCCGTGGCGCGGTGATACCCAGTGGCGACCGCGACCAAGATCACAGCCCCCAGCAGCACGGGAAACACCACAAACAACGGCCCCGGCGTGATCGCAAAGATCACCAATGGGTTGGCCCCAGCGGGCGGGTGCGTGACGCGCAAGGCCGCCATGACCGCTATCGCGAGACCTACGGCCAATGCAACCGCCCACCACGCCTCGGGCAATATCCACATCATGACCAAGCCTACGAGGGCAGAGACGACATGCCCGCCGATGACATTGGCTGGTTGCGACAACGGGCTGCCAGCCACCGAAAACAGCAACACGCAGCTGGCCCCAAAGGGGGCCATGATCAGCGCCAGCGTGGTCAATGACGTCAGCGCGCCCAGCACGGCGATACCAAGCGCGCCGCCCAAGCCCGCGATCACTGCGACCTGCATCGGCACAGCCGGTTGACGGCGTTTCAGAAAAGTAACCCAGTTCATATGTGCAATCCTTGTGTATGCGCACTGCACTGCGCGCATCTGGCGCATCGGTCAATCAGCCAGCGCGCGCCCTCACGCAAGCCTGATCGCGCGTCAGAGCAAATGCCCGGATTTTGCGGCCTTGGTCGCCAGATAGGCTTCGTTCTGCGCAGTATGCCCGACTTTCAACGGCACACGCTCGGTCACGGTGATCCCGCTGGCCTCCATCCGCGCGACCTTGGCAGGGTTGTTCGTCATCAGGCGCACTTGGGAAAACCCCATACGCGACAGCAAGGCGGCCCCGATGCGAAAATCGCGCTCGTCGTCTTCAAACCCCAGCCGGTGATTGGCCTCGACCGTATCAAACCCCTGATCCTGTAGCGCATAGGCACGCATCTTGTTGGCGAGGCCGATCCCGCGTCCCTCTTGGTTCAGATACAGCAGTATCCCCGCGCCTTCGGTCCCCATCTGGTTCAACGCAGCGTTCAGTTGCGGGCCACAGTCACACTTCAGACTGCCCAGCAGGTCGCCCGTGAAACAAGCCGAATGCAGGCGGGTCAGGACGGGGGCATCGCGGGCTGGGCGGCCGATCTCTACTATATAGTGCTCTTCTCCGCCGTCTTCGGGACGGAATACGTGCAGGCGGGTGTTGGGCGCGGCCCGCAGCGGGACGTGGGCTGCGACGATGGCCTCTAGCGGGGACAGGTCCGTCGATAGGGCTGTATCCGCATCGACGACGGTCAGGCCGTCAGGTGCTGCCCTGACACCATCCACCACTATGGCGGCGGGCATCAAGCGCGCGGCCTTCGTCAGCGCAATCGCGGCGCGGTGCAGATGGGCGTCGCCCTCACGACGGGTGCGCAGCGGACCTTTCATCGGGTTCGACAGATCATCCTTGGGGTCGGCGATGGCATTGAGCTTCGCAAGGGTCATGTCGTCCTCGATCACCACACGGGCCAGATCACCGTCATAGGCACGGGCGCGCAATGTCTCGGCGCGGCGGGCGGTGAGGGTCAGGGACATCTCTCCATCCACACCTCGCAATGCGGTTAAACGCGCGGCATCCAGCGACTCGATTGCGGCGACCACGGCCATCTCAGCCCCGTGTCGCACCACCACAGGCACCCCCATGCGCAGGTCAGATCGGGCGCGGGCGAGCAGATCAGAAGGGCTGGGACCAAGGGACATCGAAACATTTCCGGGGTTGGACTGGGGGTTTCCTACCGACATTCGCCCCAAATTGAAACATTTGCCGTGAGGGCGACACGTCGGCGTGAGAACGGGCTGCGCAAACTTGTAACAGGGGTCGCTCATTTCCTATCTACTATTCAAGCACAGAGGAAAAGATCATGGCTCAACTGAAGAAAATCCTGCTCGTAGACGATGACGACGATCTGCGCGAAGCGCTCAGCGAGCAGCTGGTCATGACAGAAGACTTTGACGTGTTCGAAGCTGACGATGGTCAGAGCGCGCTCGTGAAAGCCAAAGAAGGCCTCTATGACCTCGTGATCCTCGACGTCGGCTTGCCCGACACCGATGGACGCGAGCTCTGCCGGGTGATGCGCAAGCAGGGGGTGAAGTGCCCCGTGTTGATGCTGACGGCACATGACAGCGACAGTGACACGATCCTCGGCCTCGATGCGGGTGCCAACGACTACGTCACCAAGCCGTTCAAATTCCCCGTCCTCCTCGCCCGTATCCGAGCCCAGTTGCGGACACACGAGCAATCGGAGGACGCCGTATTCTCGCTGGGGCCGTACACGTTCAAGCCTGCGCAAAAGATGTTGGTCACCGAAGACGATAAAAAAGTGCGTCTGACCGAGAAAGAAACCAACATTCTCAAGTTCCTGTACCGATCCACGGACGGCGTCGTCCCACGCGACACACTGCTGCACGAGGTCTGGGGCTACAACGCGGGTGTCACCACGCACACGCTGGAAACCCACATCTACCGCCTGCGCCAAAAGATCGAGCCTGATCCCTCGAACGCGCGGCTGTTGGTCACTGAATCAGGTGGCTACCGTTTGGTCGCATAATTGCGGGAACCAAATCTGGCCCCGCAGGTTACATCATAGAATCCCTTGATGGAGGGCAACCCATCACCTCCCTGTCTGACTTTGCCCGGCGCATCACCTCCCTGATGTTGCCGGGCTTTTTTATGGGGAAGCGCCAATTCACGCCGCCTGCGCGTACATCCGGTAACGATTGCGCCCGGCTTCTTTCGCGGCATAAAGCGCCATATCGGCTTGGATAAAGACATCTGACACGGCCCCAACGCTGCCATGCCCCAAGGCGCAGCCGATGCTCACGCCGACCCGGCAGGTGTGGCCCTCGTAGGACATCGGTTGTTTGACCGCCGCGACCAGCGCACGGCAGATTTCATGCAGGTCGGCGTCGGGGGGGGCTTGCTCAAACAGCACGGCAAATTCATCGCCCCCGATCCGGCAAATCAGACCCCGTTCGTCAATAACGTCGCGCAGGATATGGGCAGTTTGCACCAATATGGCATCGCCCGCTGCGTGGCCCAGCGTGTCATTCACCTGTTTGAAATGATCGAGATCGAGGTGCAGCACGGCATAGGTATCCGCACTATCTGCTAGCGCCAATGTGCTCTCATCCAGCAAACGGCGATTGGCCAAACCCGTCAGCGCATCATGTTTAGAATCGTGTTCCAACTGAGCTTTGGCGCGTTCCAGCTCGGCAGAGCGGGCGTAGTCTTCGGTGACATCAATGTTGACACCAATCAGCTTGGCCTGCTGCCCTCCCACCTGCGAGGGACGTGCGCAACTGCGCACATGGCGGATGGCGCCATCGGTGCGAATGATCCGGTAATCGCGGTTATAATCAACATTGTTTTGTTGACAAAATTCGGCGTGCGCAATGTTTTCCAGCCTATCATCTGGGTGCAGGTGATCTTCCCAAACCGAGGTGTAGATGTCGAAATCTTCTGGCCGAATGCCATACATTTTTAACATCCGGTCGTCCCATTGGGTGATATTGCGGTTGGGGTCAAATTCCCAGACACCGATGTTGGCCGCGTCCAAGGCCAGTTGTAGCTTGTCTTGCAAAGCGTCGATCTCTTCTTCGCGGGCACGGGTTTGGGTGATGTCCGTATCGGTGCCGAAAATACGGGTCGGCACGCCTGCGGCATCGCGTTCAACCACCTTGGCGCGACATCTGATCCAGACCCAATGACCGGCGGTATGTTTGCGGCGGTAGTCAATCTCGATGTTTGTATGCTCACCCCGCGCTGTTCCCACAAACATATCCCGCAAGGCTTCGCGATCGGCCGAATGCACCAGTTCTAACCAATCCGCATTGTCAGAAAGGGCCGCTGTTTCTTCGGTCAAACCACGCATACGGCGCCACGCAGAGGACACCGCAAAAACCTGTAGGCGCACGTCATAGTCCCAAACCCCTTGATCGAGATGATCCAACAAATATTGGATTTTCGGGGTCGAGGTCGCGAGATCGGATTGCGGTTGATCGAAGCTTGGCTGACAGATAAAGCCACACAGCTGCCCGCCCAGAACAATCGGGGATGTGCGTAGCTCAAATACCCGTTGGCCGATTTTGGCCGCGAAAATCTCGGAAGTATGCGACGCGAGGACATCGTCTCTTACGCGGGCAACCACCTGATCAAACCGGGTTTGGTCTTGGGGCAGCAGACATTCGGGAAAGTAATGGTCAGGGGATAGGTCTGCGTGATGATACATCTGGTCCCGAAAGCCGTCGTTGACCGCACGCACCCGACCTGCATGGTCAAGCAACAGCGCAGGCTGATCCATCGCCATCACCACAGCGGCCATCGAAGACAGAGAAAAAGGGTCGGTCGTGCCCACGGGAAGGGTCTCATTTTTGCTAACAAAAGGAACACTGCCGTGCGGTCCTACCAGCCAGCCAACAACAGAGTGTTACGACAGCCCAAGATTGACCCGACCCCGCGTCCAAGGGGTCGGCCAGTCCGCCCATTGTTTTCGCAATGCACCTATCACCGCACCTTATGCCGCAATTGTTTCTTATTGCGGCCCAATCCTTGCCATGACGACCCCCTAAGCCCGACCATGTGGTGAAGACGATTGTGCCACACACCAGTTCCCGATGATGGCCGGGTTATGCCATCGCCTCCCTGTCGACTTGCCCGGGTGTTGCTGTTTGGCACATCCGGGTTTTTTTTGGCCCGCGCCCAAGAATCGCTTTAATCAAACTGTCACATAGTCAGACGGACTGATTTCAGCAGCGCGCCATATTTGCGTTGTTGAGATTTTTAAACGACACTCAATTTAGAAAACCGATCCTCGAAAAGGAGCACCGATGTTTCAAGCCCTCAAGATTTCAGCCGCAGCCGCCGTTTTGGCCCTGTCCGCCGTTTCCGTCGCAGCCCAAGGCACGCAGACAATCAATGTCGCCAACCGGTCGGGTGTGACGCTCTACAGCCTGCATGCCTCGGCTGTGAACAACAACAGCTGGGAAAATGACCTGCTGGGCAATCGCACATTGGGCAATCGTCAGACATTCTCGCTGACCATCAACAATGTCCAAAACTGCATGTACGATTTCCGCATGGAATTCACCGACGGCGACGTGCTGACCGATGTGGTCAACATCTGCCAAGTCGGCACCTACACCATTCGCCCCTGATTTTCAGGCCTGCGCTTGACAGCCGAAAAGGTCGCGTTCCCCCCGAGCGCGGCCTTTTCTTTTGGGGTGAAATACCCCTAAAGTCGCGCTTCATCTCAGGGAGCCTTCGCACATGGCCTTTTCACTCGCCACATGGAACATCAACTCGGTCCGGCTGCGCGAGGATATCGTCGCACAACTGATGACTGACGAGGCCCCTGATGTTTTATGCCTGCAAGAATGCAAATCCCCCGTCGATAAAATCCCGCTCGAGACGTTCCACGCGCTTGGCTACGTCCACATCGTCGCGCGCGGCCAAAAGGGCTACAACGGCGTCGCGATCCTGTCGAAACTGCCGATCACCGAGGTCGCCGCGTTCGATTTCGCAGACCTCGGCCACGCGCGCCACATCGCGGGGCAACTCGAGAACGGCGTTACCATCCATAACTTTTACGTCCCCGCTGGCGGCGATAAGCCAGATCGCGAGATCAACGAGAAATTCGGGCAAAAGCTGGATTACCTCACCGACATGCGCGACCAATTCCGCGCCAACGCCCCTAGGAAATCCATCCTCGTGGGTGATCTGAACATCGCGCCGCGCGAAGATGACGTCTGGGACCACAAGAAACTGCTGAAGGTCGTCAGCCACACACCCATCGAGGTCGAGCATTTGGCGCAAGCCCAAGACGCAGGCGGTTGGGTCGATGTCACCCGCGCCGATATCCCCGAGGGCAAGCTCTACAGCTGGTGGTCCTACCGATCGCCCGACTGGGACACCGCCGACAAAGGCCGCCGTCTCGATCACGTCTGGGCCACGGGCGACATCGCAGCCTCCGCCCATTCTAGCCGCGTGTTGCGCCATGTGCGCGCATGGGAAAAACCCAGCGATCACGCGCCGGTGTTTGCGACGTTTGACCTTTAGGCCCCGCGCCCACATATAACGCTCAACCCTGACGCATCCCGGAGACATCCCCATGATCGGCCTAGACGGCACCAGCCCCACCCCCGCAGCTGACCTGATCAGCGATGGATCAGACGCCACCTTCATGACCGACGTGATCGAGCCGTCCAAAACCGTGCCTGTGATCGTCGATTTTTGGGCGCCATGGTGCGGCCCGTGCAAAACGCTCGGCCCCGCAATCGAGGCGGCGGTGACCAAGGCCGGGGGCCGCGTCAAACTGGTCAAGATCGACGTGGATAAAAATCCGGGCATCGCGGGCCAACTACAAATCCAATCTCTCCCGACCGTCTACGCGTTCCACAACGGCCAGCCGGTCGATGGCTTCCAAGGCGCGCTGCCCCCCAGCGAGATCGACGTCTTTGTCGAGAAAATCGCAGCATTAGGCGGCGAGCCGGATAACGGATTGGACGACGCGGTCGAGGCCGCCGAAGAAATGCTGACTGAAGGCGACGCCGAGGGGGCCATCGAGACGTTTGGCGCGATCCTGCAAGAGGACGTCAATCACGCCGCAGCCTACGGCGGACTGATCCGCGCCCATATCGCGGCCGAAAATCTGGATGAGGCCGAAGCGGTCCTGAACGGCGCACCCGCCGAGATTGCAGACGCAGCGCCCATCGAGGCCGCGCGCGCGCAACTGGACCTCGCAAAACAAGCCAGCACCGCAGGTCCCGTGGCCGAACTGGCCGCGGCCGTTGAGGCGAACCCCGACGATCACCAATCGCGTCTGGACCTTGCGACAGCACTGCACGCCAGCGGCAATACCACCGAGGCCGTCGATCATCTGCTCGACCTGTTCCGCCGCGACCGCAACTGGAATGACGAAGCGGCCAAGACGCAGCTATTCACCATTTTCGACGCACTTCCTGCGACGGACCCAGTTGTGTTGAACGGTCGGCGCAAGTTGTCGTCGATGATATTTGCCTGATGGGTTTGGCGGGTTAGGTAGATAGTCATGATGAATGCTTCAGACCTGCCCGACACGATCCCGATTTTCCCGTTGCCGGGTGCATTGCTGTTGCCGCGCTCGCGGTTGCCGCTGCATCTGTTTGAGCCGCGCTATCTGGCGATGCTCGATGATGTGCTCAAACGCCCTGACCGCTTGATCGGCATGGTGCAGCCCTACGAGGGGCCGGATAAAACGGGGAAACTTCACTCGATTGGCTGCGCCGGACGGGTCAGCGCGTTTTCTGAGACCGAAGACGGGCGCTATATGATCACGTTGGCGGGCATTTCCCGGTTCCGCATCACCCAAGAGGTCGAAGGGTTCGAGCCGTACCGCCGCTGCGATGTCAGTTGGGATGGCTTTGGCCGTGATCTGGGCCCGACCGAGACAGATACTGATTTCGACCGCCCCAAGTTTATGGACGGGTTGCACCGATTTTTCGAAGCCCAAGGCCTATCTACCGATTGGGATTCGCTCAAAGACGCGGACGAAGAGCTGCTGATCAATTCGCTCGCCATGCTCTGCCCGTTCGAACCCGAAGACAAACAAGCGCTGCTCGAAGCCCCGTCCCTGACGACCCGGCGCGAAACACTGGTGACATTGATCGAATACGCCCTGCGCGGCGGCGATGACGAGGTGATGCAATGACCGACGAGACCCCGACCACGCAGATTGACCCCCATATGCTAGAGGTGCTGGTCTGCCCCCAAACCCACGCGCGCCTGACCTATGATGCCGCACGGCAGGAATTGGTCTCGAAATCCGCCAATCTGGCCTTTCCGATCCGTGACGGCATTCCCGTCTTGCTGGTCGATGAGGCGCGTGAGCTGGACTAGCGTTTCCGACCGCTCATCAAACTGGGTAATTCGCCCGTCAGCCCTGCCGCTTCACGCATAAACCCGCGCCGCAGAGCAGGCACCGCATTCACCGCCCCCATGCCAAGGTCCCGCAGGCCCCGCAACAGCGGGTTATCGTTCGAGAACAAACGGTTGAATGTATCCGTCGCCGCCGCCAGCGTGGTCGTGTCAAACCGGCGCCACTGCTGATAGCGCGCCAAAACCTGCGGCGCACCGATGTCTTCACCTCGCCCGCGCGCATCTGTCAGGACGTCGACCATTGCCGCCACATCGCGCATCCCTGCGTTCAACCCTTGGCCCGCAATCGGATGGACGCCGTGGGCTGCATCGCCGACCAGCGCCACGCGATCCGCGATAAAACTATCAGCCACGGTCAGACCCAGTGGATAGCTGTAACGTTTGCCAACCAGAGCGATGTCGCCCAGAAAACTGCCAAAGGCGGGGCGCAGCGCGTCGAGAAAACCAGCGTCATCCAGCGCGATAATTTCCGCCGCACGGCCCTCGTCCTCTGACCAGACAATCGAACAGCGATCCCCTGTCAGTGGCAAGATCGCCAGCGGCCCACCGGGCATGAAAAACTGATGCGCGATGCCGTTGTGCGGTTTCGCGTGTTCCACTGCACAGACAATCGCCGTCTGCCCGTAGCCCCAACCCTTGCGCCCGATGCCTGCGCGTTCCGCGGTCTGGCTGCTGCGCCCATCCGCACCGATCAGTAGGCGGGCGTTCAAGGTATCGCCGCCCTCCAACGTCACGCTCACACCGCCCGGTGTCACGGATTGAGACACAACACGCGCCCCTTCCAAACAGGTCAGACGGCTCTCACCGCCGCGCGCAGCACGGATGGCGGCGCGCAAATGCCTGTCCTCGACCAGATGCCCCATGGGGCCGCCATCCAGCTCGGCATGATCGAAATGCAGCAACCACGGGCTGGCCCCTTCGCCCGCAACGCCGTCGGTGACTTTGATCTCCAACATCGGCTGGGCGTTGGGGGAGAGTGCGTCCCATAGCCCCAAGCCCTGCATCATCCGGCACGACGCTTGGGCCAGCGCATAGGACCGCCCGTCAAAGGCCGGATCATCCTGCACCGGGGCGGGCTGCGCGTCGATCACGGTGACGGAAAATCCCGCCTGCGCCAGTGCCAGCCCCAAGGTGTTGCCATTCAGGCCGCCGCCTGTGATCAAAATATCGGAATGCTGTGTCATACCGCCATATGTGGGTGCGGGGGCGGGATTGTCCATGCGCCGCTTGGCCGCTACCGTTTGCCGAAATTCAGGAGGGCGCGATGAAAGATTGGCTGACCATGACTGCCGCAGACCTCGGGCGGGGGATCGCTGCGGGAAAGATCGACCCTGTGGCCCTGACCGAGGCCTATCTGGATGCCATTGCCGCGCACCCCAACGCGGATGACATCTACGCCCGAGTGACCCGTGACCGAGCCCTGTCAGAGGCCCTCGCCACACGTGCTCGCGCCATCTTAGGCACACGGCTCGGCCCCTTGGACGGTGTGCCTATCAGTTGGAAAGACCTCTTTGACACCGCAGGCACAGCGACCGAAGCAGGCACCGCGATGATGGCGGGCCGTGTGCCGGATCGCGACGCGGATGTGCTCGCCCACGCCACCGCCGCAGGCACCATCTGTCTGGGCAAAACGCATCTATCCGAGATCGCGTTCTCGGGCCTAGGCTACAACCCGATCACCGCCACACCGCCCAACATCAACGACGCGGACGCCTGCCCCGGTGGGTCGTCGTCGGGCGCTGGGGCCTCGGTCGCGCATAATCTCGCACCTTTGGCCATCGGCTCGGACACGGGCGGGTCGGTACGGATCCCCGCCGCGTGGAACGATCTTGTGGGGTTTAAGCCAACGCACAACGTGCTGTCGACCAAGGGCGCTGTGCCGCTCTGCACCTCTTTTGATACCGTGGGACCACTGGCGCGCAGCGTCGAGGATGCAGCGCTCGCCTTTGCCGCGATGGGGGGGGCTGCGGTCGATTTGAACGGGATTAGTCTTGCGCGAAGCCGATTCCTGATCCTCGACACCATCGCGCAGGACGACGTCGAGGACGCACCTAAGCGGGCCTTTGAAACGGCGGTCGAGGCGCTGGCCAAGGCTGGCGCGCAGATCACGCGCGGTCCCGTCCCCTGCGTCGCCCGGGCCTTTACCCTATCCGCGCCGCTCTACACCGGCGAGGCCTACAGCTATTGGCAGCCCCACATCGACCGCGATGGTGCCAAAATGTACGACCGTATTTTCGAGCGCGTCACAGCGGGCAAAACCGTGCTGGCGACCGACTACCTGCAAGCCTGGGACACGCTGATGACCCTGCGCGCGACCTATGCGCAGGCCACGGCGGGATATGACGCGATTTTGTGCCCCACCGTCCCTATTCTGCCACCCAAAATCGCCGCTATCCGCGATGACGAGGCGCATTATGTCGAGCGTAATCTGACCACGTTGCGCAACACGCGGATCGGCAATCTGCTGGGCCTGTGCGGGCTGACGTTGCCCACGCATACACCGTCTTGCGGGGTGATGATGATGGCTGTGGGCGGTGCGGATGCGCGGTTATTGCGGCTGGGGGCGGCGGCGGAGAAGGCCTTGGCGTAAAAGCCACAATTGGCCTTCTTACCGCCTGATTTCTGGACAGCCCCCACCTCGCGCGGCTACAGTGATGCCAACGGGGCGAAAGCGACCCTGAACAATGAGGCATTGATGAATTTTCCCGAGCGGTTCTCGAACCTACCGGCGTATGCGTTCCCGCGCCTGCGCAGCTTGCTTGACCCGATCACACCGGGCGGCGATCCTCTTGTGATGACCATTGGCGAGCCTCAGCACGCCTTTCCGGCATGGGTCAGCAACATTCTGGTCGAGAACCTCGCGGGGTTTAACAACTACCCCCCGAACCAAGGGTCCGAGGATTTGCTCAGCGCAATCGGCGGTTGGGTGCAGCGCCGCTACGGTGTCACGGTTGATCCGGCGCAACAGGTGCTGACCCTGAACGGCACACGCGAAGGTCTCTATAACACGCTGATGGCGCTCTGCCCCGAGACGAAAAACGGAACGCAAGCGAACGTGCTGATCCCCAACCCATTCTATCAGGTCTATCTGGTCGCAACCCTGTCTTGCGGGGCCAATCCGGTGTTTGTGAACGCCACCGAGCAGACCGGATTTCTGCCTGATTTCGCCAGTTTAGACACTGAAACGCTGGACAACACAGCCGTCGCCTACATCTGTTCGCCCTCAAACCCACAGGGCGCTGTAGCGGATGAAGCCTATTGGACAGAGCTGCTCGGCCTCGCTGAAAAGCACGATTTCAAGATCTTTGCCGATGAGTGCTATTCCGAGATTTGGCGCGATGCACCGCCCCCCGGAGCACTGGAAATTGCAGCCAAGGTCGGGGCAGATCCTGAGCGCGTGGTGGCCTTTCATTCGCTGTCGAAACGATCCAACATGCCGGGGCTGCGGTCAGGGTTTGCGGCCAGCGGGCCGAAAAACATCGCCGCCATGAACAGCCTGCGCAACTATGCGGGCACTCCGTTGCCATCCCCCCTACAGGCGGTCGCGGCGCGCGTTTGGGCGGATGAAGACCACGTCGACGAAAACCGAGCGCTCTACCAGCAGAAATATCAGGTTGCAGATCAGATCATGGGCGATGTGCCAGGCTATCAAAGTCCTGCGGCCGGGTTTTTCCTCTGGCTGCCGGTCGAGGATGGCGAAGCGGCGACAATCAAGCTGTGGCGCGAAACGGGTGTGAAGGTTCTACCCGGCTCGTATCTTAGCCAAGACACAGACACCGGAAACCCCGGTTCGGGCTATATTAGGGTCGCAATGGTGACCCCCACACAAGACATGCAACGCGGGCTGACACAGCTGCGCGATTGCCTATTTGGGTAACGAGGCGAGGCACAGATGGCATATCCGACCCGAGGGCGCGACCCGCTTCTCGACAGCACAACACAGGCCGCCCTTGAAAAGCGCAGCAAAGAACTGATCGGCATCGGTCTGTGTCTGCTGGCGGTGATGTTTGGCGCAATGTTCGCGAGTTATTCGCCCGATGATCCCAATTGGCTGTTGGCATCCGACGCGCCGGTGCAAAACTGGATGGGCCGGTTTGGCGCATCGCTGGCGCATCCGATGTTTATGGTTGCAGGCCATGCGGTTTGGACGCTGCCGCTGATCCTCGCGGTATGGGGGTTTCGGATTGCGATGCACCGTGGTGCTGACCGTTTGATGCGGCGTGCTGTCTTTGCGCCCATCGCGGGCGCCATTGCTGCCGTTTATGCCGCCACGCTCGTGACACCCGCAGATTGGCCCCACAGCTTTGGCTTGGGCGGTTTGTTTGGGGACACGATGTTGGGCATTTTGCTGATTGTACTGCCATTTGGGTTGTCCTTTGCAGTGAAAATCCTGTCGCTGGTGACAGGTGTTGCGATGCTCGTGCTCGGCGGGTTTGCACTGGGGTTTACCAAGGCTGAAATGGGCATCGCCGTGCGCGCGTTTTTCATTGGCTTATTGCTCGCCTATGACTTTCTCATGCGGATGCTGGGCAAAGGGGCCGCCAAATCGCTGACCGCTGCCAAAACGGCCACTGTTGCCGTGGCCGAACGACGGGCAGCCTCTGTGGCAGACCGCGCCATTGCCGCAGCCGTTGACACGCCCGAGGGCGACACACCCCGCCGTGCGCCTGCGCGATCCGCCTCGGTGGTGCGCGCCGAAATAGACCCTGAGCAGGAACGCGAGATCGAGGATTTCGCCCTCGAACTAGGCTCTATTCCTGCCCCACGCGAAAGTGCGCCTTTGGTGGCACCTGCACGCCCTGCCCCCGAAACATCGGGCGGTCTGTTGAGCAAAATGCCGTCTCTGTTGCGCCGATCAGAGTCGCTTCCAGAGCCTGAACTGGTCGAAAACGCAGGCCCGGCGGACGACTCTGAACACCCCACATCAGAGCGCATCAGCACCCGTATCTCAGACGCCATCCGCGCACGCGAAGAGGCGCAAAAACCAGCCCCGGTAGAGCCCCCGGTCATCAGACCCAAAGGCCCGACACCGCTGGTTCTGAACCTCACACCGCCGCCGACATTGGACGCCGAAGACGTGATCGAGATCGACGATCTGACGCCTGAGATCGCCCCCGTGCCCGACGCATCGGACGTGGTGGAAGATGTCGTGACCCCCGATCCCGCCATCTTCACAGCCCCGCGCGCCGAGCGGACGCAGGCCCCCGATGAGCCGCGCAAACCGATCGTGCGCCACGCCCGCAAGACCGTGAAACCCTCCGAGCGCGCCAAAGCCGAGGCGCAACCCGCCCTGCCGCTGGAAGACCGGTTGAAAGACTACGAACTGCCGCCGCTGAACCTGCTGACAAACCCATCGAGCATCGAACGTCATCACCTCAGCGATGAGGCGTTGGAAGAAAACGCGCGCATGCTTGAGTCGGTGCTTGATGACTACGGCGTGAAGGGCGAAATCGTCAGCGTCCGCCCCGGCCCCGTTGTCACCATGTACGAGCTGGAGCCCGCCCCCGGTTTGAAAGCCAGCCGTGTGATTGGTCTGGCCGACGACATCGCCCGGTCGATGTCGGCGCTGTCCGCCCGAGTTAGCACGGTGCCCGGACGCTCGGTGATCGGGATCGAATTGCCGAATGAGAAACGCGAGATGGTCGTGCTGCGCGAAATGCTGTCGGCGCAGGACTTTGGCGACAGCAATATGAAGCTGCCATTGGCCTTGGGCAAAGACATCGGCGGCGCGCCAATCATCGCCAACCTCGCCAAAATGCCCCACCTGCTGATCGCGGGTACCACTGGCTCGGGTAAATCGGTGGCGATCAACACGATGATCCTGTCGCTGCTCTACAAGTTGACACCCGAGGAATGCCGCCTCATCATGATCGACCCCAAGATGCTGGAACTGTCGGTTTATGACGGCATCCCGCACCTGCTGTCGCCTGTTGTGACAGACCCGAAAAAGGCGGTCGTGGCCCTGAAATGGGTCGTGGGCGAGATGGAGGAGCGCTACCGCAAGATGTCCAAAATGGGCGTGCGCAACATCGACGGCTACAATGGCCGCGTCAAAGATGCGCTGACCAAGGGCGAGACGTTTGACCGCACAGTACAGACAGGATTCGATGACGAGACGGGTGATCCGGTGTTCGAGACCGAAGAGATCATCCCAGAGGTGCTGCCCTATATTGTCGTGATCGTCGACGAGATGGCGGACCTGATGATGGTCGCTGGCAAAGAGATTGAGGCCTGTATTCAACGCCTTGCGCAAATGGCGCGGGCCTCGGGTATTCACCTGATTATGGCGACGCAGCGGCCCTCGGTCGACGTCATCACGGGTACGATCAAAGCCAACTTCCCGACGCGGATTTCTTTCCAAGTAACGTCTAAAATTGACAGCCGCACGATCCTCGGGGAAATGGGTGCCGAGCAACTTTTGGGCATGGGCGACATGCTCTATATGGCGGGTGGGGGCAAGATCAGCCGTATCCACGGACCGTTCTGTTCAGACGAAGAAGTTGAGGAAATCGTCAACCATCTCAAAGGGTTCGGGCCACCTGAGTATATGTCCGGCGTGGTCGAAGGCCCGTCTGATGACACCGAGAGCAGCATTGATCTGGTGCTGGGTCTGGGCGGCAATACGGATGGCGAAAACGCGCTGTATGACATGGCTGTGCAGATCGTGGCCAAGGACAGAAAGTGTTCGACGTCATACATTCAACGCAAACTGGCGATAGGGTATAACAAAGCTGCCCGGCTGGTTGAGCAGATGGAAGACGAAGGTATCGTCAGTTCCGCAAATCACGTGGGCAAGCGCGAGATCCTGGTGCCAGAAGTGCATTAGGATAGCCTCCACCCGGGGCGCATAGGCAAGGCGACGGCAGAGATGCTGTCGCCTTGTTCATTTTAGGGATGGGTGTTTGGCTGGAATGCGGCGCTTAAAAAAGCGTGATTACAGGCCTAGAACTGGCTGCCGCTCGGAAATGACGGACGCATCATTTGAAACGGCAACACGCCGTCGCGCGAGGCGTAAGCATGCAGTTTGTCTATAGAAACCCGGTGCAGCGACGGTGCTGCGCGGTCAAATGTCGCGCCGTCTTCTTGCAAATGCGTTTGCTGCGGAACATCCATCTGCATTAGCGGTGTTGGGTGCTCTATCGTGGGGGCCTGCAATTGCGCGGGCCTGTAGACAGATGCTTCTGCAACGATCGGCATCGCGCTTAATGACGCCACCAACGCAATGGAAAGAAGACTATGAGAGCGCATAAATACTCCTAAAATACCGGGCCGCTGTTCACCGGGCGGCCCCAACCCCAATTCACGCGGGTCTTTGTCCACCCAACAGCACGGGAATGCTCGATTTAGGGCAAAGCTGCGGCCATTGTGGGGACGGCCTAGCATCGCAGCACACAGGCCACAGCGCGGTAAAGTGCTGCGGATGTGCCACTTTTTGCTCCGGTTTATCCCGGTTTTTGAGGTGCGGGGCCAATTCAGCAGGGCTTCGGCAGGGGCTGGCATTGAACCGAACGGAGATTCCTGTAAGCACAGAGCCTTATTCAAAAGCGGAGTGTGTCATGTCCAAATGTGTGGATCTGTTTGTCATCGGCGGCGGGATCAATGGCGTCGGTATCGCGCGCGATGCGGCGGGCCGTGGTCTCAGCGTGCAATTGGCCGAGATGAATGACCTCGCGTGGGCCACCTCGTCCTCCTCGACCAAACTGTTCCACGGCGGTCTGCGGTATCTCGAGTATTTCGAGATCAATCTGGTCCGCCACGCGCTGGCCGAACGCGAGACGCTGCTGCGCGCGATGCCCCATATTTCATGGCCGATGCGCTTCGTGCTGCCCTACCATCCCGACATGCGGTTCGAAGGCGACACGCCCACATCGAAAATCCTGAACACGGTCATGCCGTGGATGAAAGGCCGCCGCCCCGCATGGCTGATCCGTTTGGGGCTGTTTCTTTATGACAACCTCGGCGGGCGCAAAATCCTGCCACCAACCGACACGATCCACCTAGAACGCCGCCACGTGGGCGAGGCGTTGGAGGACCGGTTTGAATGGGCCTACGAGTATTCAGATTGCTGGGTCGAGGATTCGCGGTTGGTCGTGCTAAACGCCCGCGACGCCGAAAAACGCGGTGCCAAGGTGATGACCCGCACCAAGGTGATCAGCGCTAAGATCGTGGACGGCATCTGGCATATCGAACTGCGCGATCAGATCAGTCGTGAGACATGGACGGTGCAGGCCAAAATGATCGTCAATGCGGCTGGCCCTTGGGTCGGCGACATCATCCACGACCGTGTGCATGTGGACAGCACCGAGGACGTGCGACTGGTGCGCGGCAGTCATATCGTCACGAAAAAACTGTTCGACCACGACAAGGCCTACTTCTTCCAAGGCGAAGACGGACGGATCATGTTTGCGATCCCCTACGAGACCGATTTCACCCTGATCGGCACCACGGACGCCGAACATAATGACCCCGACAAAGTGCCCGCC
>CALHAP010000040.1 GCA_937931795.1 uncultured Paracoccaceae bacterium
GGGTCTGCGCGGCGGACCCACGGGCGATCTCTACATCTTTATCGAGGTGTCCGAGCACGCCCTGTTCCAACGCGAGAGCACGAATTTGTACTGCCGTGTGCCTGTGTCTATGGCCTCAGCCGCGCTTGGGGGTGACATCGAGGTGCCAACGATTGACGGCGGCAAAAGCCGCGTGAAAATCCCTGAAGGCAGCCAGACGGGGCGTCAAATGCGCCTGCGTGGCAAGGGGATGCCCGCGCTGCGATCCGGCGGTCCGGGTGATATGTTCATCGAGCTGGCGGTGGAAACCCCGGTCAAGCTGACGTCCAAGCAGAAAGAACTACTGCGCGAGTTTGACAATCTCAGTGCGGACAACAACCCACAGAGCGAAGGGTTCTTTTCCAGCGTCAAAAGCTTTTGGGACTCGATGAAAAGCTAAGACCCCTCTCATGCGTTAACTGATCGTTCACCATGATGGGCGATAGTTAACGCATGATAAACACTCTCAAACGGCGCGTCTTGGCCGGGGCCACGACAGCCAAAGATGACATACCCCTCCCCTTTGACGACGGGCAACAGGCGCGGCGGGATCAGCTGACCCGTCTGCTAATGACCGCCAAGGTCGAAGATCTGACAGACCTCGAAGTTTTGGAACTTGTACTGCTGAACATCCGCTCAAAGGCGAACAAGCACCATCTGTCCCAGCGGTTGCTATCAGAATTTGGCGGGTTCAACGGCGTCGTCTCAGCCTCTGGCGCGCAATTGCTGGGCGTGGCGGGCGTCGGCCCTGCGACCGTGACTCAACTCAAGCTGATTGTGGCAACCGCGCGCCGACTGTCGCGCAGCCGTGTGCTGACCCAACCCGTGCTGAGCAGTTGGGACGCCCTCGTCGACTATTGCCACACCTTGACGGCACACAGCAAAATCGAACATTTCCGGCTGCTGTATCTCGACACCCAAAACCGACTGATCGCCGACGAGGAACAAAACACAGGCACCGTGAACCATGTGCCGATCTATCCGCGCGAGGTTGTCAAACGAGCGCTGGAGGTCAATGCATCGGCGGTCATCCTCGTCCACAACCACCCCTCAGGCGACCCGACCCCATCGGACGCCGACATCACGATGACGCAAAATATCATCGACGCCTTGGGCACGGTTCATATCACCGTGCATGACCACCTGATTATCGGCAAATCGCGCGAGATCAGTTTTCGGACGGAAGGGTATCTTTAGGCCCGGTCCAAACCTCGACCCGCCGGTTGATCCGGCGGCCCCACACAGACAGGTCACAGGCGATTTGGCGGCTTTCCCCGAATGCCAAAGTCTCGATCGTGACAGCTGTGGGTAGACGCCCCCCAAGGTCGCGCACAACAGCACGGCGCACTTCGCGGGCGCGGGCCTGCGACAAGGTCAGATTGCGCTCAGCACTACCTACGCCATCACTAAATCCTGTAAGAACAATACGTTGATCAGCGAATTCACCCGCACGGATCAGATCAGCCAACAGGCGCACATGCAGGCGCGATGGCCCATCCAGCGCACGCGACCCGTCTTCAAACCGGAACGTCAACGACAAACGCTGCATCCCGACGAGGGGATCATCATCGGGGGCCAGCGTCTCGGATGTGGCGTCAATCGTCAACCGGGGGACGGCAGGCAGCGCGCGCGGCGCATGCGTGATGACACCGGCATTCTCTAGGGCCGCTTCGGCCGGATCAGACGACATTTCCGCGAGGAACCCCTGCGCAATCGGCGGCAGCCTGTATCGCGGCAGATGCAGATAGAGCGGCAGAACCAGCGGATAATCCCCCGCGCGGAACGCCTGCGCATCTGTCGTCCAAGGGTCACCGCAGGCATCCACCAGGGGTATCTGTTGCAAACCCTCGATCTCGCCCTCCGGAACCAGAGCAATCGCCCCCCGGTCACCTGACATCGCGGCCACAAGGCTGCGATAATCGTCGTGCGCAACCGCATTTAGGGCGAGGGTTCGGCCCGCAGGTTCCAGCACTCTTTCAATCACCGCGCGGCCCTGCCCGACATTGGGGGCGGCAATATGCACGGTGACCGGCCCGTCCGTGCCGCCGACCTGCGCCCAGTTTGTGATCTCTCCCGATAAGATGGCGGCCAGCTGTGCGATTGTCAGGTCGGGCACCTCGGATTCCACTGCTGCCACCGGCGTCAGCACCGTCATCGCCAGCAGCCGCATCCGCTGCGGATCGGCCACATCGCCTAGGCCCACACGTGCAGCGCGGTCTAGCTCGGTCGTGGTGAGCTCTCGATCAGCGAGCAGGATATCGGCGTCATAAGACATCGCCTCACCCAGCGCAGTGGCAGTGTCCGTGCTTTGAAAGACGATGTTCAGGGCCGGAACGCCTGCATCATCGACAAGAGCATAGCCCGTGGTTTGGCCACCAAAATCATAGCGCTGCGGGGACAAACCGCGCGGCGCGGCGAAGATCTCGATCAGGGTCGGCAGGATCATATCACTGGCTAGCCCCGTGCCTGCAATACGCAAAACCGGCGCATCGCTCGGGGCATCGGGGCAGGAAAAACCCGCGCATTGATCCGCATCATAGCGCAGCGTGACAACGCCATTTGGGGTTTGCAGTCGCAAGAAATCACCATCGAACCCCACGACACGGCCCGAGATATCCCAATCACCGCCAACTGGGGCAATCGTGACATATTGGGCCTGAACGGCAGTGGTTGCACAAACGACAATCGCGGCACTGAGCGCCGCGATTGAGAAAAGATTTGCTGTGGTTAGACGATGTAACGCTCGGATCATGGTAACGCGAGTGTCATATCCTCCAGCATGTTGTTCAAGACCAGAATCTCACCGACATAGGCACAATCGGGCATTGGCAGTTGCAGATCGAGAACGCGGGTGCCCTCGTTTGGGTCAAACTGCATGGTTTGCGCCGCCAGCGTCTGACCGCAATTGGCCTCTGACACACGGGTCTCGACGCTGAGGACCACATCGCCTGCGCGGGTGTTCACGCCTGCGGGGAAAGAATAAACTTCGGCGCGGTGTCCGTCAGACACGCTGGCGTCGCCCAGACGCGTGATCAATCCGCCATCGCCAGACATCAGCCCATCGACCGAACCAGACGATGCCATCCAGATGTGGCCTGCGTCAGAATAGGCGGCGCCGAATTCACGGGCATGGATCTCAAAGCCTGTGTCGCCCTGCCATTGCAGCACGGCGCGGTGATAATTGTGGGTGTCCAGCACGCGCACAACAGCAACCGATCCTTCGCCTTCGCTGACCTCCGCCATGAAAACAGCCGTCGGGGCCAGAGCGGGTACGATGGTGTTGGCCATGCCGCGCGCATCTGTGCGCATATCAAAAATCATGCCCTGATGATGAACACGGACCGTGGTCGCACCGGCACAGGGCGCAGACAATGATAGTTGAACAGTCGCCGCAGGGCCCGCACGTCCGTTTAACACAGGGGTGCAATCGGTGGGGGTGGCAAGCGACAGGTTTTCAGCGGTCTCGTACATCATATCACCGCCCTCAACCACTTCGGGGGAGGTCTGGGTTTCAACCAGATCGGAATGATCACGCGCAGGGTTCACCGTATCATCCAGCGGCGCGACCATCCGTTCGAGGTTGCGAACACTGGTGTCTGGTACTTCAAAGACAGCATTGTGGATATCAGCCGTGTCATTTGCGACGGCCGCACCATTGTCATCGGGGCGATACCACATCCCTGGCATAGACGCCGGGGTCAGGTCGTTGGTGGACACCCCTGTCGTTGCTTGCTGCGCGATATGTTGGAGAGTGTGTTGATCCATCACGCGGGCCGCGCTGGCATCACCATTTTGCATGACAAAACCGATGCCGAGGGCGATAGAGAATGTGCTGGTTGCAATCCCGTATTTTCTAATCTGTGACATTTCGATCCTCTTTTTCCCCGTAAATGGAATTTCTTAAAATTGCCCTTCCACCGTGACCGGAGAGAGACAACATTCGGGAAAAGTTACGTCGCAAAGATGGCGGGACCGCCTCAATTCACGCGAAACTTGAGGAAACGGGCGTGCCTAGGCAGAGACACGCCTCAGTTCGGAAACAATAGCGTCTAAATCAATCCTCTTTTCTGACATCGACAACAACCCGCCCCCGAACGCCCCCTTTGAGGATCGCGCGGCCCAATTCAGGCAAATCGGACAAAGTTGCAGGTTTCACCATTCCGATGAGTTGATTCGGGGGCAAATCAGAGGCAACCCGCGCCCAAGCACGGACCCGGTTTTCAAAAGGTTGCATCACACTGTCGATCCCCAGCAAGTTCACGCCGCGCAGCAAAAACGGAATAACCGTCGCAGGCAACCCTGCACCGCCAGCAAGGCCAACCGCTGCGACAGACCCGCCGTATTTCATCTGCCCCAACACACGGGCCAGCATATCGCCGCCCACCGCATCGACGCAGCCTGCCCATGTCTCGGCTTCTAGCGGGCGTTTGACGGTCTCGTTGATCTCGTCGCGGGGGACGATCCGTTTGGCCCCCAGCGATTTTAAGTAGTCGTCATTCTCGGGACGCCCCGTCACGGCGGCCACATCATACCCCAGATTGGCGAGGATCGCGGTCGCGACCGATCCCACACCGCCAGAGGCGCCTGTGACCAGCACTTCGCCTTTGTCAGGTGTCAGCCCGTGATCTTCCAGCGCCATCACGGCCAGCATCGCGGTAAAGCCCGCTGTGCCCACGGCCATGGATTGCTCGGTGCTAAGACCGTCAGGCAGTGGAACAAGCCAATCGGCTTTGACCCGCGCCTTTTCCGCGTAGCCACCCCAATAGGCCTCGCCGACGCGCCAGCCGGTCAGCACGACCTTGTCGCCGGGTTTATACCGCGCATCATCGCTGGCGGACACGGTGCCTGCAAAATCGATGCCGGGGATATGCGGGTAGGTACGCACGAGACCGCCGCCGGGGCCGATGCACAGCCCGTCCTTATAGTTAACGGTCGAATATTCGACATCCACGGTCACATCACCCGCAGGCAGTTGATCTTCCGAGATGTCTTCTACCGAAGCTGTGGGTTTCTCGTCACCCTCTTTACGCACCACCAATGCCCGCATGATCTGTACTCCCGTTGATCACCTATGTTTGGACACGACAGATCAAATGAAAACGCCGACCGCAAGGGTCGGCGTGATCAGTATAACGTCAGGGCAGGCTTCAAAGCTTACCGTGGCAATGTTTGAACTTTTCGCCAGACCCACAAGGACACAGATCATTGCGGCCCGGGCTGCCCCATGTTGCAGGATCGTCCTCGACAAATCCCTCACGCGCGGTGCCTGCTTGCGCCGTCCCAGCAATCGCGGGCGCTGTGGCACGGGCGACAGCACCGGTATTCGCCTTGGCCTGCTGCTCTGCCATCTGCTGGATCAGCTTTTCCTGCTCTTCTTTGCTCATGGGGCGGATTTGCGCCAGCTTTTGCGTCACCTCAGTGCGCAAACCATCGAGCAAGTTTTCGAACAGTTGAAAGCTCTCGCTTTTGTACTCATTCAGCGGATCGCGCTGCGCATAGCTGCGAAAGCCCACGACCGATCGCAGGTGTTCCAGCGTCAATAGATGTTCGCGCCATTTCGCATCGATGGTTTGCAGCAGCAATTGCTTTTCAATATTGCGCATCGTCTCAGGGCCAAAGGCTGCGGCCTTCTCAGCAATGAACGCGTCTGATGCTTCTTCTAGGCGCTCGGTGATCGCTTCTTCGTCCACGCCCTCTTCGTCGCCCCACGCCACAACGGGTTGGTCGAGACCCAGCTGTGTTTTGACGCTCTCTTGCAGCCCTTCCATATCCCACTGTTCGGCGTAGGACTTTTCGGGGATGTGAGTGCCGATCAGATCCTCGATCACCTGATGGCGCATGTCTTGCGCGATCTCGGACAGGTCTTGGGCTTCCATGATCTCACGACGCTGAGCAAAGATCACCTTGCGCTGCTCGTTCATCACATCGTCGAATTTCAGCAATTGCTTGCGGATGTCAAAGTTGCGGCCTTCGACCTTGGCCTGCGCGCGCTCCAGTGATTTGTTAACCCACGGGTGAACAATCGCCTCGCCGTCTTTCATGCCCAAACGGCCCAGCATCTTATCGAGACGCTCGGACCCGAAAATCCGCATCAGGTCGTCTTCGAGGCTCAGGAAGAACGACGAACGCCCCGGATCACCCTGACGGCCAGACCGCCCGCGCAACTGGTTGTCGATCCGGCGGCTCTCGTGGCGTTCAGTGGCCAGAACAAACAAGCCGCCCGCATCCAGCACCTTCTGCTTTTCAATCGCGATCTCGCCCCCGATCCGGGTGCGCAGCACCTCGGGGTCCGCATCGGGATCAATAACCAACGCATTTTGCACCTTCACATCGACGTTGCCGCCAAGCTGAATATCGGTGCCACGACCCGCCATATTCGTCGCAATCGTCACAGCGCCAAACTGGCCCGCGTCGGCCACGATCTGCGCTTCTTGCTCGTGTTGGCGGGCGTTCAGCACGTTGTGCGGAATACCCTCTTTCTTGAGCATGCTTGCCAGAAACTCGGACTTTTCAATCGACGTGGTGCCCACGAGGATCGGCTGACCCTTTTCATGGGCCTCCTTAATAGAACTCACGACACCATCGAATTTCTCTTTCGCGGTGCGGTAAACCTGATCGTGTTCGTCCATGCGCGCGATGGGACGGTTGGTCGGCACTTCGACAACGCCAAGGCCGTAAATCGAGGAAAATTCTTCTTCCTCGGTCAGCGCGGTGCCGGTCATGCCGGACAGTTTGTTGTAGAGGCGGAAGTAGTTTTGGAAGGTGACAGAGGCCAGCGTCACGTTCTCGGGCTTGATGTCCAAACCTTCTTTGGCCTCGATCGCCTGATGCAATCCGTCTGACAAACGACGCCCGGCCATCATCCGGCCTGTAAATTCGTCAATCAGCACCGCCTCGCCTTCGCGGACGATATAATCTTTGTCGCGGGTGAACAGCTTGTGGGCGCGCAGACCTTGGTTGACGTGGTGCACGAGGGTCGTGCTCTCAGGGTCATAGAGCGTCTGGTCTTCGGACAACAAACCATCCGCGCGCAGACGGTCCTCCAAGAAATCATTGCCCTCGTCGGTGAACGTCACACCACGGGTCTTTTCGTCCAAGGTATAGTGTTCGTCGGTCAATTCGGGGATCAGCAAATCGACGGTTTTATACAGCTCCGAGCGATCTTGGCTCGGACCAGAAATGATCAGCGGGGTACGGGCCTCGTCGATCAAAATACTGTCGACCTCATCCACGATGGCAAAGTTGTGCGCGCGCTGGTTCATCTGGCTCAGCTCGGACTTCATATTGTCGCGCAGATAGTCAAACCCCAGCTCGTTGTTGGTCGCATAGGTAATGTCGGATGCGTATGCACCCTGTTTTTCCATCTCGGGCTGCTGGGGGTAGACAACGCCGGTGGTCAGACCCAGCGCGGAATAAACCTTCGACATCCATTCAGCGTCACGTTTGGCCAGATAATCGTTGACGGTGACAACATGCACGCCCTCGCCGGTCAGCGCGTTGAGGTAGGCGGGAAAGGTCGCGACGAGGGTCTTGCCCTCACCGGTCTTCATCTCGGCCACTTGGCCCGAGTGAAGAACCATGCCCCCGATCATCTGCACGTCGTAGTGCCG
>CALHAP010000041.1 GCA_937931795.1 uncultured Paracoccaceae bacterium
GCAAAACCGCACGAACCGCGCGGCCTTGCGACTGCTGTCGATGTCCAAACATCCCGCGAGCACCATCGGCTGGTTGGCCACGACCCCAACAGTGGACCCTTCGAGACGGATAAAACCCGTCAAGATATTCTTGGCGAAATCTTCCTGTATCTCGTAAAAATCGCCTTCGTCCGACAGTTTGTGGATCAATTCCTTCATATCGTAAGGTGCGTTGGCGTTATCAGGGATCAGCGTGTTGAGGCTGTCATCCCGCCTGTCTGGCGTGTCAAAGAACGGACGCACGGGGGCTTTTTCGCGATTTGAGGCTGGCAGAAAATCAACCAAGCGGCGCACTTCACTCAAGGCTTCGACGTCGTTTTCAAAAGCGCCGTCGGCGACAGAGGACTTCTTGGTATGCGTGCTGGCACCACCGAGTTCTTCCGCCGTTACGACCTCGTTTGTGACGGTTTTCACGACATCTGGCCCAGTGACGAACATGTAAGAACTGTCTTTGACCATGAAAATAAAGTCGGTCATCGCAGGGCTATAGACCGCCCCACCGGCACATGGCCCCATGATCACACTGATCTGCGGCACCACGCCCGACGCCATGATGTTGCGTTGAAACACCTCGGCGTAGCCTGCCAAGCTGTCGACGCCTTCTTGGATACGCGCGCCACCAGAATCGTTGATCCCGATCACAGGCGCGCCGTTTTGCATGGCCATATCCATGATTTTGCAAATCTTTTGCGCGTGGGTTTCGGACAACGATCCGCCAAAGACGGTAAAGTCCTGAGAGAACACATAGACCATGCGCCCATTGATCGTGCCCCAACCTGTGACCACGCCGTCGCCTGCGGGCCGGTCAGCCTCCATGCCAAATTCGACGCAGCGGTGGGCCACGAACATATCGAACTCTTCAAAAGATCCTTCGTCGAGCAGCAGATCAATCCGTTCGCGCGCGGTCAGCTTGCCTTTGGCATGTTGCGCGTCGATCCGCCGTTGCCCGCCGCCAATGCGCGCGGCGGCTCTGCGGTTTTCCAGTTCGGTCAAAACATCGGTCATGGCGGCCCCTTTGAGTTAACACTTGATAAGAAGTAGCTGGCGCTGGGGGAAGCGTAAATTTGCAAATATATCGGGGTCGCACGATATCATTTTGCAAAATCGCAAAGCACTCGCCCTGCGATGATCAAGCACCTTTCAATCGCAACACCCATCGACAAGCCCCCACGCCCGGCCTACCTCTACCCCATGACATCTCGCCCGCTCGTTCGGTATTTAGACCGCACAACAGCCCCGCATATCACCACGTTGATCCTGCTCGCGGGCGTGTCTGCGCTGAATATGTCAGTGTTTTTGCCCTCATTGACCGGCATGACGGCCTATTTCGAGACAGACTACGCCATCATGCAGCTGGCGATTTCGGGCTATTTGGCAGCCACCGCCGTCATGCAGATTATCGTAGGGCCATTGTCGGATCGGTTTGGGCGGCGGCCAGTGATCTTGGGCGCGCTGGTGATCTTCCTCGTGGCGACTGTCGGGGCGATGCTCTCGACCAATATTTATGTCTTCTTGATGTTTCGCATGATGCAGGCCGCCGTCGCGGCGGGCATGGTCCTCAGTCGCGCCGTGATCCGCGATATGGTGCCCCAAGACCAAGCCGCCTCGATGATCGGCTATGTCACCATGGGGATGGCACTGGTGCCGATGGTGGGGCCCATGGTCGGGGGGGCGCTGGATCAGTGGATCAATTGGCAGGCGACGTTTATCTTCTTATTTCTGTGCGGGTTTGGCGTGCTGATCCTGTGCTGGCGCGATCTGGGGGAAACGGTCAGTGGACCGGGTATGACCTTCGCAGAGCAGTTATCGAGCTACCCCGAGCTTTTACGCTCACCCCGGTTTTGGGGTTATTCGATGTGCGCAGCATTCGGGTCGGGCGCGTTTTTTGCGCTATTGGGCGGCGCGCCCTTTGTGTCTGAAACCGTCTACGGGCTGACCCCGCTGCAAACCGGCATCGCCCTTGGATCACCGGCAATTGGCTATGCGGTCGGGAATTTTCTATCCGGGCGTTTTTCGGTGCGCGCAGGGATAAACCATATGGCTCTGATCGGCACGCTGACGGCCAGCACTGGCATGGGGCTGTCACTGGCCCTGTCACTCGCGGGGTTTGACGGGCCGCTGTTGTTCTTTGGGTTTTGCACGATCTTAGGCCTCGGCAACGGGATGTTGCTGCCCAATTCGATGGCGGGGTCGATTTCCGTGCGACCAAAACTGGCAGGCACCGCCAGCGGGCTCAGCGGCGCGATTATGATCGGCGGCGGGGCGGCACTATCGGCATGGGCGGGCAGCCTGCTGACGATTGAAACAGGCGCGCTGCCGCTGCAAATGATTATGTTTGTCACGTCCCTATTGGGAGCGGTCGCGATCTACATGGTGATCCGGCGCGAAAAGGCCATCGCACAAAAGGCTTGATCGGGCAGGTTTGCAAATGCGACAGTGATATTTGCAAACCAAAGCCAAGCAGGCCCCATGCCCACACAAAAACACTACGCCGGACCAAAACTGCGCGACATTCGCACCAAGGCGGGTTTGACACAAAAGGATTTCGCATCCCGGCTGGGCGTGTCCTTGCCCTATCTCAACCAGATGGAAAACAACAACCGCCCCGTCTCGGCGGTGGTGATCGCGGCCCTGACGGACCAGTTCGGGATGGACCCCACCGCCCTAGAAACGGGGGATGCCGTGCGGTTGGTTAGCGACATGCGCGAGGTTCTGGCCGACCCAGTCTTTGCGGGAGAAACACCGCAAATCGCCGACCTGCGACAGGCCGCAAACGCCACCCCTGCCCTGCTCCATGCTTTTCTGGGGCTTCATGCCGCCTATCAGCAAACCCACGAACGTCTCGCATCATTAGACGAAGCCTTGGGGCGTGATGGCGCGCGATTGACCCCCAGCCCATGGGACGATGTGCGCGATTTCTTTCACTATTGCGACAATTACGTCGATGCCGTGGACCGCGCTGCCGAGCGATTTGCCACCCAAGTGCCACAGGGCCAGAGCATTGCCATGGCCGCGCAAGCCGCCCTTGAGAACGCTGGGATCACCCTGTCATTGGCGTCCAGCGCCGCGACCCGCAGCTATGATCCGATCCGCAAACACCTGACGCTTTCGTCCTCAACCTCTCCCGTCACGCAGCAGTTTCAACTGATCCTGCAAATGGCACTGATCACCCAAGAGCGTTTGATCGAAGCGACCCTCGATCTGGCGCGGTTCCGCACCGACGAGGCCCGCGCCATCGCCAAGATCGGTCTGGCAAACTATTTTGCGGGCGCTGTCATTATGCCCTACAAACGGTTCCATGCGGCGGCACAGGCCGAACGGCACGATCTGGAACGACTGGCGGTGCAATTTGACGCCTCGCTCGAACAAGTGTCGCACCGTTTGTCCACATTGCAACGCCCCGGCCTGAAAGGGCTGCCATTTTTCTTTGTGCGCGTCGATCCGGCGGGTACGATCACCAAACGCCATTCCGCAACACCGCTGCAATTCGCGCGGTTTGGGGGCGCGTGCCCGTTATGGAATGTGCATCAAGCGTTTGAGACACCGGGGCGCTGGCTGCGGCAGTTGGCACAAACACCCGACGGCGTGCGCTATTTCTGTCTGGCGCGGGATGTCAGCAAATCAGGGGGCGCATGGGGGGCACCGATCCGGCGCTATGCCATCGGTTTGGGGTGCGAGATCAAACACGCCGGCGCCGTGGTCTATGCCGACGGGTTAGAGGCCACCCGCGCGGAAGCCTTTGAGCCCATAGGCATTTCCTGCCGCATCTGCGAACGCCGCGATTGCCACCAACGCGCGGTTCCGCCGCTGGAACGTCAGGTGGACGTAAACCCCGATTATCGCGGCGTATTGCCCTACAAGGTACGATAGCGCGATTGCTTTTGGGGCAGCATACAGTGATTATATACCCAACAGTTCGGGGGAGTGAACGATATGGAAATGGACGGCAATCGCACAATCGCAGCAGACAGGGCGACGGTTTGGGCGCATCTCAACAACGCTGAAACGCTGAAAGCCTGCATCCCCGGCTGCACAGAGCTAAGCGGATCACCCGAGGACGGGTTTGAAGCGACCGTGGTGCAAAAGGTCGGCCCGGTGAAAGCCACCTTTAAAGGCAAGGTCGTGCTATCAAACGTGGTGCCGGGTGAGAGCTATTCGATCACTGGTGAGGGCAAAGGCGGCGTTGCAGGTTTTGCCAAGGGCGGCGCGGATGTGGTGCTGGCCGAAGCCGTGGATGGGACCGAGCTGTCCTACAAGGTCGAAGCCAAGGTCGGCGGCAAAATCGCCCAACTGGGCAGCCGCATCATCAACGGTTTCGCCCGCAAGATGGCCGATCAGTTTTTCGACAACTTCCAAGCCGTGGTCGAAGGCACAGACGCAGAGGCCTAGCGCTGCTGCGTCTGCCAATCGGGATGCACCCATGGGCGCTGGTTTGACGGTGCGAGGGGTTGTTTGCCAAGGATATGATCGGCGCACTTCTCGCCCGTCATGATGCTGGGCCCGTTGAGATTGCCATTGGTGATACGCGGAAAGATCGAACTGTCCGCAACCCGCAGGTTTTGCACCCCAATCACCCGCGCCTCTGGATCAACCACAGCCATCGGATCATCCACATCGCCCATCTTACAGGTGCCGCAAGGGTGATAGGCGCTTTCGACATGTTCCATGATGGCGGCGTCTAGCTCGGCGTCGCTTTGCACATCTGCCCCAGGCTGGATCTCTTTGCCGCGAAACGGGTCAAAGGCGTCTTGCGCGAAAATCTCGCGTGTTAGTCGGATACAGGTGCGGAAATCTTCCCAATCCTCGGGGTGCGACATATAGTTGAACAAGATGTTCGGCGCTTCTTTCGGGTTGTTTGAGGCCAGCGTGACAGAGCCGCGCGATTTGGACCGCATCGGCCCCACATGCGCCTGAAACCCATGCCCTTCAGCGGCGGCCTGACCGTCATAGCGCACGGCGATGGGCAGAAAATGGTACTGGATATCGGGGTAATCAATGCCTGCTTTCGACCGGATGAAAGCGGCCATTTCGAACTGGTTCGACGCAGACAGCCCCTTGCGCGTGAACAACCACTGCGCGCCTAGGATGCCTTTCCAGAGCCAATTCCAGTATTTATAGAGGCTCACCGGTTTGGTCGCCGCCTGTTGGATGTATAGCTCTAGGTGGTCTTGTAGGTTTTGCCCGACGCCGGGACGGTCTGCGACCACGTCAATGCCATGCTCGGCCAAATGATCTGCTGGACCAATGCCCGACAGCATCAATAGTTTTGGCGAATTGATCGACGAAGCCGAGATAATCACCTCTTTGCCCGCCGAGATCACTTCGGTCTGACCTTTGCGTTCAACCACCACGCCTGCAGCACGGGTGCCATCCATCTCAACACGCAGCGCCAGGGCGTTGACGACAGTACACAGTCCGGTTTTCTCAGCGGGTCGCAGATAGGCCTTGGCCGATGACCAGCGTTCGCCCTTGTGGATCGTGGCCTCCATCGGGCCAAAACCCTCTTGCTGCTCGCCATTATAATCGCGCGTGACCTGATAACCCGCCTGTTTACCTGCCTTGCGAAACGCACGCACGAGAGGGTTGGTGCGCGGGCCACGCCGAACATGCAGCGGGCCGTCTTTGCCGCGCCAATCAGGTTTGGTGCGTCCGTGGCTGTGTTCCATGCGTTGAAAATAGGGCAGCACGTCGGCGTAGGACCAGCCGTGTGCGCCGCTTTCGGCCCAGTGGTCATAATCATGCGCATGGCCGCGCACATAGACCATCCCATTGATCGAAGACGACCCGCCGATTACCTTGCCACGCGGTGTCGCGAGGCTGCGCCCGCCCAAATGCGGCTCGGGCTGGGATTTAAACCCCCAATCATAACGGGCCATATTCATCGGATAACTTAGGGCGGCTGGCATGTTGATAAACGGGCCGTAATCACTGCCACCATGCTCGATCACAATCACCGAATGGCCCGCCTCGGTCAGGCGGTACGCCACAGCACATCCGGCAGAGCCTGCTCCCACGATCACATAATCAGCCTGCATCAAAACGGTGCCTCCACATCGCCCATACCGACATAGACCGACTTGATCTGGCTATAGTGCTCGATCGCAGCCTTAGAGTTTTCGCGGCCCACGCCCGACAGCTTCATGCCGCCAAAGGGGGCCTCGACGGGGGCCAGATTGTAGGTGTTGATGTAGGTCGTCCCGGCCTCGAAGCCTGCGCACATGCGGTGCGCGCGGGTCAGATCGCTGGTGAACACACCTGCCGCCAGCCCGTAGATCGTGTCGTTGGCACGCGCCAAGGCTTCCTCTTCAGTGTCGAAATCTAGGATGCTGACCACGGGGCCGAAAATCTCTTCGCGCGCGATGGTCATGTCGTCAGTCACGTCTGCAAAGATCGCGGGCGTCAGCCAGAAGCCGTCTTTGTCAGGGCGCGTGCCGCCTGTCACGAGGGTCGCGCCCTCGGCCTGTCCTTTGGCGATGAAACCTTCGACGATCTCGCGTTGGGCGGCGCTGACCATCGGGCCGAATGTCGTGTCGGGGTCGAGCGGGTCGCCCATCTGCGCGTTGGCCAAGCGTTCGGTCAGGCGTGCCAAGATCGCGCCTTTGATCCCACGCTGCACGAACACACGTGTGCCGTTAGAACAGATCTGGCCTGACGAGTAGAAGTTACCAAGGATAATCCCAGACACCGCGTTTTCCACGTCCGCGTCGTCAAAGATCACCAAGGGCGATTTGCCCCCGAGTTCCATCGTCACGGCGCGGATGTTTTCGGCGGCGGCGGCATAGACCTTGCGGCCCGTGGGCACCGATCCGGTCAGCGAGACCTTGTCGATGCGGGGGTCTGTAATCAGCTGTGCGCCCTGCGGACCCATCCCTTGAATCACGTTATAGAGACCTGCGGGCAGGCCCGCCTCGTGGAGGATTTCTGCGACCTTCAGCGCGCAGAGCGGCGTTGTCTCGGACGGTTTGAAGATGATCGAATTGCCGCAGGCCAGCGCTGGCGCGCCTTTCCAACAGGCGATCTGGGTCGGGTAATTCCACGCGCCGATCCCAGCGCAAACGCCCAAGGGTTCGCGGCGGGTGTAGACGAAATCACCGCCCAGATCAATGTGTTCGCCCGTGATCGCGCCCGCCAATCCGCCGAAGTACTCCAGCGCATCCGCCCCCGATGTCGCATCCGCAACGCTGGTTTCCGAGTAGGGTTTGCCGGTGTCGTAGGTTTCCAACACACTCAGATCATGGTTCCGGTCACGCATGATGTCAGCGGCGCGGCGCAGGATGCGGCCCCGCTCGGTGCCAGGCAGTTTCCCCCAAGCCTTTTGTGCCGCTTTTGCGCTGGCAATCGCCTGTTCAATGATCGCGGGTGTGGCTGCATACACGGTCGCAATAACCTCACCCGTCGCGGGATAGATCACTGGGATTTCTGTGCCGCTCGAGTCTTCGACAAAGGCGCCGTTGATGAAATGGCTGGCTGTGGGTTGGGTGTTCATATGCAGGCTCCGGTTCTAGGGCGGCGGGCGGGCTATTCGCCGCGCGGAAAGCGTTGGTTTTCTTCGAGGACGTTGAGGTCCATGTGGTTGCGCATGTAGCGCTCGGACGCCAATTGCAATGGCTGGAAATCCCATGGGAAGTAAGCGCCATTGCGTAGCGCCTCATAGACGACCCAACGGCCCGCTTGCGAATGGCGCACATCGGCGTCGAACCGGTCGAGATCCCAGCGGGCCAATGCCTTGGCACGCAGCTGGGTACGGGTGCCTTGGTGGGCGGGCACCTCGGCCAGATTGGTTAACTCGTGCGGGTCAGCGTCTATATCGAACAATTGATCGGGGTCGAGCGCGCACATGTTGAACTTCCACTTGCCATAGCGCAGCGACACCAGCGGCGCATAGGACCCTTCGGCGGCGTATTCCATGGCGACGGGTGTGTCGCGGCTGCCGCCCTGCCCCAGTGCCACGATGCTCTCGCCTTGCGTCCACGGCATTACCTCGTTCATGTCCACGCCAGCGAGGTCGCACAGCGTGGGGCAGACGTCGATGTTGCTGACGGGCGTGGTGACGAGGCCGGGCTCCATATCCGGGGCGGCAATCATCATCGGCACGCGGGCGGACCCGTCGTAGAACGACATTTTGAACCACAGCCCCCGTTCGCCCAGCATATCGCCGTGGTCCGCCACAAACATTATCGTGGCCTCTTGGCGGGTGTCTTCTAGGGTTTGCAGCAGTTCACCGATCTTGTCGTCGAGATAGCTGATGTTGGCGAAATAGGCGCGGCGGGCGCGTTTGACCTGCTCGGGCGTGATGTCAAAATTCTCGTGGTCATTGGCGTCGAGGATACGTTTGCTGTGCGCGTCCTGCTCGGCGTAGGGGATTGGTCCGACCTCGGGCAATAGATGTTCGCAATCGTCGTAGAGATCCCAGTATTTCTGCCGCGCGACATAGGGATCATGCGGGTGGGTAAAGCTGACGGTTAGGCACCAAGGGCGGTCGTCGTGGCCGCGCGACAGATCATAGAGCTTGCGGTTCGCGTGGTAGGCGACTTCGTCGTCGTATTCCATCTGGTTGGTGATCTCAGCCACGCCAGCACCCGTGACGGACCCCATGTTGTGATACCACCAGTCAATCCGCTCACCCGGTTTACGGTAGTCAGGCGTCCAGCCGAAATCAGGGGGGTAGATGTCGGTGGTCAGACGTTCCTCGAACCCGTGCAGTTGGTCCGGCCCGACAAAATGCATCTTGCCCGACAGACAGGTGTGATAGCCCGCGCGGCGCAGATGGTGCGCGTAAGTTGGCAAGCTTGAGGCGAACTCGGCAGCGTTGTCATAAACACCCGTCCGGCTGGGCAATTGGCCTGTCATGAAAGACGCGCGACCGGGGGCACAAAGCGGCGACGCGGTGTAGCAGTTTTGAAACCGGGTCGAGCGCGCGGCGAGACGTTTCAGGTGCGGCGCATGCAGCCAATCCGCGGGACCATCGGGGAACAAGGTGCCGTTCAATTGATCGACCATGATGATCAAGATGTTAGGCTTCGTGGTCATGGCGCTCACTTTTGGTTTGTCACGGGCTTGCACAGATCAGGATGTAGGTAACGCGGCTTTCCGCTTTCGTGCAACCGCCTCTCGCCACGTGATAAACGACACGGCCCCCATGATCACCACGCCCCCGACGATGACCCAGATGTCAAACGGATCGCCAAACACCAATGTGCCCAGCAAAACGGCCCAGACCAATTGTAGAAAGGTTACAGGCTGCGTGACCGTCAATGGCGCTGCGGCGAAGGCCAGCGTCATGGTGTAATGCCCGGCGGTGGCGAAACAGGCCACGAGGAATAACCAGCCCAATTGTGCATGTGTCACTGGCACCCAAACGGCATAAGCGAAGGGGATCAAGAAAATCGTCACCGTGATCGACAACATGCCAACAACAACGGCGGCGGAAACTTGCGACGAGACGACCTTGGCCGATAGGTAACTGGCCGCGAACATCATCGCGACAAACACCATGGCGAGATGCCCCAGACCGACCTCGCGCAGGCCCGGTCGCAAGATGATCAAGGCCCCGATCAGGGCCGCGCAGATGGCTGCGATCCGGCGCGGGGGCAGCTCTTCGCCCATGAAAAGGGCTGCCGCGAGGGTCACGTAAACTGGCGTGAGATAATTCATCGCCGTGACATCGGCCAAGGGGATGCGCGCCATGGCATAGAACCATAGAATGATCGCGATCGTGTGGACAAATCCCCGAAACCAAAAGACTTTGTGCTGCGCGCCCGTCAACCTTGCCCGCAGGATTGGCCGGACCATCGGGATCAAAAACACCAGCCCCAACGCATATCGGATAAAGGCCGCTTGGGCCGCAGGCACGTCCGATCCGACATATTTGACGATGGCAGTGACGGCCACGAACATCAGCCCGGTGATGACCATCCAAAAGATACCGGCCATCCGGCCTGAAAGCGTGAGCATGTGCAACCCTTGCGCGCAACGGATGGCGGGCGCAAGTCGTTAGCCCTTTAGGATCAGGCCCAAAGCGATGGCCCACATGATCACACAGATCACCACATCGAGAATGCGCCAAGACGCCGGGCGCGCAAAAAACGGTGTTAATACCCGCGCGCCATATCCCAGCGAAAAGAAAAAGACGAAAGACGACAGAACCGCGCCAAACCCAAAGGCGAATGTTTCGCCGGGATAACGGGTCGCAATGGACCCGAGCAGCATAACCGTATCGAGATAAACATGCGGATTGAGCCAGGTTAGCGCCAAAACGGTCAAAATGGTCGAGCGCAATGAAGCGATGTTGTCATCGGCCGCCTTTAAAGAGGACGTGCCACGTATTGCCGATAACAGCGACATGGCGCCGTAGACCAATAAAAACGCAGCCCCCGCCCACCGCATCACAGGTCCGAGCCATGGGGCTGATTGAGACAGGAATGAGAAACCCGAAACCCCGATTGTAATGAGGATCGCATCAGACAGAGCACAGGTCAGGCAAACCCAAAACACATGGTGACGCCGCAAACCCTGGCGCAACACAAAGGCATTCTGCGCACCAATCGCTAAGATTAGGGAAAACCCGAGGCTAAAGCCTGTGATAAATGCAGTCATATCGAATTGATTTCTATCAAACCAAAATCAATTACGCTGAATACGGGCGTGAACAGCAACCAACACAGCAAATTGGTATTGATTTTGCTGATATATCTCGCACACGCATATTCACCTCATTTTCGAGGGTCGGTATCTGAGAGGCGCTCAAATAGCAAATTCAATTCGCTAAAGCGCGCGCGCCTCTTCTAATGTAATACGCCACCAATTTTAATTGTATACACACCAATTAAGACTGCGCGGCGACATAGGCCTCCATCACGTCGTCTGAGGCTTCCAAATTGGTGGTGACGGTTTGCACATCATCGTCGTCTTCTAGCGTCTCGATCAGCTTCATCAGGGTGCCCAGCGTGTCCGCGTCCACTGGCGTTGGCGTCTGTGGCTTCCACACCAGTTTGGATGAGATGCTCTCGCCCAAGGTCTCTTCCAAAGCCTGCGATACCGACCCCAGATCGGTGTCAGCACAGGTGATCCAATGCCCGCCCTCGTCCTCGTCGCCATCACCGGCCGCGCTCTCGACGTCTTCGGCGCCCGCCTCGATTGCGGCCATCATCACGGTGTCGTCGTCGCCCACAGCATAGGGATAGGTGATCTGGCCTTTGCGATCGAACATAAAACCAACAGAACCCGTTTCGCCCAGATTGCCGCCGTTCTTGCTAAACGTCGAGCGCACGGTCGACGCGGTGCGGTTTTTGTTGTCGGTCATCGTCTCGACAATGACCGCTACACCGCCCGGACCGTAGCCTTCGTAGCGGATTTCGTCGTAGTTTTCCGCATCACCGCCTTGGCTTTTCTTGATCGCACGTTCGATCACGTCCTTGGGCACAGACTGACCCTTGGCCTCTTTCACGGCCATGCGCAGGCGCGGGTTTTTCTCTGGATCGGGATCGCCCATTTTGGCGGCGACGGTGATCTCTTTGGCCAGCTTTGAGAACAGCTTGGAGCGCAATTTATCCTGACGACCTTTGCGGTGCTGGATATTTGCCCATTTTGAGTGACCCGCCATGCTGCGCCCCTTATTCTACATATCAATTTTCACCAGCTATATGTCAGGCGCAGGCCATCCTGCAAGAGCGCTAGCCGTCTTTGCGCAGATCGCGAATACCACGATAAATCGTCACAACACCCCCAAGCGCGAGGAGGCCCGTCAACCAACCGACCCGCACAATTGTGGCCTCCTCGTCCAACCCCGGCGTGCCGGGAATGGTCACGGTGCTATAGCGCCAAAACAGCAGCGCAGCCCCGAGGATGAAGCACATCCCAATCACGATATAGTTGCGACCGCGTTTTTGTGTGGGTGTCGGCATGAAGGTCTCCAAAGGTTACAACGGGAAGAAAAAGGGAATGACAAAGGCAGCGGTGACCGCCGTCAGTAGGTTGAGGGGCAGCCCGACCCGCATAAAGTCGGTGAATTTGTAGCCGCCCGGACCATACACCAGCGTATTTGTCTGATACCCGATAGGCGTGGCAAAGGCCGCACTGGCCCCAAACATAATCGCCACCACCAGCGGTCGCGCATCAACGCCCAAGGCCACGGATAGTCCCAGCGCCACGGGGGTCAGGATCACTGCGACGGCGTTGTTTGACACGATCTCGGTCATGGTCGAGGCCAACAAATAAACGCATAAGATCAATGCCCAACCGGGCAGGCCTGACAAAGTGGGCGTCAGCCAATCGACCGCAATGGTCACCGCCCCCGAATTGTCCAACCCGGCCCCCACGGCGAGCATCCCGAAGATCAGCGCTAGCAAGCGGCCATCAATGTAGGAAAACGCCTCATCCGCGTCGATGCAGCGGGTCAGCAGCACGATGGCCACCCCGATAAACGCGAGCGTGCCAATGGCCGCGATGTTCATCGCCGACAGCACGACAATCGCGAGTAGGACGGCCAGCACAATCGGCGCATGGCCCCGGCGATACGCCTGATCGCTGGGGTGTGACACATCAACCAGCCCCATGTCCGAGGCGAGCCGTGTGATATCAGCAGGTGCCCCTTCGAGCAGCAGTGTGTCGCCCACCCGCACCCGCACATCTTCGAGCTGGTTGGCGATGTTTTGATCGCGCCTGTGGACCGCGATCGTGTAGACCGCATAGCGCCTGCGCAGACGCATCTCGCCCAACGACCGCCCGATCATTTTACATCCCGGCGCGATGAGGGTTTCGACAGTGGTCGTTTCGACCTCGGACAGTTGATCCATGCGCCGTAAGTCTTTGTTTTCCTTTAATCCCATCAGTTCAGCCACAGCTGTCCGCAACACTACCCGGTCGCCTGCTTGCAGCGTCACTGATCCAAGATTGTAGCGCAGTGAATTATCGCCCCGCAGCACATCGACCAGCCGCACACCGTCCCGTTTGAACAGTTGCACCTCGGTCACTACCCGCCCGATCAGATTGCTATCCGTGGGGATGACGGATTCGGTGAAAAATCGCATCTTGGATTTGTCCGTCAGCAGCCCCGCCATGCTGGTCCGCGTGGGCAACAGATGCCGCCCGATGAGGCCCAGATAAGCGATGGCGACAGCCGCGAGGATCAGGCCGGGCGCAGTGATCTCGAAAATGCCAAAGGGTTCAAAGCCTTGCGCGCGAACGATGCCGTCGACCAACAAGTTGGTCGAGGTGCCGATGAGCGTCAGCATCCCCCCAAGAATCGAAAAATAACTCAAAGGTATCAGCAGCTTGGACGGCGTTTGCCCCATCTGACCCGACAGACGCACAAAGATCGGGATCATCACCACGACGATAGGTGTGTTGTTGATCACCGCCGACAGGCCCAGCACCGTGAATGTCAGCGTGATCAGCGTGGTTTTGGGGCGTTTGTCGACGTGTTTGGCCGCTTGATTGGACAGCCAGTTCAGCGCACCAGTGCGCACCATTGCCCCCACCACGATGAACAGGGCCGCGATGGTCCAAGGGGCCGGATTGGCAAAGAGATCAATGGCTTGGTCTTCGGGCAACAGGCCCAGAACGATCATCGTAACGGCGCCCGCGATGGCCACCACCTCGACCGGGAACACCTCGCGCACGAAGGCCGCGAACATCACAGCCACGATGGCAAAGGCCGCGATGGCTTGGGTGTCGGGGGCGAGGTTTATACCAAACATTTGCGCAGTATAGATAGCCCGAGAGACAGGCGGTAGCGGGCCACGGATTTAGAAAATGTCTCGTGGCGGCAGTGGCACATCTCTAGGGGATTTCAGGGGTGGCACGGCGCGTACACAGCCTATGCACAACGTGTGCGCACGATTGTCTGCTTCAGATTTCGCGTTGTAGCGTCCCTGCGTAGCGCACAATTACACCGATGATCGGTGCCCCGATGGTGACGTCGAAATGAAAATCACCGTCCCCGCCGCGCTCAAAACAATCGCCCTTGGGGCGTGACCATCTGGGTAGCGGGATGCCAAAGACCCGCCAGCTTTGCGGGATCAGGTCGAGCCTGCCGTTTTGGACAGTGACGGCCAAGGCAACCGTCACTGGGCCAAACCGTTCCATTAGCAACCGGGCGTGCCGACCTGTGCCTGCGTATTGTGTGCTGCGAAAGCGTTTGCCGTTGAAATCACGCTGCCAGATTTCGCGTCCTGCCTCAGAGGTGAGCGTCACTGTCACGGGTGTCGCGTCGTTTGCCGGGGGAAACCCAAACAACCATGCCGACAGACGCGCGATGGGATTTTTGCCGCGCGTGACCTGTGCTGTGCCAGACCACCGCGATTGCGCAGAACCGTCGTGTAGGGATTGCAGGGGCGCGTCCATCTCATCAAAGGCGGGTCCGAGGATACGTTTGTAAAGCGGTTGGTCCCCCCCGATATGTTGATGCACCCCCATGCGGATGGCGCGGGTGCCAAAGGCCGTGCGAAAATCATCCAAGGTCAGTTCGCCAATCGCAGGCTGCGCCCCAATCGCCGGAGGTTCGCCTGACAGGATTTTGCGCAGCGTGGCCGAGATCGCCATGGTGGGGATCAGGGGTCCGTCATCGCCCTCGGCCAACAGATGCCAACTGGCGCTGTGCGGTGCGCCGTTTTTCATCCCATCGACGGCCACGAACATCCCCCCCCGATGCGCGCCCCATTGCGTGTAGCGCTGCAATCGGTGTGCCAGAGGCGCGAGCCGGGTCAGCGGCGGCAGGCACAGTTTTGCGTAAAGGTGCAACGCCCGCAGCATAAACTGAGGCCGCGTGCCCGCGCCGAACCATATGCTGCGCAGATCCGGGTAGGCTTGTGGCAGGACGCTCAGCTCTGGCGTGTCGCACATGGCAAATACCGTGCTGTCCAAGGGCTGCACCCCCGGCGGAGCAATCGTGACCCGGCGGGTTTCCCCCAAGCCGGGTGTTGTGATCTCGCGGCCATTGGACAGATGCGCCACAGGCTGACCCACATAGCCCAACACTCCGCGCAATACGCTGAGGCCCAGCCCTGCGCGCGGCGTGGGTGCAATGCCGCCGGTGATCCGCGTGATCTGCATCCCCTGCCCCAATGCGCGGACCGCGGCATCGGTCAATGCGGGGCAGCTCGACACGCCCGAGCGCACATAAATGCCCGCCGCTTTGGCCGCCGCATCGTAATGTGAAATCCCGGCCACAAAGTCGCGCCCATCTGCGAGATCAAGGTAGGGAACACATTGGTCGATGCAGGCCTGCACGACGCTGTAGCCCGCAGCCCCATAGGCTTGGAAGGGGCCAGACGCTTCGATCAGCAGATCGGGGGAGAGGTTTGGCAGAGCTGTGGCGATATCGGCGCGGTCGAGCGTGATTGGCTCGACCTGCGGCGCGCCGTCGTAGGCGTCACAAAACGCGCGGGCTTTGGTTGCGGTCCGTCCTGCAATCAGCAGATGCAACTGCGGCAGGTCGCCGAGAACATGGGCCAAGCGCGCGCCAAAAGCGCCGTAGCCCCCGAGGATCAGCACCTTCATTGCAGCAGCCGTTTCTGCACATCCGGGTCCGGCATCGCGCAAAGATCACCCCGCCCGAACAGCCGGTATCTGTTGCGGGCCACAGCCCGGTAGAGCGGGTCTTGCACCGCGCGAGGGACAGTGTTGAGCACGCGCAAAACGTGCCAAATGCCACCCAACCGCCGCGCCACACGGGTAAGTGCATAAAGCGATGTATAGGGCGTGCCGTCTTCGAGATAGAGCCAACTCGTCGGGTCGTCGGGGTCCATGCCGTAGTGGATCATCAGCGCGCGCCCGAGGTCTGATTGCAGCGGGATGATCCTAAATTCGCCCGCCTTATCAGCCTTTGCGATCCAGCGCGCCCCGCGGGCACAAAGCGCACAATGGGCGTCCATAACACAGCGCGCGCCTTCGTCGTCAAAGGCCGGAACGGCAGGATCATCGCGGTGGCTATAGCTGGTCATGGGATCGGTTTACCTGTTGGGCATGGCGAAAAACAGGCGTCAATGCGCCTCAGACCCGCGTGGCTGCACAAGCGCCAACCCCGCGATCATCACCGCCATCGCGGTCCATATATAGCCTGAATACCCCTCGCCCAGCAGCACGATGGCCCAGAGCACGCCAAAGCCCGTGACAAAGGTGCTGACCTGTGCCGCAAAAACGGCCCCGGCGGCCACGATCAGCCACATGAACGCCGAATAAACAAAGGCATGGATGACGCCTGCGCCAAGCAAGGCCCATTCGGACGCCCCCCATGGGCGCAGCGGGTTCACCCAGTCGCCCGCGCCCAATGCGATGGGCAATGCTATGGCCGCCCCGGTCCATGACGCGCCTTGCAAAACTTGCATCCCATCCAGCCCCAGCGTGCCCCATTTGCCGACGACATTTTCCTCGAATGCGTAGCACAGCGGGGCGATCAGGGCGATGGGCAGCCACGCGAACATGGCGGGGTCTGGCAGGCTGGTTTGCGGCAGCGCGATCAACGCCACGCCTGTCAGACCGAGACTTAGGCCCAACAGCCGCCGCATCGAAAATCGGTCGGCCCCAAGGATCAGCGCCATGGGAAAGGCCATCATCGGGATCGTTGAGATGATGATCGACATCACGCCTGCGGGCAGATGGACCGCCGCGCGAAAGCTGAAATAACCGGGCAACACCGTGCCGAACACAGCGATGAAGATATACAGAGCGACGGCCCGCCGCGTGACAGGTATGCCCCTGCCCCGGCCCATGTTGATCGCGGTCAGAACAATCGCCCCGATGACCAACTGCCAAAACACCAGCCCCATAGCGCCATGCCCGTTTGACACCGCAATCTTGATCAGTGGTTGGGTCAGCCCCCAGCCTGCGCCGAGCAGAACCAACAGACCTGTCAGCTTGGCGCGGCTATGGGTGCTCACAACACCAGCAGCGCGAGGTTGTGCAAGATTATCGCCGCTAGCCCCGCGAATGTAAGTACCATACCCGCGACCCGGCACATCATGTTCTTTGCGGTGAAGGCCAGCGCATAGGCGTGCAGGACACGCCCCAGCATAAAGGCGGCCGCGATCACGCCAACGAGCCATGGCACGGCAGTTGCCGCTTCGCCCAAGCCCGCCATGATCACAAACAGCGGCGCGTATTCGGTCAGGTTGCCATGCGCGCGACTGCGCCGGGTTAGAACCGCGTCATCGCCTGTACCCAGCGATACCATTGCCGCGCGGCGCTGTTTGATCACCATAACGCTCAGAACAAAAAGTAAAATCGACAACCCGGTGGCCAGCGCCAATGTGATGGGGAGATTATCCATGATGCACCTTTTTGGGGGTTAGCTGAGCGGGTTTGACGGCTGCAACGCACCGCCATGGCGGATCGGCTGCACGCGGGTGGCTTTGCCGCTGCGGTCGTCTGTTTCGACGTAAAGGCCCGAAAGCGTCGCCTCGCCCGCCGCCGGGCTGAACCGCTCTTTTTGCATGCCCGTGATAAACCGGCGCATCGGTTCGGCCTTGTCCATGCCGATGACCGAATTGTAGTCGCCGCACATGCCCGCATCGGTCATATAGGCCGTGCCACCGGGCAAGATCATCGCATCACCCGTGGGCACGTGGGTGTGCGTGCCCACCACGATGCTTGCCCGCCCGTCGCAAAAATGCCCGACGGCCATTTTTTCAGATGTCGCCTCACAATGAATGTCGATGAGGCTGGCCTGCACAGCGCCGCCCATCGGATGCGCTTTCAACACGCTATCAAGCGCCGAGAACGGATCATCAAAGGGGCGTTTCATGAACACCTGCCCCAAGACTTGCGCCACGAGCACCTTGCGGCCTTGGGTCGCCTCGAACACACGCGCGCCTACGCCGGGAGCGGCCTTTGCGTAATTGATCGGGCGGATCACGCGCGGTTCGCGGGCGATAAATGTCATCATGTCGCGCTGGTCAAAGGCATGATCCCCCAGCGTAATCACGTCTGCGCCTGCCTCAAAAATCAGCTTGGCATGGTCGCCCGACAGGCCCATCCCGTTTGAGGCATTCTCGCCATTGACCACAATGAAATCGAGTTTCCAATCACGGCGAAGCGTCGGCAGATGGGCGGTGATCGCGGCGCGGCCCGACCGGCCCATGACGTCGCCTAAAAATAAGATGCGCATTGCCCCGCAATAGGGTGGAAAATCCAGCAGAGCAAGCGCGCAGATGTGTCCGGTTGTGCCTCTTGGCTAGGTGCGCCAAGATGCAGCCAGACCCGACAGGGCCGCATAGTGACGCGAGGTCCTATGCAGGCCACGACGGGCGACTTTGACAGGAGAGACAGACGTGACATTTCGCAATTCCCTAAAGGGCGGCCTCTTGGCGGCCACTTCGACCCTCGTTTTGGCAGGAGCAGCCACAGCCGAGCCGATCAAAATCGCGATCAACGAATGGACCGGTCAGCACATTTCCGCAAATATCGCAGGTGCTATGTTTGAAAAGCTAGGCCATGAGGTCGAGTTCATCACCGCCGGAGCCGTGCCGCAGTTTGCCGCGATTGCCGATGGCAGCATCGACCTGAACCCCGAGATCTGGACCAACAACGTGGGCGATATCTACCCCAACGCCGTGGAAGCAGGCGACATCATCGTCGTAGGCCAGCTGGGTCTGGAGCCACGCGAAGGCTGGCTCTACCCCCCCTATATGGAAGAGTTGTGCCCCGGCCTGCCCGCCTATGAGGCGCTTTATGATTGTGCGCAGGCCTTTGCCGCCGCTGATACGTTTCCGAACGGTCGTTTGATCACCTATCCTGCTGATTGGGGCACGCGCTCATCCGATCTGGTCGAGGCAATCGACATGCCATTCCGCCCCGTCCCCGGCGGGTCTGAAGGTGCTATGATGGCAGAGCTGACCAGTGCGATTGCCGCTGAGCAGCCCATTTTGATGATGATGTGGGCGCCGCATTGGGTCCACGCCGAGGTCGAGACCAACTGGGTCGAGTGGGACAATGCGGGCGCTGAATGCGATGAGAGCGGTCAGGCCCGCGGTGCGGCGTGCGGGTTTGCACAGGCCAGCGTTGAGAAGATCACATCGAGCGGTTTTGCCGACACCTACCCAGACGCGATGGCGCTGCTGGGGGCCATGTCGATCAGCAATGACATCCAAAACGCGCTGATCCTTGAGGTCGACCAAAATGGCCGCGACGTGGAAGAGGTCGTCGCCGAGTGGGTCGAGGCCAATGCCGACACATGGCAGCCATGGGTTGATGCGGCGAACTAAGCCTTATCGGGGCGGCGTGAACGCCGCCCCATTTCACATGAAGTATACCATCTAAGTCACTGGATTTATGTCATGCCTTCCGATACCCTGCCGACGCCCAAACTGTCTTGCCGCAATGTTTGGAAGCTCTATGGGCCGGGGGCGGATGCCCACCTCAAAGGTGTGGATGTTCATGACCAAACGGATGCGGACGCGCTGAAGCTGGCGCAGGATATCCGCGATAAGAACGGCATCGTCGCCTCGGCTGATGTCAGCTTTGACGTAATGCCGGGCGAGATTTTTGTGATCATGGGCCTGTCGGGATCGGGCAAATCGACCATCGTGCGCTGTTTGTCGCGCCTCGTCGAACCCACTGCGGGCGAAATACTGCTCGACGGCAAAGACCTGTTGAAAGCCTCGCCCAAAGAGCTGATTGATTTCCGCCGCCACAAGATGGGCATGGTGTTCCAAAGCTTTGGCCTGATGCCGCACCTGAATGTACTCGATAACGTCGCCTTTCCGCTGAAATTGCAGGGCCTCGGCCTGAAAGAACGCCGCAGCCGCGCGCAGGATGTGATTGAAAAGGTGGGCCTTGAGGGGCGAGAAGCCGCCTTTCCATCGCAACTATCGGGCGGGCAGCAGCAGCGCGTCGGTATTGCGCGGTCGCTGGCGGTAGAGCCGGAGGTCTGGTTTCTAGACGAGCCGTTTTCTGCCCTCGACCCGCTGATCCGCCGTCAGATGCAGGACGAATTTTTGCGCCTTCAAAACGAGCTGCACAAATCTATCGTCTTTATCACACATGATTTTCTGGAAGCGCTGCGCATCGCAGATCGTATGGCAATTATGAAAGACGGCGAGGTCGTGCAAATTGGCCGCCCCGTTGATCTGATCCTGCATCCCGCCAACGAATATGTGCGCGAATTTACCAATGATGTGCCGTGGGAATTGGTCCTGACTGCGGGCGATGTTGCCGCCACGAGCGCGCCGCCTGACGGGATAAAACAGGTGATCGCGACTGAAACCGTCGCCAATCTGCTGCCCTATTTGGCCAAACACGAGACCGGCGTCGCGGTGCAAATGGCGGATGGGACACAAGGGCATCTGACGGCGCGCGATGTGGTGGCAGCGCTCGCGACAGGCGTTGCCGAAAGCTCGGCGGTGAAGGAATGACGCGCGATCTGATGCTCTGGGCCGGATTGGCTATTTTCACCGGGCTTTGCGTGGTTGCGGGTGGATCATTGGGATGGTTTGCCGAGTACCCCGATGCATTGGTTTTGCCGCTGACCGACCCGATGAACACAGGAATGCGTTGGTTTGTCGAGCAATTCGGGTTTATTTTCAGAGGCATATCATGGCTATTTGAATGGCCGATCTTTGCCGCGCAATATGTGCTGCAAGCGGTGCCATGGGCTGCGACCTTAGTCTTTCTCGTATGGTTGGCCTATCGCGCCAGCGGCACAGGGTTGGCTGTTTTTGCGGGCCTGAGCGTCATTTACATGGTGGTCACCGGGTATTGGCCCGAGGCGATGAATTCGCTGGCGCTGGTGCTAATCTCGGTCCCGTTGGCCGTGATGATCGGCTTTGCTGTGGGCACATGGGGATTTACATCAGACCGCGCCTACCGCGCCATCATGCCGACGCTGGATTTGTTGCAAACCATTCCAGCCTTTGCCTATTTGCTGCCGATCCTGTTGTTGTTCGGGTTCGGCACGACTGTGGGCCTCGTCGCATCCGTGATTTTCGCTTTCCCGCCGATGGTGCGCAACACGATTGTGGGGTTGCGTGGCGTGCCGGATGAGGTGATTGAATCCGGCACCATGAGCGGCGCGACACCGCGCCAATTGTTCTGGCAGGTGCGCGTGCCGACGGCGCGCAAGCAGATCCTATTGGGCGTGAACCAAGCCACGATGGCCGCCCTGTCGATGGTCATTATCGCGGCGATCATCGGGGGCACCAACGACATCGGCTGGGAAG
>CALHAP010000042.1 GCA_937931795.1 uncultured Paracoccaceae bacterium
CGCCCCCAGATGCAATTCGGCGCTGAACCCACAGCCTTGCGCGTCCAACGTGATCGTCACGGCATCAAACCCCCACACATCACCTGTGAGCGGGTACATTGCCTTATACACTGCTTCCTTGGCCGAAAATATGACGATGGCCAGATCAGGATCTGCAGTTTCATGCGGCATCACAATACGCCGCGCAACGCCCGGTTCCAAGCGCCTATCTTGCTCTACATCAATCCCTAACATCATGATATGTTGTGATTTTCCAACCGCCACCGCGACAGACCCATGCGTGTGACTGATGCTGCCCACAACGCCCTCGGGCCAGGTCGGTGCGCGGTCCGTCCCTTGGGGGATTGCGCAGCTATCTAGGCCCAAGGTTTCCATCGCCTCTCGGGCCAGCGCGCGGCCTGTGGCGAATTCTGCGCGGCGCGTGGGGATCGCACGGCGCACCGCCTGTGCTTCCGCGTCCAACATTGGGACATCGCGCGCGGGGCCTGCACGGACCACGACCTGTGGGCCGAGGTGATGGGCGAGCGCGCGCGCAATGGCGTCGATCACCCGCGCGCCGCCCGCCGCGCCCGCATATCGCGCCTGCGCGCCATCGCGTCTTGGCGACTGGAGGCGCGACTGTTTTGGCCTGCCGCGTCGATTGTCGCAGGTTCCGCAACAACCGGCGGCGCAGCATAGGGCCGCAAAGCGTCAATACGCGCGGCCAAGGCGCCCAATGTCGGGAATTGGAAGACATCCGTGATCCCCAAACTGGGAACATCCATCGCGCCTTTGATATCGCGGTGCGCCTGCACGGCCAGCAGCGAATGCCCGCCCAGATCAAAGAAATTGTCCCGCGCGGTGATGCTCTGCGTGCCCAACAAAGCGGTCCAAATTTCTGTTACTTGTTCGAGGGTGTCCGAGGACGCAGGCGCGGCGTTTCTCAGCGGCAAGACTGTCGGGTCAGGCTGGGCCACTGCGACGGGTTCTGGCGCAATAATGACGGGTTCTTGCGGGCTTGGCAGCGCTTTGCGGTCGATTTTCTTGTTGGGTGTCAATGGGAAGGCTTCGACAGACACGATCCGCGCTGGCACCGTCTGCGGCGTCAGCACATCGCCCAGCGCTGATTTCAACGCGGCCTCGTCAAAGACCCCATCAGCCAGCACGTAGCCCACCAAAGCAGCACCGCCGGGCATATCATCGCGCACCATCACAACCGATTGGCGCACGTGGGGCAAACGGTCCAACTGGGCTTCGATCTCGCCCACTTCAATGCGGTGACCGCGCAGTTTTACTTGCCCATCGGCGCGGCCCAAATAAGCCAGTGTCCCATCGGGCTGCCAGCGCACCAGATCACCAGTGCGATAAAGACGCCCTTCGCCAAAAGGGTTTGCCACAAAGGCCTGCGCCGTCAGATCATCGCGGTTCCAATAGCCACGCGCGACACCAGCCCCGCCGATCCACAATTCACCTTCAGCCCCAATCGGTAGCACCGCAAAATCAGGGCCCAGAACATAGACATCTGTATTGGCGATCGGGCGTCCGAGGCCCACTGTCGCGTGGTCGTCATTGGCAGGCTGGGTCGTCGACCAGATCGTCGTCTCAGTCGGACCATACATATTTTCGATATGCCCATAGGTGGCGTTTCGCAGGTCGGCCAGCAGACTGGCGGGCAAGGCTTCGCCGCCGATCATCATCTGCTCGATCTGCGCCAGCGCATCATGGGTTTCGTCGTGAATTACCAACATCCGCGCCATCGACGGCGTGCATTGCAGATGGGTGACGCCGTGACGGGCGATCAATGCGGGGATCGAATGATCCTGCTCGGGTTCAATGCGCACCTCTTGGGGCACATGCGTGGCCACCACCTGCGCCAGCGGGCGCAACCCGTCCAACACCTGATCGGTGGCGATGCCGTAGTCGATCAAACAGGCGATCTCGCCCACACCGATGGCTTCCACTTCGGCCACGCGGGCCTTTGCGTCCTCGATTGTCCCAAACAGACCTGAGCTGGTGAAATACCGCTCGAACGCAAAGTCGAGGATACCTTCCATTTCGTCGTCGCTGAGGCCCGATAGATCGAGATCAAAGGCGTTGCTGGCCCCTTGCGGTTTTTTGAACGCGGGAAAGGCCCATGCGTATTGTTTGATCAACCCCGCCGCCGAGCGCAAATAGTCTTTCATCGGCGCGCGGGCCATTTCGCGGGCGGCCTCGCGACTGTCGGCGATGTAGGTATGCAACATCAGGGTGACGGTGAACTCAACCGGATCATGCCCCGCCTCGCGCAGCGCTGCATGATAGATTTTGATCTTATCTGCGACCTCATCAACCGTTTGTCCCAACAGATGCGTCAGGACATTGGCACCCGTGCGCCCGGCGTCGCGCCATGTCTCGGGGTTGCCCGCCGTTGTGACCCAAATCGGCAGCTTGGCACTAACCGGGCGCGGTTGGGTGATCACGGGATGCAGGCTGCCATCCGCTTTTGGGAAAGCCACCTCTTCGCCCGCCCATAGTTTGCGCAGGGTGTCGATGGTTTCAAACATCGCGGGTTTGTTGTTCGGAGGAGTGTTTTCAGGGCGCAGCACGAAATCATCCGGCTGCCAGCCCGAGGCAATCGCCAGACCCGCGCCGCCATTGGTCAGATTGTCGATCACTGCCCATTCCTCGGCAATCCGCGCAGGGTGGTGCAATGGGGCGACGCAGCTGCCAGCCCGCACCGCCAGATTTTGCGTCACGGCTGCCACAGCCGCCCCGGTCACCGAAGGGTTGGGATAGGGGCCACCAAAGGCATGAAAATGCCGTTCCGGGGTCCAAACCGCGCGAAACCCGTTGGCATCTGCGAACTTCGCCCCTTCCAGCAGCAGGCGATATTTGCCCTGATCGCTGCCGTCGTCGTTGCCCCAATAATAGAGCGAGAAATCCATCCCAGCGCTTGGGGAATGTTGCGTGACCACAGGCCCCGCCAACGTCCGCTCGGAATCGCCCGCAATCACGACTTTGAATCCGCGCGCGAGGGTCCAGAACAGTTCCAACACCGAAATATCAAAGCTGAGCGAGGTCACCGCCAACCATGTGTCGCCCTCATCAACCGAAATACGGGCGTCCATCCCGGCAAAGAAGTTCACCACATTGCGGTGTTCGATCATCACGCCCTTGGGCTTGCCGGTCGATCCCGAGGTGTAGATCAGATAGGCCAGATCATCTGGCGCGCCTGCGAGGTCCAGCGCCGGGGCGTCGTTGCGCGCCCAATCTGTGTCGCCATCAAGTGCAATCACACTGCCCTCAAACGCAGGCACGACCGCTTGCAATGACCTTTGCGTTAATACGATCTTTAGCCCGCTGTCGGCCACATAAAGCGCCAACCTGTCCGCAGGATAGGTCGGATCAAGCGGCACATAGGCGCAGCCCGCTTTCCACACGGCCAAAGCCGCCACCACCATATCTGTGGATCGGCCCAGACATAGGCCCACAAAATCACCCGGTTGCGCACCGTTTTGCTGCAAATGATAGGCCAGTTTCGCCGCACGCGCGTCCATCTGCGCATAGGTCAGCATTTTGTCGCGGTAGATCACTGCGGGCGCATCCGGCGTGCGGGCGACTTGGTCGGCAATGAGCCGGTGAATGCAGGCCTGCGGCACATCCGGGGTATAGGTGTCGTTCCAATCATCCAAGATTTGGCTCAACTCATCGTCAGGCAGCGCGCCCGTGTCGCTGAGCACGGACTGCACGCGGGCCGCGAAAATCTCGACACCCTCACCGCCGATGCGCGCAGCATTGCCTGCGACCGTGACGATACCGTGGGCGACACTGACGGTCAGGGCTGCCTCTGCCACGGGGCCATAGGCGCTGATCGCCACATCGGGGCAGATGACAGACACACCGGGCAGGCGCACAGGCAAATCACTGGCGAACCCCGGCGCACAGAGCGTGATATCGGGCACAAAAGTCTGCACATTATCAGGGTTATAGCGCAAAGGGGCCCAGCCATGGACCAAGCCCGCCACCGCCGGATCAACCGCCAGAGCAATATCAATCGCCTGTCCACCGTGGGCGGCCGCGCAAACAGCCGCAACCGCGTGATAGGCGTCTTCCGGCCCCTGCCCGTCTGCCAGCTCAAACATCGCTTTGCCACCGCCGGTGCCATCCAGATGCAGCCGGGCGGGCGTCAGGTCAGCCAAGGCGCGGGTCATCCGGTGTTCTGACGCGATCACCGCCGACATCTTGCCCAAGATATCCGCTGGCACAGGGTCCAATTTCAGCGATTTTGGGGCGACATCGCCGGCATCATAGGCGGACCCATCAGGGCGGTGTAGCCCCGACAAAATGATCAACCCATCCGCACAGGCAATAGTCAGAC
>CALHAP010000043.1 GCA_937931795.1 uncultured Paracoccaceae bacterium
TCGTTCATCGTTGTCAGGTCTTGGTCCAAGGCACTGACAGCGCCTGATGATGCCATCTCTAACCCGCCCATCACCATAAGGAGCGATGATTTGCCCGACCCACTTGGCCCGATAAGCCCCAGCGTTTCGCCTTCCGCGACCTCCAGCGAGATGCCGTGCAAAATGTCGACCCGCCCCGCATTTCCGTCAAGCGACAAGGTGGCATCGGTCAATGTCAAAGCGGCGGGCATGGGCAAATTATCCTCTCGGCTACGTCCTTTGGGATATGGTGCCTTGCTGGTGATGAGCAACCTCCTTGTGCCGACAATCGCGCAGGCCGACGGGTTGGTTGTTGCCGCTTTGGGCGACAGTCTGACCGCAGGCTACGGGTTGCCGGTCGAGGACGGGTTTGTGCCAAACTTGCAGGCATGGCTGCGAGACGATGGCGTGGATGTGACGCTTCTGAACGCGGGCGTGTCGGGGGATACGACAGCAGGCGGGGCGTCGCGGATCGCATGGACGCTGACGCCCGAGGTCGATGCGTTGATCGTCGCCCTCGGCGGTAACGACCTGCTGCGCGGCATTGATCCTGCCAGCAGTCGCGAAAACCTGCGCACTATCTTAGAGGCGGCGCAGGACGCCGATGTCGATGTGTTTTTGATCGGGATCACGGCCACTGCAAACTTTGGTCCCGATTTTCAACGCGATTTCAATGCGATGTATGTCGATCTTGCTGTAGAATTTGACCTGCCTCTGACCCCTAATTTCTTTGCGGGGCTGGTTGGTGGGGGCACGCCGTTTGAGATTTTGGAGCTCTATATGCAGGCCGACGGTATCCACCCCAACGCCAATGGCGTGGATACGATTGTGTCTGATCTCGGTCCCGCTATTAGCACATGGCTGCGCGGGGTGGACTAGGCGTTGTGCTGTTAGGCCAGCACGAGGTTGACCGCTGACTCGCGTCCGTCTCTGCCGTCTTCGATATCGAACGTGACTTTCTGATTGTCCTGCAATCCGGTTAAGCCTGAACGCTCAACTGCGGAAATATGGACAAAAATATCTTTTGACCCGCCATCAGGGGCGATAAAGCCGTACCCTTTTGTTGTGTTGAACCATTTTACTGTGCCAGTGGCCATCTATGTCTTCCTTCTTCACGTCCCGCTCGCAACAGTGCAGCGGCATGGCGCTGACACCGTGGATAGGTGGAAAAAAGGTTCCATAAGACCACAGCGAACCAACGCAGTCTCAATAATGCCGTCAATACAGCAAAAATCAAGCCCGGTGTTGTTTCGGTGATTTATCAAAGCACACTTTGGGCGAAGGACCACCCGTAGTGAGCGATGCAAATCTCAGGTTGCGGGGTCAAACGCAGACGGACGACGCGCTGAATATTTTGGAGACGGTGCGCTGAACATCGCAAAGCCTACGAGTGCGGCCAGAGGGCCAGACGCGGCCCAGATCGCAAAGGCGGTCATGAACGAGACATCCAATACGAAAAAGCTAAGAAGAGCGGCGAAAAAACCAAAAATCGCGCCAACCACTGTGATCATCTGAGCCATATGTACCTCCACTAATTATTCTATGAAGAAGCCCCTCAATTGGGGCACGAATATGTCCTATGCGCGGAAACAATTTGCACTGTGCGACTTTCCGCTCACAGCCGCAGTGCAGCAAAATTCCCTGTGTTTTAACGCTGCTACGCTTGCGGCCCCTATGAAATCTGTGTTCATTGATGCTGCAAGCGCAACAATAATCATAACCACAGTGAGGCGAAATGACGAAGAAGCTGTTAATTTTGGGCTGTTTGACCTTGGCCTCTTGCGGTGTTGGCGGAAATGGTGTGCTGGAAACGGCTTGTCGCGATGCAGGTCGTCCCAACGCCTCTGCCGCACTGTGTTCATGCGTCCAAGGGGTGGCGGATCAAACGCTAAGTGGCCCAGACCAACGCCGCGCGGCGACGTTCTTTGCCAATCCTGATCTCGCCCAGCAAACCCGCCAAGCCGATGGGCGTGCGACCGAGGCATTCTGGGATCGCTACCGCGCCTTTGCCGATGCGGCGCGTCAAAGCTGCGGGTAGGAGTAGGTCGCAAAAAAGGCGCCGTGCTGTGACACGCGGCGCCTTTCAGTAAACCAAAATGTTTAAAGGTTCGGGTAAATCGGGAAGGCGTCGCAGAGCGCTTCGATTTCCGCACGCACCTTGGCCTCGACGGCTGAGTTTCCGTCAGCACCGTTGGCCGCCAGCCCATCGGTGACCTCGACAATCCAATCCGCGACCTGACGGAATTCGGCCTCGCCAAACCCGCGCGTTGTGCCCGCAGGGGATCCGAGACGGATGCCCGATGTGACCATCGGCTTTTCAGGATCGAACGGGATGCCGTTCTTGTTGCAAGTGATATGTGCGCGACCCAGCGAATCCTCGATCTCATTGCCCTTCACACCTTTGGGCCGCAGATCGACCAGCATCAGGTGCGTGTCGGTGCCGCCCGAGACGATGTCGAGACCACCTTTCATCAGTTGATCCGCCAGTGCTTGGGCGTTTTTGACGACTTGGGTTTGGTAGTCTTTAAACTCGGGGCGCAGCGCTTCGCCAAACGCCACGGCTTTGCCCGCGATCACGTGCATCAACGGGCCGCCTTGGATGCCGGGGAAGATGGCTGAGTTGAACTTTTTGGCCAATGCTTCGTCATCCGTCAGGATCATGCCGCCGCGTGGGCCGCGCAGGGTTTTATGCGTCGTCGTCGTCGCCGCATGGGCGTGGGGGAATGGTGAGGGGTAGATGCCCGCCGCAATCAGGCCCGCGAAATGCGCCATATCGACCAGCAGGTACGCGCCCACGCTATCAGCAATCTCGCGCATGCGGGCAAAGTCGATGATGCGTGGAATGGCCGATCCACCGGCGATGATCATCTTGGGCTGGTGTTCGGTCGCGAGGGTCTGCACTTCGTCATAATCCAGTAGGCTGTCCTGGCGACGCACACCATATTGCACCGCATTGTAAATCTTGCCCGATTGGTTCGGCTTGGCGCCATGGGTCAGGTGACCGCCCGCATCGAGCGACATGCCCAGAATGGTATCGCCGGGTTTGATCAGCGCCTGAAACACACCTTGGTTCGCTTGTGATCCAGAATTGGGCTGCACATTGGCAAAGCCACAGCCAAACAGCTGCTTGGCGCGGTCAATGGCGAGGGATTCTGCGATATCAACGTATTGGCAACCACCGTAATAGCGACGCCCTGGATAACCTTCGGCGTATTTGTTGGTCATCACGCTGCCTTGGGCTTCCATGACGGCGGCCGAGGTGATGTTCTCAGACGCGATCAGCTCGATCTCTTTGCGCTGGCGGCCCAGCTCTTGCTGGATAGCGGCGTGGATCTCGGGGTCGCGGGTGCTAAGGGTCTCGGTGAAAAAACCGGCATCGGGGGTCGGGTGCTTTGGCGCGTTCATGGCAGCTGTCCTTTGGATCAGAGCGAAAAGTTGCGCTGTCTCTACTTCATCAGCGCAATTGGCAAAAGTGACAAAACGCCCCGTTGGCCGCCCAATGCGTCTTAAACGCCCTGATTTTGTTGCCGAAAGGAAAGCCACAGCCCGTTAGCGCCATCATTTTCAGGCATCGCTTGCTTTCATGCGCAGGCTCATCGACAGTTAGGATCACAGTTGCAAGGGCCTGACATGAACCGCGAAAATCTCCCCCAGCGTATCAGCTTTCTCGCCAGTGGTGCGCCCGTCGCACAGGCGGCCTTGGGCGTGCTCTCGCAGCGGTATGGCAGCGTCCCGGTCGAAGAGGCAGAGGTCGTCGTGGCCCTAGGTGGGGACGGGTTCATGTTGCAAACGCTCCACCGGGTCGAGCGGTTGGACGTGCCGGTTTACGGCATGAACCGGGGCACTGTCGGGTTTTTGATGAACGAATACGCCGAAGACGATCTGCCCGCGCGTTTGGTCGCGGCAGAAGAGGCGATCATCAATCCCCTTAAAATGGTCGCGGAAAACACCGCAGGCGAGATGTTCGAAGGTTTGGCAATAAACGAGGTCAGCTTGCTACGCTCCGGTCCACAAGCGGCCAAGCTGCGGATTTCGGTCGACGGGCGCAACCGCTTGGACGAGCTGGTCTGCGACGGGGCCTTGGTCGCGACGCCCGCAGGATCGACCGCCTACAACTATTCAGCGCATGGGCCGATCATTCCTATCGGGTCCGGCGTGTTGGCCCTCACCGCGATTGCCCCGTTTCGCCCGCGCAGATGGCGGGGGGCCTTACTGCCCAAGGCTGCGAAAGTGCGATTTGACGTGGTAGACCCAGACCGCCGCCCCGTGCGCGCTGACGCAGATTCGCGCCCCGTCGAAGATGTGGTCTGGGCGGAAATATCCAGTGAACCCGATGTCGAACACCGCATTTTGTTCGATCCCGGCCACGGATTGGAAGAACGGCTGATCCGCGAACAATTTGCCTGAAGCAGTAATGTCCTCTTTTTCGACGGTGCGGCAGCCCTGACCACAGTTGCGCCAGATTGATGCTCTAGCGTGAACACAATTGCGCAATAACTGTGATTGTATCGCAATAGAGCAGGGGTACATTGCGCAAATCACCCTGCACGAATTGGCAAAGACAGATATTCACGCATAGATTGCACCTGTACCCAGAGCAGAGGTCACCCCCCAATATGGTCTTAAATCCAAAGAATTTTATTCTGGCAGCCGCTGTTTTAGTGGCAAGCTGTGAGACGGTCCCGGTTGATGTGGTCCAAACCACAGGCGAGCGGGTCACATCGACGTCTGGTGCGCGACCTGCGTCCAGTATTCCATCAAGCGCGCAGGCCTCTTTTTCCGAAGTGATCGCGCGGGTCGAGCCCGTCGCCGAGCAAATGTGCCGAGAGCGCAGCCCGCAGCGCAACTGTGATTTCCGCATCGTCGTCGATGACCGCCCCGGCGTGCCGCCCAACGCGTTCCAAACACTGGATCAAAACAACCGCCCGATTATTGGCTTTACCGCAGCCCTGCTTCGGGACGCGCGTAATGTCGATGAAATGGCGTTTATCCTGTCGCATGAGGCCGCCCATCATATCGAAGGGCACCTTGAACAGCAGCGTGCCAATGCCGCCACGGGCGCCGAGGCCTATGGTCGTTTGGCGGGTGCGGCTGGTAGCCGAAGTGCCGAAGACATTGCCGCCGCCGAACAGCTCGGCGCGCTCGTCGGTTCGCGGACCTTTAGCCAGAACTTTGAACTAGAGGCCGATGCGCTTGGTACACGGATCGCAGCCCGCGCAGGCTATAACCCGGTGCGCGGCGCGCAATTCTTCTTTCGGATTCCCGATCCGGGTGACCGCTTTTTGGGCACGCATCCTGCAAATGCAGACCGGGTCGCGACGGTGCGCAACACAGCCGCCGAGCTTGGGCTTTGATAGAACCTGCGCGGCTGTCTTAGGGTCAGGACCCATTAATCTTGCGCCGCTGGCGCCAAAACCGCGAAAGTTCAGTGGTTTGAGACATGCAGCAACGAACGGGTTCATTGCAAATGGCTCACGCCGCTGAAGTGAAGCGGTTTTGTCGTCCTTCGGATTTGACGGATTTTCCCCGTGAGCTGCGGCACATCTGCTTGAAATTCAACGAGAGTTCCTGCGCAAA
>CALHAP010000044.1 GCA_937931795.1 uncultured Paracoccaceae bacterium
TCAGTGTCTTGGGCAAACGGAGAAAAGACAGTCGCACCCGCCGCGGTCATCCACGGCATCATCGTCTCCGACGTCGGCACGGGATCAATGCCCAGATGAGTTTGATACCAGTCAGCCAATGCCGCCGGGTCTTTTGCACGAAAGAAAAAGCCCCCAAATCCCAGAACCTTCACCATGCCAGCGCCCTCCAATGTCAGAAATTGAGGCCCTGATCCGAGCATAAAACTGCTCAAAAATCAAATATCACTCCAGCGACATCCACGCCAAACTCTTGGCCGTCGCCCCATCCGGCGCATATTCCCCGCTGACCCAGCCCGCATATCCACCCTCACGCATTGCTGCAAAAAGCGCGACATAGTCGATATCGCCCGACCCCGGCGCATGGCGTCCGGGATGATCCGCCACCTGCACATGCGCGACACGCGCCGCACAGCGGGCCCAAGCCGCCACAGCATCGCCCGTGATCCGCTGCGCGTGATAGGCGTCAAACTGCAAACGCAGGTTCGGCGCATCAACCTGCGCCAAAACCTCCATCGCCAGATCAAAATCATTTAAGAAATACCCCGGCAGATCGACCGCATTGATCGGCTCAATCGTCAGCGACTGCGCAGGTGCCTCTGCCGCCGCCCACGCCAAGTTCTCGACATAGACAGCCCGCGCCGCATCGCCATCGGCCACGCCCGACATCAGATGCAGATGCTCCACACCCAGCGCCTGCGCCACACGCAGCGCCCGTTTGAAATCCTTGCGAAATAGGTCCTGCGCACCAGGCACGGCGGCAAACCCCTTGTCACGCCCCGTATAATTGGGCGGCGGCGCGTTGATCAGCACCATCTGCAAATCGTTGCGCGCCAACAGATCCGCAATCACAGGGGCCGGATCATCGTAGGGAAACAATACCTCGACACCGTCAAACCCGGCCGCCCGCGCCGCGGCAAAGCGCTCGAGATAGGGCACCTCTTTGAACATCCACGTCAGGTTCGCGCAGGGCTTCACTCTAACTCATCCGATGGGATTATCGGGAAAAAACTCTCGCCCGACCGCACCCCAAACCAGCCGTCATGATGCTCGCCGATCTCGACCAGCCGGTAAAACGACTTGCGATCAATCAGCGCCTCGAGGTTTCGCCGGACCAGCACATAGGGCGCGGGCTCACCCGTCACCGGATCACGCTCGACCCGAATAGGATGCTCCGGCCCCGCCACCACGCGGTCGTCCACATTGGTCACAAATGCCAAGCCGGTCTCTACAGGATCAAAGTCAATCGCCACAAACGGCGCGTCCTCGACCGTGATCCCGACCTTCTCGACGGGGGTCACGAGAAAATAATCGTCGCCCTCGCGCTTGATGATGCCCGCGAACAGCTTGACCAACCCCGGCCTGCCTATTGGCGTGCCCTCATAGAACCACGTCCCGTCGCGCGCGATATGCATATCAATGCCGCCGCAAAAGTCGGGGTTCCACAAATGAACCGGCGGCGGACCCTTGCCGACACCTGCCTCTTTGGCGGCATTTTCGAGCGATTGTGCAGAAGGTGTCACGATCATGTGCAGGTCTTTCGGTGATTGTCAGTTTGCCATTGGGCTTTGCGACCATATCTGGGTACTAAGGGATTATAGAGTTTACGGGAGTAATGTCATGGCCAACGACGCAGATCTGGTTGCCGAAATCGAAATCTTGGGGACCAAGCTGCAAGCGGCGCGTGCCAGCATTGCCAAACGCTTCATCGGCCAAGAGCGGGTCGTGGACCTGACGCTGACCGCGCTGGTCTGTGGCGGCCACGCTGTGCTGATCGGTCTGCCGGGCATGGGCAAGACGATGCTGGTCGACACGCTATCCACCGTTATGGGCCTGAACGGCAACCGTATCCAGTTCACGCCCGACCTGATGCCCGCCGACATCCTCGGCTCCGAGGTGCTGGAAACAGCCCCCGACGGCAGCCGCGCGTTCCGCTTTCTCGAAGGGCCGATCTTTTGTCAGCTGCTCATGGCCGACGAGATCAACCGCGCCAGCCCACGGACGCAATCCGCACTTTTGCAGGCGATGCAGGAAAAAGAGGTCACCATCGCGGGCGAACACCGCCCCCTTGGCGCGCCGTTCCACGTGCTGGCCACGCAAAACCCGATCGAGCAGGAAGGCACCTACCCCCTGCCCGAGGCGCAGCTTGACCGTTTCCTTGTCCAGATCGACGTCCCCTACCCCGACCGCGACACCGAGCGCGACATTCTGCTCGCCACGACGGGCACCGCGATGGCCGAGGCAACGCCCGAGTTCACCGCCGCCGAGCTGATCGCAGCACAAACCTTGCTGCGCCGGATGCCCGTGGGCGACGCCATCGTCGATATGATCCTCAATCTGGTCCGCGCCTGCCGTCCCGATGACGCGACAGCGCCTGCGTTCATCCGCGACAACGTCAGCTGGGGCCCCGGCCCGCGGGCCTCGCAATCGCTGATGCTCGCCGTCCGCGCCCAAGCGCTGCTCGAAGGTCGCCTCGCGCCCAGCCCTGACGATGTGCGCGCAATGGCAGCCCCTGTGTTGACGCACCGCATGGCGCTCAGCTTTGCCGCCCGCGCGCGCGGCGAAAATCTGCCCGCCTTGATCGCCCAAGCCGCCGATCAGGCCACCAAATCGGTCGCAGCCGCTTGATGCATCGCCCTAAACCCGCAGCGCAAATCCTGCGCACGCCCTGTGCATACGCTGTGTACAGGGTGTGTACGCCATTTTTGAGGGGGGTTGCCGCATGAGCACGCCCCTGATTTTGCGCACCGAGGCCGAAACGCTCGCAGGTCCGCTACCACCGCTTTTGGCCCAAGCCGAACACCTCGCCTCGACCGTTATCGTGGGCGACCACGGACGCCGCAGGGCGGGTCTGGGCGACACATTCTGGCAATACCGCCCCGCCGCCCAGCACGACGAAGCGCGCGGCATCGACTGGCGGCGCTCGGCCCGATCTGACGAGACATTCGTCCAAGACAAAGAGTGGCAAATCGCCCAAACCGTGACCATGTGGGTCGATGGTGCGGCCTCTATGTCCTTCGGATCAAAGGACGAATCCAAAGCGCACCGCGCCCGTGTCCTCGCCCTCGCCTGCGCCATTTTGCTCAACCGCGCGGGCGAACGCATTGGCCTCGCGACCCTGCCCCCACAACGCGGCAGCGCCCAATTGGCCCGCATCGCCGAGGCGCTCAGCGAAGATGACACCGCCGATTACGGCCACCCGGTCGCGCGCAACATGCCCGCCCATTCTCGCGCATTGGTCGTCTCAGACTTCCTCGGCGACCTCGACGCCACGGAACAAGCGCTCACACGCGCCGCAGATCGCGGCGTCCAAGGTGTCATCCTCCAAGTCCTTGATCCCCAAGAGGAAACCTTCCCCTTCGACGGACGCACAGTCTTTCAAAGCATGACTGGCGCGCTTGAACACGAGACCCTCAAAGCAGGCGATCTGCGGGACCGCTATCTCACCCGATTGGCCGAACGCAAAGACCGCCTCACCCATTTGGCCCGCACCACCGGCTGGCAATTCAACACGCACACGACAGACACGCCTGCAACGACAGCGCTGATGTGGCTATACCACAGCCTCTCGGGGCGATGACACTTATACAAATCGAACAAAAACTGGCTTGATAGCAGCCTAATTCCGTCAATAGCCGTCCAATTCGAACCTAAACGAGTTTACATCCACATGTTCACCCTCGGCCCCATCGCCTTCACGCTCCCATGGCTCCTTGTCGCGCTCGCGGCCTTGCCGATCCTGTGGTTGATCCTGCGCGCAGTGCCACCCGCCCCGATAAAGCGGCGGTTTCCGGGCGTAGCGCTGCTGCTGGGCCTAGACGACGAGACGAACCAAACCGACCGGACGCCATGGTGGCTACTGCTCTTGCGTATGCTCGCCGTCGCGGCCTTGATCGCTGGCTTTGCTGGCCCGCTCCTGAACCCGCAATCCACCCGTGCAGGCGACGGTCCGCTGCTGATCATCGCTGATGGTACATGGTCGGACGCACGCGACTGGCCCGCCCGGCAAGAGCGTATTGCGGACCTGCTGTCCGAGGCCGCGCGCAACGGCAGACCGACCGCTTTGACCACGCTCACAGACCTGCCCCCCGAGGTGACATTTCAAACTGGCGATGTCACGGCGCTGGCCGTCCCGGCCCTCGCACCCGCGCCATTTGAGCCCGCGCCTGAGGCATTGATCAACTGGGTCAACGGTATTGAAGGGCCCTTTGACACGTTCTGGCTGTCAGACGGTCTTGCCCGCGAGGGACGCAGAGATCTATTTGATATATTGCAAGAAAATGGGGAGGTTACCGTTTTCCAAGCTCCCCGCGAAACCATCGGCCTACGGCCCGCGCAATTCGCAGACGGCGAAATTACCGTCAGCGTCCTGCGCACCCCAACAGGGCCAGCACGCGACGTGACGCTGACCGCCATCGGGCTTGACCCGGCGGGCATCGAACGCCCGCTCGCCTCTCAAGACGTAACCTTTGCCCCCGGCGAGGGTCAGGTCGATGCGGCCTATGACCTGCCACCCGAATTGCGCAACCGCATCACAAGGTTCGAGATCAATGGGCTGCGGTCGGCCGCGGCGATCACGCTGGCAGATGATGCGCTCAAACGCCGCGAGATTGCGCTTCTGGCGGGCAACAGCGACCGCGAAGGTCTCGTTTTGCTGTCGCCCACGCATTATCTCACCGAAGCCTTGGCCCCCACCGCAGACCTGATCGACGGCACGGTCGCGGACATTCTGCTCGCCAACCCGGACGTCATCATCTTGGCGGATGTGGCGACAATTGCCGCGTCCGAGCAGCGCGGGTTAGAGGATTGGGTCGAAAGCGGTGGGTTGCTCGTACGCTTTGCCGGGCCGCGATTGGCCGCCTCCGATATGTCACGCACCGAGGAAGATCCGCTGATGCCCGTGCGCCTGCGCGCGGGTGGGCGCACAGTGGGCGGGGCGATGAGCTGGGGCGAGCCGAAGGCGCTCGCGCCCTTTGCCGAAAGCTCCCCCTTCTTTGGCCTGCCTGTGCCACAAGACGTTGAAATCACGGCGCAAGTCATGGCGCAGCCGGACCCAACGCTGGCGTCTCGCGTGATAGCGCAATTGTCCGACGGCACGCCATTAGTGACGCGCAAAGCGCTGGGTCAAGGACAGGTCGTGCTGTTCCACGTCACAGCCAACGCCGAATGGTCAACCCTGCCGCTGTCGGGGCTATACGTCGATATGCTGGAGCGGTTGGCCATCTCGACACGGCCCAGCCAACCCAGCGCCGAAGACTTGGAAGGCACCACATGGACCCCCGAAGAGGTGCTTGACGCCTATGGCCGCCTGTCAGACATCGACACGCTGCCCGGCGTCGAGGGGGCCGCATTGGCGCAGGCCCTGGCCGATGGGCAGCCCGGCCCTGCGCTACCGCCGGGTCTATATGCCGGGGACAGACAACGGATCGCGCTGAATGTGATCGGCCCTGACACAACGCTCGGCCCTGCGATCTGGCCTGCGGGCACCGCGATCGAGGGCATGGGCATCAGTCGCGAGTTGGATTTGAAGGGGTGGGTTTTAGGCATGGGTTTGATGTTGCTGTTCATGGATATGTTGGCCTCACTGATGCTGTCGGGCAAACTGCGGCGCACGGCGGCACGGGCCAGCTCAACGGCGGCTGTGATCGCTGTCCTCGCGGTGTTTGGCGCGCCTGACGCACAGGCGCAGGTCATTGAACCGCCGGCACTCGAGACCGAGACGGCCACACCACAAGACGACACCTTTGCCATCACATCCACCGCAGAGGTGGTGTTGGCGCATGTGATCACAGGCGACGCCCGTGTCGATGAGGTGGCGCAAGCGGGCTTGCAGGGGATCAGCCAAACCCTGTTCAACCGCACCTCGATCGAACCCGCGACGCCCGTGGGTTTGGATATTGAGCGCGATGAGCTGACGTTTTTCCCGTTCCTGTATTGGCCCATCACCGCGAACCAACCGCTGCCCTCAGACGCAGCCTATGCCAAGATCAACCGCTATCTGCGCAGCGGCGGCATGATATTATTCGACACCCGCGATGCTGATACAGCGGGTTTTGGCACGGCAACCCCAGAAGGTCAGCGGCTGCAACAGATCGCCATGGGCCTCGATATTCCACCTGTGGCCCCGATCCCCAACGACCACATCCTGACGCGCACCTTTTACGTTCTAACGGATACCGGGTTTCCGGGCCGCTGGAACGGCCGCGATGTCTGGGCCGAAGCCACGCAGCCCGATGCCGAACTGGCCGAAGGGATGCCGTTTCGCAATCTCAACGACGGCGTGACCCCGGTGATCATTGGCGGCAACGATTGGGCGGCGGCTTGGGCCGTGAACCCCAACGGCACCTATATGCTGCCCGTGGGACGTGGCACGGCGGGCGAACGCCAGCGAGAGATTGCGCTGCGATTTGGCGTCAATGTCGTCATGCATGTGCTAACGGGCAACTATAAATCAGATCAGGTCCATGTGCCTGCGCTGCTGGAAAGGTTGGGCCAATGACGCGCAACATCCTCCTTGATCCGCTTTTGCCGGGCGTCTTGCTCTATAGTGCCGCGGCTTTGGCCATCTTGTTTTTATGCGTCTCAATCTGGCGGGGGCAGCGTGGCTGGTGGTTGCGCGGCTTGGCGGCGGCGGCCCTGCTCGTGGCTTTGGCGAACCCGTCAGTGCAGACCGAAAATCGCGAGGCCCTGACCGATATTGTCATCGCCGTGGTCGACGAAAGCGCCAGCCAACGCATCGCCACCCGGCCCGACCAAGTAGAGGCCGCCATCGCGCGCCTGCAATCCGAGGTCATAGCCCGTCCCAACACCGAATTGCGCATCGTGTCCATGGGCGACGGCGAGGGCGACACCGGGTCATTGCTGATGACGACATTGTCAGAGGCCATCGCAGAAGAACCACAAGGCCGCATCGCGGGGGCTGTGTTGATCACCGATGGGCGCATCCACGACATCGACCGCGCACCCAATTTGCCCGCCCCGTTGCATGTGCTGCTGACCGGCGAACAGGGCGATTGGGACCGCAGGTTGATTGTGCGCAATACGCCCGCCTTTGCCATATTGGGCGAACCCGTAAATTTGACGATCCGTGTTGAAGATCAAGGGGGTACGCCCTTTTCTTCAGGTGATGTTGTGCCTTTGACTATCGCGATTGATGGGGCGCCGCCGTTGGAATTTCAGGTGCCCTTGGGCGAGGATCTCGAACTGCCAGTGACCTTGCCGCATGGCGGTATGAACGTATTGCAATTTGCCACGCCCGTGGCGGAGGGCGAGATTACAGATCGAAATAATGGGGCTGTGATCCAGATCAACGGCGTGCGGGACCGCTTGCGCGTACTGCTGGTCTCGGGCGAGCCGCATCCGGGCGAACGCACATGGCGCAACCTGTTGAAATCAGACGCGTCGGTTGATCTGGTGCATTTTACCATCCTGCGCCCGCCCGAAAAGCAAGACGGCGTGCCGGTCGAAGAGCTGTCGCTCATCGCCTTTCCGACGCGCGAATTGTTCATCGAAAAGATCGACGAGTTCGACCTGATCGTCTTTGACCGCTACAGCCGCCGGGGTATTTTGCCCTCTGACTACTTTGAAAGCATCGCGCAATATGTCCGCGATGGCGGCGCTGTGCTCGTCTCATCCGGGCCGGAATATGCAGGTGCCGACAGTATTTACCGCTCACCTTTGGGGTTTGTGTTGCCCGCCGCCCCGTCGACCGCGCGGGTATTTGAGCAGGGGTTTTTGCCGACGCTCTCTGACATCGGCGACCGTCATCCCGTGACCGCGGGCCTCGATGGACGCACTATTGAGACGCCCCCCGAGACCGAAATCACCCCCACTTGGGGCCGCTGGTTGCGCCAGATTGACGTGGTGCCAGCACCCGAGGCGACAGTGGTCATGCAAGGGATCGAAGAGCGTCCTTTGTTGGTGCTCAACCGCGTCGAACAGGGGCGCACGGCCCTGATCGCATCGGACCACAGCTGGCTCTGGGATCGCGGTTATGAGGGCGGCGGCCCGCAGTTGGAACTGCTGCGACGGCTGGCGCATTGGATGATGAAAGAACCCGAACTGGAGGAAGAAAGCCTCTGGGTCGAACCATCAGGCCAGTCGATGCGCATCATCCGGCGCACGTTGGAAAACAGCGTGCCCGACATCACCATCACCCACCCTGATGGCGCGCGCAGCATTGTCACACTGCAAGAGGTCACACCCGGCCGGTTCGAGCTGACATGGGACGCGCCAGAGATCGGTCTTTATCGCCTCAGCGACGGGATCGAGGATACGGTCATCGCGCTTGGCCCTTCGGCGCCGCGCGAATTCGAGCAAACCATTGCCTCGGCTGAGGTGCTGGACCCACTGGTTGCCAGCACAGCGGGCGGCGTCTTGGAGATTGAGGACGGGCTGCCAACACTGCGCGATGTGCGCCCCGGACGCCCCGCCGCCGGGCGCGGCTGGATCGGCATCACCCCGCGCGACGCCTACCTCACAGCAGATGTCACGATCTCGCCAGTGCTACCGGCATGGGCGTTTTTGCTCGTCTCTGCGTTCTTTGTCATAGCGGCATGGCTGCGCGAAGGGCGGCGTTAACGCGGCAGGACGACCTCAAACAACGCGTCTGTCCAGCCATCGGTCGTGTCGCGGCCCTGCACAAACACCACGTCAATTCCGGCCGGGATCACGACACCCGACAATGACCGCGTAAACGGTTGTTCATTCACATGCGGATGCGCCAACACGCGCAGGCCCAGTTCATTGCCATCCGCGTCCAGCACACGCCAGCCATCTGCATAGTCGTCCCAGCCCGTATCTGCATGGGCGACGGTCACATTAAACCGCCATGTCTCACCGCTTTGTGTGGCAGTCACATCTACGATGTCCACAGGCCCGGCAACAGCAGGCGCCGCTAGGCACAGACACAAAAGGCTCGCATATTTCATTCGGACACTCCTTCAACAACGATACTGCGCGCCACTGATGCAAATTCCCGGCTCCAAAGCAACCACAGCACACTACACGTCGCCGCGATCAACGCGATAGGGCCGACCATCCATGCCAACGCGCCGAGGGCGAAATACATGCTGCGCAACCCGCGGTTAAAATTCCAGGCAGCCCGGATATTCAACTCGGCGGCTTGGCTCGCGCGGGCGGGTCCATCGGGGTGGGCAGGGTCATTTGGCACGGCAGCCATCATCACCGAACAATAGCCAAAGATGCGGTTTGCCCAGACAAATTTCAAAAAACCATGGGTCAAAAACACCGCGACGAGGGCCAGCTTCATCTGCCAAAACAACGCGGGCGCATCACTGTCGGCAACCTGTTGGGCGACACCCTGCAACGCCACTGCATTGCCGATCATCGCCAACACACCGCCCAAGGCCAGCAAACAGGTCGAGGCAAACCACGACGTACCTTGGCGCAGGCTAGAGACGATCTGCGCGTCGAATATACGGACCTCACGGGCCTGAAACTCGCGCATCCACATGCGCCTGTATTCGGCCATCTGCACCGTTACGGACGGATGGGCCGCACCGGGGTGTTCGATCCACCACCCGATCCCGAACCAGACCGCGATTAAAATTCCCAGAGCGACCCCATCAAGCGGGGTCATCAGCGCAACGACAGCATTAAATTCCATCCGCGTCCTTTAGCCCATGGTGGGCCGACTTGCTATGGCGTGATTATCCCCATACGATTTTCACACAGTGTGAGATGAGGAGCGCCCCATGCAGATGCCAGCCCCAGATGCCCGCGTGATGGCGCTCAAAGCGCGGTTGGTCGAACGGCTGCAACGTGTGTTGCCCGCTGACGCCGTGATCCACGAGCTGGCCGAAACCCGTGCCTATGAATGCGACGCGCTCACCGCCTATCGCTGCCCACCGCTCTGCGCGATCTTGCCCGCAAACACCCAGGAAGTCGCAGCCGCATTGAAGATTTGCCATGAAGAGGGCGTGCCCGTGGTGCCGCGCGGATCCGGCACATCGCTGGCAGGCGGCGCGCTGCCCACAGCGGACTGCGTGATCTTGGGCGTCGCCCGCCTGAACGCGGTGATCGAGACCGACATCCCCAATCGCACGATCAAGGTCCAAACCGGACGCACCAACCTCAGCGTCACAGGTGCAGTAGAGGCCGATGGGTTCTTTTACGCGCCCGACCCGTCCAGCCAGCTGGCTTGTGCAATCGCGGGCAACATCGCGATGAATTCGGGTGGGGCGCATTGTCTGAAATACGGTGTGACAACCAATAACTTACTAGGCGTGCGCATGGTCCAAATGGACGGCAGCATCGTCGACGTGGGCGGCAGCTATATGGACGCGGGCGGGCTGGATTTGCTCGGCCTTATCTGCGGTAGCGAGGGGCAATTGGGCGTCGTGACCGAGGCGACCTTGCGCATTCTGCCCAAACCCGAAGGGGCGCGGCCTATTCTAATTGCCTTTGACGACAATGCGGTGGCGGGCGCTTGTGTGGCCGACATCATCAAGGCGGGCGTCCTGCCCGTCGCCATCGAATTCATGGACCGTCTATGCATCGAGACGACCGAAGCCTTCGCCAAGGCGGGCTACCCCGATTGCAACGCCCTACTGATCGTCGAAGTCGAAGGATCGGACGCCGAGATCGACCACCAACTGGCCCTCATCAGCGAAATCGCGCAACGCCATAACCCCGTCGAGCTACGACAAAGTACCTCGGACGAGGAGAGCGCACGCATCTGGCTGGGCCGTAAATCGGCGTTTGGGGCCATTGGACAAATCGCGGATTATATGTGTTTGGACGGCACGATCCCCGTCTCTGCCCTGCCCCACGTGTTGTCGCGCATTGGCGAGTTGAGCGTGCAATACGGGCTGCGCGTGGGCAATGTGTTTCACGCGGGCGACGGCAACATGCACCCGCTGATCCTGTATGATGCCAATAAAGAAGGCGATCTAGAGCTGTGCGAAGCGATGGGCGCGGATATTTTGCGGCTCTGCGTCGAGGTCGGCGGCTGCCTGACCGGCGAACACGGGGTTGGGATTGAGAAACGCGATTTGATGCATGTGCAATATGGTCCGGACGATCTGGAGGCGCAGATGGCGGTGAAGGATGTGTTTGATCCGGGCTGGCTGTTGAATGCGGCCAAGGTGTTTCCGCTGGATGCATCGGATGCGCGGCGCTCGGTTGC
>CALHAP010000045.1 GCA_937931795.1 uncultured Paracoccaceae bacterium
AGATTAAGTCTGCTGGTAACAGCGGCCTTTGCGTCCAAATATGGCGTCGGTCCCAAATAGCCCGCCAGTTGGTTTTCACGGCAATGGCGCGCGCGATCTGCGTCCGTAAAAACACACCTGTTAAGAGGCCGAGAATGATCGCGTGGGATTGTATTGGTCTTCGGTATCGTCGTGCCAATTCTGCGCGCGCGCTTAGTATATAGGCGGTCTTTTTGGTCGGATTAGACGAGGACGCGCCAACGATATGCGTATATTTCGCGGCGGGCTGCGTCATAGATAGGACACCCCGCTCAGCCGCCCGTGCGCAGAGGTCTAAATCCTCTCCATAGAGAAAAAACCGTTCGTCAAAACCCTCCAATCTCTCCCAAACCTCGCGCCGGACCAGCATAAATGATCCTTCGATCAGGTCTGAACGCGCCACCGATTTCAGCGGTGCGCGGTGCCTTAGTTCATGGTCGACCCAAGGCAGCAAACGCGCCAACCCAAATGTCCGCAACCACGTGCTGGCAACCGTCAGCATCCTTTGGCGAGAGGCGGCAAGGGGTTGGCCGCCTTGACCATAGGCTTGCCCACCAAAAATCGCAGCATCCGGGTGCAGTTTGGCTGCGTCCAAAATGGATGTGAGCGCATCCGGTGACACAACGGTGTCCGGGTTCAACACTAGAAGAAACGGCGTTTCTTTGCCGTGCGCAATCCGATTGACGGCTGCGCCAAACCCGATGTTTTTGGGGCTCTGATGCAGAGTGATATCGGTGCTAACACCTCTGACAACATCAGTCGTCTTGTCGCTGGATCCATTGTCCCAGACGTCTATCGAGTGATTGATGTGCTGTGCGGCGCACGACAGCGATGTTAGACAGGGTTCGATCGTTTTCGCATTATTATACGTCACGATCAGGATCGCGATCTCTGGCGGGGGGGCGGTCATCTGCGGCGGGATGTGCTCAAGGGGCGTTTGGCGAGACGGCGCAGGATGCTGAGCGCGCCGACAAGCGAAAAGCACATCGCATCGAGCGGATTGCGCAGCAGAACCCACAGGTCAGCCCTAGACCAGCGTGGGACATCTTCCGCCATCCCCACTTTGCGAAAATGATCGACGAGATGCCGTTGCGATGCATCATAGCGTGTCCGGTCCTTGATCAATTGGCCTAGGTTCTGCTGGGGGTCCGTTTGATAGTATTCATGATCCACCAGTGCACGCCGTTCGGGGATGACGGACAACCGGACAAATTTGTCATCAGGCAGCGCTGTCTTTGTACTCGATAGACCCGCAAACACCCAACCACGCGCCGCATAAACCCCAGCGGTCGCGGGCGAGCGCCTAACATACGACAGCTTGTTCCAAGTTCGGTGATATCCGGTCACGATACGGTTGTCTGACGGACGCGCGGCAGACCGCAGCGCGACATAATCCGCACCGCGATCAAATTTGTGCGCCACCTGAGCCAGTGCATCTGGCGTCAGACGGGCATCTTGGTCCATCGCCACAACGGGACCGGGGGCTGCGCCCACGACCTCTGACAGCGTCGCATTGCGCCCCAGTGCGGGCAGGTCGTTCACCTCGAACGATTTTGCCGCTGCGAATTGCGACGTCACGCTGCGTGCGATCTGGACCGAAGCGTCAGTGCAGCCGTTGCAGGCGATCGTGATCGAAAGGTCGCGTAGGTTTGTTTGCTGCGAAAGGCTGTATAAGGTCGATTTCAAGGTGCTTGCGCCGTTGTGGACGAGGACGACGACATGCAGTCCGGCGATCTGTGGGAACAAGTGTTTCGGGCGCAGATGGCCAAACCGCTCGTTGAGGCGCGTGCCATGGAGAGCGACATCTGTGGGGCGCTGCGCGTTTGTCGTAGTCCTGCGGGCAGCCCGAATCAAATGTGCAGACCGCGCATCGCTTGCGTAGTGAAATAATGTGGCCGCCGACATAGCTTGTGGGCCGCAGATGTGAAAAACGCCACTGGTTTTTTGTTGGGCCAGACCGACAATCGCCCGCGCCGCGCATTTGAAATGCAACGGTGTGCGCACTTCATCGGCGGCGGCTGTGAACGTCCTGCCGGATCTGCGGGTTTTGGTCAGCAAAGCGTTGATCGGGGCGTCGGGGTTGTCTGGATCGTGCAACAAAGACAGCCGCACAACCGTTTGACCGTAGGCTAACACGTGTCGTTCGGCCTTCAGTTTTGACAAGCCGTAGGGATGGTTTGCGTTGCCGCGATCGTCTTCGCAATAGGGTTTGCCTGCTGTGCCATCAAACACGAAATCGCTAGAGGCAAAGATCAGCTTTGCGTCGGTTGTGTCCGCGAAATACGCGAGCTGCCGGGTCGCGTCCGTGTTGATCATTTCGTGTTGCTGCGCGTCTCGGTCGAACGCATCGGGACGGCTGGCGGCGGCCAAATGCAAGATATGCGTGGGCGCAATGTCGGCCAGCGCCGCAACTAACGCCGCCGCATCCGTCAGATCAATCTGGTGCGATGTGATCCGTGGGTCTGGACGTCGTGACAATCCGATCACTTCGGCCTCGGGCCAATCGCGCGCCAATGCATCAAGGACATAGCCCCCCAGACGCCCGGTTGATCCGGTGACCAAGACGCGAATGGGCCCCGTGTCAGTCATGTGCCGCGAGGGTGTGTAGGATGCGTGCCCATGACCGCATGCCCCGGTGAAAACTGTCGAGCGCGTATTTCTCGTTCGGGCTGTGGATCGCGTCATCATCTCGGCCAAAGCCTATCAGCATCGCATCCATTCCGAGGATATCCTTGAAGTGGCCCGCAATTGGGATCGAACCGCCCGAACCGATAAACGCCGCCGGGCGGGGCCATTCGTCGCTGAGCGCCAGCCGGGCCTTCTCGAACATCGGGTTTTCGGTTGACATGGTGCTGGCTTGTGAAGCGCCATGGGGGGTGAATGTTGCGGTGCAATCGGGCGGCAACATCGCATTGACCATCGAACGAAAGCTTTCGCGGATTTTATGCGGGTCTTGGTCCCCGACCAGACGAAAGCTGATCTTGGCGCTGGCTTTCGAGGGCAGCACGGTTTTGAACCCATCGCCGGTGTAGCCGCCATTTATGCCGTTGACCTCGCAGGTTGGGCGCGACCAGATCATTTCCAGAACAGATCGCCCTGCTTCACCGGCGGGTGTGTCTAAATCAACTTCGCCCAAGAACCCCTTGGCATCAAAACCTAAATTTTCCCATTGTGCGCGCTGCGCATTGGTAAGCTCGGGCACGCCGTCATAAAAACCGGGCACGGTGATCCGCCCATCGTCATCATGCAGAGACGCGATAATGCGCGACAACACACGGATCGGGTTGATCGCAGCACCGCCATACATGCCTGAATGCAAATCCTTGTCCGGGCCTTCGATGGTCAGCTCTTCGCCCAGCAATCCGCGCAGCCGTGTCGTCACGGCTGGCGTTTCATCGTCGAACAACCCGGTGTCGCAGATCAACGCCATGTCTGCGGTCAGTTCGGCTGCGTTGTCCTTCATGAACGGGACCAACGACGGCGACCCGGATTCCTCTTCGCCCTCGAAAAACAACGAGATATTGGCGGGCAGGGTGCCATGCACAGTTTTCCACGCGCGGCAGGCCTCGACAAAGGTCATCAACTGACCTTTGTCATCAGATGTGCCGCGTCCCCGAATAACCTGTCCCTTGGCCGTCTCTTCGATTTGCGGATCGAACGGATCATTGTCCCACAAATCCAGTGGGTCGACGGGTTGGACATCATAATGACCGTAGAACATCAGATGTGGCCCGCTGCCGCCCGCGTGTCCGATGACCATCGGGTGGCCGGGCGTGTCGCGGCGGGAGGCGTCGAAACCGATTGAGGTCAAATCATCCACCAACCAGTTCGCTGCCCGGCTACAATCTTCCGCGTAGGCCGGGTCTGTTGAAATGGACGGGATGCGCAACAGCGCCTTTAGCCGCTCCAATGCTTGCGGGAGGTCTTTGTCAATCTGCGCAAGTACCGGATCAAGTGTCATAATTTCTCTCATATCTAAGGAAAATGCGGGCGCCATCGGTGACTATTCGCATCATCGCTTTGGGGTCGATTCTCTGTCTGGGGCAATTTGAAACCAAGCTGTCGCCAATGTGAAGTGACAGTGAAGGGCCACTTGGGGCAAAACAGGGTTGATGGTGCGACATCACGTCGCCCCCGCCACTGAAAATTCGACGACAAGGGTCTTAAAGAATGAAGAAAACGATGATGAGCGCTGTAGCATTGGGCCTGAGCCTGTTTGCTGTGCCTGCCGCTGCGCAGTCCGAAGCATGTACGTTTGAAGGCGATGTGTATGATCTGGACGAGGCCGGAGTCGCAGCCCTTTATGCTTGTATCGACGACACTTTGGCCGCTTCATATGCTGCCGACAACCACCCGGTTGGGAGTGTGTATCGCGACTGGCAGGTGACATCGACTGGCGCATATGTGCCCGGCGTGCATGGCAACCGTCTGCTTTTGACCTTTGCCAATGACGTGGCTTATGACGACTACGTACAATACCGATTTGAAGAAGGCTTCACCATGCCAACGGGATCCGTTTTGGCCAAGGAGAGCTTTTCCCTAACAAATGACGGCGCGCCGCGCGTGGGGCCGTTGTTCATTATGACCAAGGTTGACGCAGGCGAAGCCGATGAGTTCGACAATTGGGTCTATTCCGCCGTGCGCGCCAACGGCAAGCCGATGAATATCTCGCAATCTTTCTGCCATGATTGCCATGCGGCCTACGTAGACCAAGATTCGATGGGCTACCCCGCACCAGACGTCCGTTTCGAGACCGAATAAGGCGCATGGTGACGGCGCGGGAGCGCAAAGAACTGGGGGCCCGTGCATTCTGTGCGGGCCTTCGCACTCTGCGGCGACGGACCACAGGCAGTATGATGTTGCCCCCCGAAATGCGGCCCTATATCTAGCGGTGAAAGATGCAGGCCGTGCGCGTGCGGAATTGATAGCCAGAGGGAACTGGTCCGTGGACTACACAGCAAAACTCGACCTCGCGATTGAGCGCCTTCACGACGAAGGTCGCTACCGGACGTTCATTGATATCGCTCGTAAAAATGGCCAATTCCCGCATGCCACATGGTCGCGTCCCGATGGGACGGAAACCCCCGTGACCGTTTGGTGCGGCAATGATTACCTCGGCATGGGCCAGCATCCCGTTGTGCTGTCCGCGATGCATGATGCGCTAGAGGCTGTGGGGGCAGGGTCGGGCGGCACTCGCAATATCTCTGGCACGACTGTTTATCACAAGGCGCTGGAACACGAGCTTGCCGATCTACATGGCAAGGAGGCGGCGTTGCTTTTTACCAGCGCCTATATCGCCAATGACGCGACGCTGAGCACGCTGCCAAAGCTGTTTCCCGGATTGATCATCTATTCTGACGCGTTGAACCATGCCTCGATGATCGAAGGGGTGCGCCGCAATGGGGGTGCCAAACGCATTTTCCGTCACAACGATATGGACCATCTGCGCGAATTGTTGGCGGCTGATGATCCAGATGCCCCGAAGCTGATCGCGTTCGAGAGCATCTACTCGATGGATGGTGATTTTGGTCCGATCAAAGAGATGTGTGATCTGGCCGATGAGTATAACGCGCTGACTTATATCGACGAGGTCCACGCGGTCGGCATGTATGGTCCGCGCGGCGCGGGTGTCGCGGAACGCGATGGGCTGATGGGGCGGATCGACATCATCAACGGCACGCTGGCCAAGGCGTATGGCGTGATGGGCGGATATATCGCGACCAGCGCCAAAATGGCCGATGCGGTGCGCTCTTATGCACCGGGCTTTATTTTCACCACGTCGCTGCCGCCTGCGGTTGCTGCGGGTGCTGCGGTCTCAGTGCGGCATCTCAAGTCCGACCAATCGCTGCGGGACGCGCATCAAGCACAGGCCAAGGCGTTGAAACTGCGGCTCAAAGGGCTCGGGATGCCGATCATTGATCATGGTAGCCATATCGTGCCGTTGATCGTGGGTGACCCGGTACATACCAAGGCGCTGTCGGACATGCTGCTGGAAGATCATGGTATTTATGTCCAGCCGATCAACTTCCCCACGGTGCCGCGCGGCACCGAACGACTGCGGTTCACCCCGTCGCCTGTTCATGGTCCGCGCGAGATGAATGCGCTCGTTAATGCTTTGGATAGTCTTTGGTCGCATTGTGCGCTGAACCGCGCCGAATTGGCGAGCTAAGCACAACCTTTTAGTGCCTCCGCTTTGGCGCTGTGCTAAGAAGAGACATCGTCTGTAGCGGTTCGAATCGCGGCAAGACGAGTGGGGCAGCTATTGGGTATGGGTGATGATCGGGCGGGGCTTCAGGCGCGCTAAGCCGACAATCGACAATGATCAGACCATCGAAGCACAAGGCTTTGATGCCTATGAGATTGTGCTTGGCGATATGATGCGCGGCGAACGGGCGACCCTCGGGAAAAGCCTGCTCGACATCCAGCGCGAGCTGAAAATCAAAGCGGCCTATATCGCGGCGATTGAAAACGCCGACCCTTCTGTTTTCGACACACCGGGCTTTATTGCGGGATATGTGCGGTCCTATGCGCGCTACCTCAACATGGATCCCGAATGGGCGTTTGAGATGTTTTGCCGCGAGAGCGGGTTTCAGACCGCGCATGGTATGTCGAGCGATGCATCCTCGCTGAAACCGCGTAGCGACCGGATTGACACACCCATGGGGCGTGACATTTTTTCTGCATCTGCGACGCCGTTTATCCCGGCAGGCGAGAGTTTTCTTTCCAAAATCGAACCTCGGGCCATTGGTTCGATCGTTGTCTTGCTGGCGTTGATTTCTGGCCTTGGCTACGGCGGCTATTCTGTTCTGCAAGAGGTGCAGCGCGTGCAATTCGCGCCCGTCGAGCAAGCGCCGACAGTTCTGGCCGAGGTCGACCCGCTCGCCGGTGGCGGTCGTGCGAATGGCGGTGCGCAGGACGCGCAGAACCTTCCCCAATTGGCCCTGCCATCCGCTGAGGCGTTGGATCGTTTGTACCGGCCAAACGCATTGGAAACGCCCGTGCTGACGCGGCGCGATGGGCCGATCTCGTCGATCAACAGCAGTCCTTTGGATATTTTTGACGGCGATATCGCAGATACCGGGCCAGTGGTTGCGGATGCCACGGTCGAGCCACAGCCCACGACCAGTGACACCACTGTCGACCAGATTTTGGCCGAGATCGTAGACCTCCCTGTCGCGGCCCCCGTTGTGCAGGTGACAGAAACGCCCGCCGCAAGTGTGACAATTGTTGCGGCCCGCTCCGCGTGGGTGCGTGTCCGGTCCGCAGACGGCACCACGATATTTGAGAGCGTTATGGAGGCGGGTGACACCTTTGACGTGCCCCAGACCGAGGTGCCGCCAGTGATGCGCATCGGCGAAAGCGGGGCTATCTATTTTGCCGTGAATGGCACGCACTACGGGCCAGCCGGGGCGCGTGGCCAAGTGACTTCAAACCTCGCATTGTCTGTGGACGGTCTGCGTGACCAGTTCGAGGTGGCCGACATGAACCGCGACAGTGATCTGGCCGAGATCGTGCGGTTTGCCTCTGTGGAACAGCCTGCTTCGGACCCGCAAGAGTAAGCCCGATTGATTGCGCGCCTGCAAACCACTAGGTAGATGGCATAGCTTGATTTTTCACATCAAAGGCCCCTGATATGTCGCTCAATCACATCCGTCCGTGGCGCAACATTTACCGTCGCGAGAGCCGTCAAATCATGGTGGGAAATGTGCCAGTGGGCGGCGGTGCGCCGATCACGGTGCAGACAATGACAAATACGCTCACCACCGATGTGAAGGGCACAATCGAACAGATCAACTCCGCAGCCGAGGCCGGGGCCGACATCGTGCGCGTGTCTGTCCCAGATGCAGAATCGAGTGCTGCGCTGAAACAGATCGTGCCCGAGGTCAGCGTGCCGATCGTCGCGGATATCCACTTTCACTATAAACGCGGGATCGAGGCCGCCGAAGCGGGGGCCGCCTGCCTGCGGATCAACCCCGGCAATATCGGCGATGAAAAGCGCGTAAAAGAGGTGATCAAAGCCGCGCGCGATCATAATTGCTCGATCCGTATCGGGGTGAATGCGGGCAGCCTAGAAAAACATTTGCTCGACAAATACGGCGAACCCACCCCCGATGCGATGGTCGAAAGCGGCTTGGATCATATTAAGATCCTGCAAGACAATGATTTCCACGAGTTTAAGATCAGCTGCAAAGCGTCTGACGTGTTCATGGCCGCCGCGGCTTATCAACAGCTCGCCGAACAGACCGATGCGCCGATCCATCTGGGGATTACTGAGGCGGGCGGGCTGATCAGTGGCACGGTGAAATCCGCGATTGGCATGGGCAATCTGCTCTGGATGGGCATCGGCGACACTATCCGCGTCAGCCTGTCCGCTGATCCGGTGGAAGAGGTCAAAATGGGCTTTGAGATCTTGAAATCTCTGGGCCTGCGCCACCGGGGTGTGAACATCATTTCCTGCCCATCCTGCGCGCGGCAGGGATTTGATGTCATCAAAACCGTCGAAGCGCTGGAAACCCGGCTGGAGCATATCAAGACCCCCATGAGCCTGAGCATCATCGGCTGCGTTGTTAACGGTCCGGGCGAGGCGTTGATGACCGATGTGGGCTTTACCGGGGGCGGGGCTGGCAGCGGGATGGTCTATCTCGCGGGCAAACAGAGCCATAAGCTTGGCAACGATGGGATGATTGAACACATCGTCGAGCAGGTTGAAAAGAAAGCCGCTGAAATTGAAGCGGCTGAGAAAGCAGCTGCGGAGCCGACCTAACGGGTCGCTGGCCGTAAACCCGCTACATTCGCCGCCCTATGTGCGCGGCGCAGTTACCCGTCGCTGCGCAACCCGCTGGCGATCTGTTGCATCTGCGCGAGAGGGACGTAGCCGCGCAACACTTGGTCTTCAAAAATCAGCGTCGGCGTACCGGTGATTTGCATCGCTTGTGCCAATTGCCGGGTCTGGGAAATCCGTTCGTTCACCGCCGGGCTCTCCATTTCGGCGACAATCGCCTCGACATTCAACGCCAACCCCTCGCCAAGTCGCGCAAGGACCGGCATGGTCAGGTCGGCGTTGAGCGTCATCAATGCGTCATGGACATCTTTGTAGGCGGCGTCCCCTTCGACCAATTGCGTGGCGATGGCAAAGCGGGAGGCGAGCACTGATTGCGCCCCCAAGATAGGAAATTCTTTAATCACAAAGCGAATATTTCCATCCAAAGCGATCAATTGTTCGATTTCAGGGAAAGACCTGCGGCAGAACCCACAGCGATAATCCATAAATTCGATCAAAGTCACGTCGCCGTCCGGGTTGCCGCCGACAAACGAATAACCATCGTTCGCCAGCGCATCGGCGTAGGTACGGGCAAGCTGGCGATCTGCTTCGAGCTGGGCTGTGCGGTCGCGTTGTTCGAGAACTCCGATAGCTTCCATCAGAACTTCTGGGTGTTCCAACAGGTAGTCGCGGATTTCTGCGCGAAACTCTTGCCGCTCTGCGTCATTCATCTGCTGCGCCATCGCGCCGCCTGCCACACCCATACACAGAGCCACCCGCAGCAAAACCTTCAGAACCATCACGCCGTCTCCCTCACTTATCTTCGGAGCAACCATGTAAACCTTTGCGGCGAATGTCCAATCACGAATACCGTCGGTTGACGCCCCCCGTGCGGCATGGCCATTTAGGGCAAAAGCAAAGGGGCAGTAGCATGAAGCGTTCAAACCGAGGCGAGGTCGATCCATTTATCGTGATGGATGTGATGAACGCCGCGCGGATGCTCGAGACGCAAGGCGCTGACGTGATCCATATGGAGGTGGGTCAACCCGGCACCGGCGCGCCACCGCAGGCCCTAGCCCGTCTGGCGCAAGAGCTGGGTGATGACCCGATGGGCTACACCGTGGGTCTGGGGTTGCCCGCGTTGCGCGCCCGGATCGCGCAGCACTACGCCGATTGGTACGGCGTCACTTTGGACCCCGAACGCGTTGTTGTTACCGCAGGGGCCAGCGGCGCGTTTTTGCTGGCGTTTTCTGCGTTGTTTGATGCAGGCGACCGCGTTGGGCTAGGGCTGCCGTGCTATCCGTCCTACCGTCATATCCTAAGCGCATTGAGCCTAGAGCCTGTGGGCATTTGCACCGACATATCGCAGGGGTTTCAGCCCCGCGCATCGGATGTGAGGGGCATCGAAGGGTTGATCATCGCCTCACCCGCCAATCCAACCGGGGCGATGCTCGATAAATTGGCCATCGCACGGCTGGCAGAGGCCTGCGAAGTGGGCGGCATCCCGATGATTTCCGACGAGATTTACCACGGTCTGACCTATGGCACCCGTGCTGTTAGCGCGCTGGAGGTGACGGACGAGGTCTATGTCGTAAACTCGTTTTCCAAATATTTTTCGATGACAGGGTGGCGCGTCGGCTGGATGATTGTGCCACCGGATCACGTCCGCACTGTCGAGCGGTTGGCGCAAAATATGTTCATCTGCCCCGCCCATGCGAGCCAAAAACTGGCGCTTCATGCCTTTGACGAGATGGAAACCCTCGACGCCCATGTCGCGGTCTATGCGCGCAATCGCGAGCTGATGTTGGCGGGGCTGAAATCCGCAGGCTTTGACACGCTGGTGCCGCCCGATGGCGCATTTTACGTCTATGTCAATGTATCGGGTTTTACAGATGATGCCAAAGACTTCGCGGCAAAAATCCTGCGGGACGCCCATGTCGCCGTGACACCGGGTCTCGATTTTGATCCCGACGAAGGCCATGCATGGCTGCGGTTTTCCTATGCGCGCAGCACTGCGGATATCGAAGAAGGAATGCGGCGGCTGGCGACGTTCATGGCCGAGTATACCGCCGCATGAGGGGCTGGCTCGCAATCCTCGCCATTGGGTTCGCGCCGCTTGTCTGTGCGGCGCAAGAGGTGCGATTGGATGTGAGCAACAGCCGCATCGTCGACAACGCACAGGGTATTGCAGCCACCATTTATCTTAGCGCCGTCGTGCCCTACCGGGTGTTCACTCTGGATGCGCCCGCGCGACTGGTGATTGATTTTCAAGGGGTTGACGCAGGCCAAGTGAGCGCGTCCGATCTGGTAGCATCTGAAAATGTCGCAGGCTCACGGGTGACCCCTACAGGCGATGGATGGACCCGGTTGATCGTTGATTTGACAGTGCCACTGAGCGTCCAAGAGGTCGAAATGCGCAGACGTGCTGCGGACGGCACCGCAACATTGCGTGTCTCGTTGGTTGATCGCGGGGCAGAGGCTTTCACGCAATCAGCGGGAGCGCCGCCCGGTATCATCGTGGTCGATCCGGGCGTTGTGACCACCCTACACGACACACCGTCCGATCTGTTCGTCATCGCCATTGATCCCGGCCACGGTGGCATTGATCCCGGTGCCCAGCGGGCCGGGGTGGCGGAGGCCGAATTGGTGCTGACGTTTGCCCAAGAATTGGCACGCGCCCTTGCGGACATCACCGGGGTTGCGCCTGTTTTGACGCGCAATGACGATACCTTTGTCTCATTGCACCAACGTATATCGCGGGCGCGAGATGCGGGCGCGGATGTTATGATCTCGCTGCATGCGGATGCATTGGCCGAAGACAGCGCGTCGGGTCTGTCGGTCTATACCTTGGGCGCTGCGGCATCTCAGACGGCATCGCAACGGATGGCGGAACGGCACGAGCGGGGCGATCTGTTGGCAGGCGTAGATCTGACGGATCAAGACGACCAGATTGCAACGGTCTTGATGGATTTGGCGCGCCGCGAAACAGCACCCGAAGCAGTGCGGTTGGCGGATATGATTGTCAGGGTTGCGCGCGACAATGATGTTGATCTCAATTCCAGACCACGTCGCGAGGCGTCGTTTGTGGTTCTATCTGCCGCTGATTTTCCCAGTGTTTTGATAGAATTAGGGTTTTTGTCCAACGAAGGTGATCGCCGGTCGCTGCTTGATCCATCGGCGCGCGCGCAGACGATCGGCGCGATGGTCGCGGCCCTGATGCAGTGGCGGGACACGGGATTTCCGGGTCATCCGTCCAGGGCAGATTGAGACCCGTGCGCAATGGGGCGCGGAAACTGCGGGTGCGTGCGCATATTTTTTGACGCTGGCAGCCGTTCCGCGTAAGACGGGGCAACACTTTTGGAGGTGGGCTGCGTGCTGCGATTTATTTTCTCGACGATTGGGGGCTTGGTCACCTTTTTGATGTTGGGGGGGCTGATGGGCGTCGTGGCCATCGGCGCGCTGTTCTACGTCTACGGTCGTGATCTGCCGGACCAATCAACACTGGCTGCCTATGCGCCGCAAACCATCAGCCGCATCTATTCCCGCGAAGGGCAGATCGTTGATGAATTCGCGCGTCAACGCCGTTTGTTCACACCGATCCAAGAAATCCCTCCGCTGCTGCAATTTGCCTTTGTCAGCGCCGAGGATAAGAACTTTTTTGACCATCCGGGGTTTGATCCGCGAGGCATCGCCATTGCGGCCTTTGAAGCACTGCGTTCTCGGGGGCGCGATATTCGCGGCGCATCGACGATCACGCAGCAGGTGATGAAAAATATCTACCTCAGCGGGGAACTGACGGCTGAGCGAAAAATACAAGAGCTTATCTTGGCCGCGCGCGCGGAACAGGTGCTGAGCAAAGGCGAAATTCTCGAAATTTACCTCAATGAGATCGCGCTCGGCTTTCGGTCGTTTGGGGTTACCGCAGCCGCGCAGACGTATTTTAACAAGACGTTGGATGAGCTGACGCCCGGCGAGATGGCCTATTTGGCGTCCCTGCCCAAAGCGCCCTCTGCGCGCCACCCGGTCAATCAATACGATACCGCGATATTCTGGCGCAACTTTGTGCTGCGCGAGATGTTCGAAAACGGATATATCGACCGAGAGACCATGCAGACCGAGCAAGATGCTCCCCTGCGCACTGTGCAGTCTGGGGACTACGAGAGCTTTAGAAGCACGCTGCCAGAGCGGGATTTCTACTCGGATGAAATCCGCCGCCAGCTTAGCTCTTCGTTTGGTGAGGATCAGTTTTTCACAGGCGGTCTGTCGATCCGGTCCAGCATGGACGAGCAATTGCAAGTCTCGGCTGCCCACGCGCTGCAAGGCGCGCTCGAACGATTTGACCGGGATCAAGCGGAATGGCGTGGCACGGGCGAGACGATCCCGATAGAAGAATTGGAAACCGAAGAACAATGGCGTGCAGCCTTGGCCCGCGCGGATGTCGCCCGTGATATCACGCTTGAGAACCCGTGGTTCCCTGCCGTTGTGCTTGATATTGAAGACCAGCGTTTGCGGTTGGGGATCGAAGGCGTCGAAGAGCGCCTAGAACCCCGCTGGGTTCCGCGCGATGATATCGCGTGGATGCGGGGTGACTTTTTCGAGAATTTCGAAATTGGGGATGTGGTTCACACGCGCCGCATGACTGCCGATAGCGATGGCACCTTTATTCGCTGGAGCCTGCGTCAGGTTCCAGAAGTGCAAGGCGCGTTCATGGCGATGGACGTGAATACTGGCCGCGTTTTGGCCATGCAGGGCGGGTTCAGCTATCAGCATTCGAACTTTAACCGCGCGACATTGGCGCAGCGCCAGCCGGGGTCTGCGTTCAAGCCCTTTGTCTATGCCGCAGCGCTCGACAGTGGATATACGCCAGCGACGATCGTTGTGGACGGCCCGATTGAGATCAATACGCCGCAGGGCATCTGGCGTCCGCAAAACGCCAGCAACCAGTATTACGGCCCCACGCCGCTGCGCACCGGGATTGAACAATCGCGGAACCTGATGACTATTCGTTTGGCGCAAGAGGTCGGCATGGGCACGGTCGCGGGATACGCAGAACGCTTTGGCGTGTATGAAGACATGCAACAGGGGCTGGCCTCGTCGCTCGGCTCAGACGAGACAACGCTGTTTCGCATGGTTGCGGCCTATTCGATGTTTGCCAATGGCGGCGAACGTGTGGAACCGACCTTGGTCGACCGCGTACAGGACCGCTACGGCAACACGGTGTATCGCCATGATCAAAGCACCTGCACGGATTGCTCTCTGGTGCGTCTGCGCCCCGGCGAAGCGCCAAATGTGGACACTAACCGCAGCCGCATCATGAACGAAGTGACGGCCTATCAGCTCACCTCGATGATGGAAGGCGTCGTGTTGCGTGGCACCGCGCGGGGGATCAACTTGCCCGTGCCTATCGCGGGCAAGACAGGCACAACCAATGACGCCAAAGACGTGTGGTTCGTCGGATTTTCCTCCAATATCGCGGCGGGCTGTTTCATCGGCTATGACACGCCACGGTCCCTTGGGCGGCGGGCATCGGGTGGCGGTATTTGCGGACCTGTGTTCGAAGAGTTCATGTGGGACGCGACCGCGATCTACGGTGGTGGCGATTTCAATGTTCCGCAAAACTGTCGTTTCATCACAATCGACCGGATCAGCGGCGCGCGTTTGCCTGACGGCGTGTCGGGCGGGAACGCCGTTGCCGAATGTTTCCGTGAAGGCGAAGAGCCGGTGTTCGGGATTACCTTTGACGGCGGGTTTGTCGTCGCAGGTGATTTGCCGCTCTTTGATGAAGTGCGCCAAACCCGGCAGGTCGAGAACTCATCGGGGGGGACCGCGCAGGTGGGACCGCGCGCCACGTTTAACACACTGTCGTCGGGCGGTCTGTACTAAGCGGGCGGCCCTAGGTAAGACCCATCAAAGCACTTTTATCGGGACGTTGATCCATGCGCGCTGAGACGCAAAATACCATTGCCGCCATCGAAAAATCGCTCGCGCTGTTGGCGCAGCGGCTGGATTGGGACACAGCCAAGCACCGCTTGGAAGAGTTCGACGCACGTGTCGAAGACCCGACCCTGTGGGATGATCCCGATGCCGCGCAAAAGCTGATGCGCGAGCGGCAGATGTTGGTGGACGCGATCAAAACCTATGAAGGCCTCAGCACCGATTTGCGCGACAATGTCGAACTGATCGAGCTGGGCGAAATGGAAGACGACGCCGACGTGGTCAGCGAAGCCGAGGCGGCCCTGACCGCTGTTGCTGTCACCGCCGCGCAGAAGGAACTAGAGGCATTGCTCGATGGCGAAGCCGACAGCAACGATACGTTCTTGGAGATCAACTCAGGTGCTGGCGGCACCGAGAGCTGCGATTGGGCCAATATGCTGGCCCGGATGTATGTCCGCTGGGCGGAAAAGAAGGGCTATGAGGTTGATCTTCAGTCCGAAACAGCGGGCGAAGAGGCGGGGATCAAATCCGCGACCTACAAGATCAGTGGCCACAACGCCTATGGTTGGCTGAAATCCGAGAGCGGTGTGCACCGTCTCGTGCGGATTTCGCCGTTCGATTCTGCGGCCAAGCGACATACGTCTTTCACCTCGGTGAAGGTCTATCCAGTGGTGGACGACAACATCGAGATTGAGGTCAATCCGTCGGATATCCGCCTCGACACCTATCGTTCCTCCGGGGCCGGTGGGCAGCACGTGAACACCACCGACTCGGCGGTGCGGATCACCCACCACCCGACGGGGATCGTAGTGACCAGCTCGGAAAAATCGCAGCACCAAAACCGCGATATCGCGATGAAAGCCCTGAAATCGCGGCTGTATCAGATCGAATTGGACAAACGCTCGGCCCTCGTCAACGAAGCACATGAAAGTGCGGGCGACGCAGGCTGGGGCAACCAGATCCGGTCTTATGTTTTGCAGCCCTATCAGATGGTCAAAGATCTGCGCACCAACCACGAGACATCCGATACCAAAGGTGTGTTGGACGGTGATCTCGATGGGTTCATGGCCGCCACGCTGGCGTTGCAGGTATCAGGCAAGAGCCGCGCCGAGGCCGAAGCCGACTAATCCCTTGGCACCGGCGCTGCCCTCTGATTTGCTGGTGTGATGACAGATCTCCACACCAAAAGCGCATCTGAACTGTCGTCGGCGATAGCGGCGAAACAGCTGTCAGCGGCCGAGGTCATGGCGGCCACGCTCGCGCGGATTGACGGAATCAACCCTGAAGTAAACGCCATCGTGGCCTTGCGGGATCGCGATGATCTGATGGCAGAGGCGGCCCGCGCTGATGCCGTACCGTCCACCGGTTGGCTGCACGGTATTCCCATCGCAATCAAGGATTTAACGGACGTTGCCGGGATACCTACCAGCATGGGGTCGCCAGTGTTTGCAGGCACTATGCCTGCCACGGATGATCTGATGGTGGCCCGACTGCGGCGTGCGGGTGCAATCATTGTCGGCAAGACGAACACGCCTGAGTTTGGTCTCGGCAGTCACACCTATAACCCGGTTTATGGTGCAACCTGCAATGCCTATGACGCGAGGCTTTCCGCGGGTGGATCGTCCGGCGGTGCGGCGGTTGCCTTGGCCACTGGAATGCTGAGCGTCGCGGATGGGTCTGACATGATGGGCAGCCTGCGCAACCCGGCGGGCTGGAACAATGTCTATGGGTTTCGGCCGACCTGGGGCACGATCCCAGACACGCCGTTGGGCGAGATGTATCACAGTGACCTCGCAACAAAGGGGCCAATGGCGCGCAGTGTCACCGATATCGCGCGGCTGTTGGAGACGATGGGTGGGCCGGACCGGGCCACACCGATTGGGCGGGCCGCGTTGGATCTGACGGATTTGCAGACCAGCATCAAAACCCGCCGCATTGGGTGGTTGGGTGATTGGGGCGGCGGCTTGCCGATGCAATCCGGGGTCATCGACCATTCGGAACAGGCAATGCAAACTTGGCGTGATTTGGGTTGTGAGGTTGATGCAGTTGCGCCGCCGTTTTCCATGGATGCGCTCTGGGACGCTTGGACCACGCTGCGCTCTTGGCATGTGGGGGCTGGCTTGATGGCGGTGTATGAGGACCCCAAAACGCGCGCCGATCTCAAGCCTGCTGCGATTTGGGAGATCGAGCGTTGCCGGGGCATGACGGCCCTAGATATTCACTGCGCCAGCGAAATCCGGTCGCAGTGGTTTCGCGCTGCGGCGGAGTTGTTTGACACCTACGATGCAGTGATCTTGCCTTCGGCGCAGGTTTGGCCGTTTCCGGTAGGCTGGCAATGGCCGCAAGAGATCGCGGGATGCCAAATGGACACCTATCATCGTTGGATGCAGGTGGTGATCCCAGCCAGCCTGATCGGCCTGCCGGTTCTGAATGTGCCCGCAGGGTTCAATGAAGGTGGTGTTCCGTTTGGGTTGCAGGTTATCGGGCGTTTTGGGGCAGATCGCGCCGTGCTTGAATTGGGTGAGGCGTGGCATACTGCGACTGGCTGGCCGCAGCGACGTCCGGCGCGCGCCTAATTGTCGAACAAACAAAAATGGCGCGCCACAGATGTGACGCGCCATTTCTAGAGAATAGGGTGATGTCTTAGGTTGTGACGTCGGTCACCTTTGACTTCGTCGCACCCGTCTGGCTCAGCGGATCATCCTGACGTTGAACCGATCCCTCGAAGTGGGCACCGGATTCAATCGCGATGGTTTTGTGGATGATGTCACCTTCCACGCGGGCTGTCGCTGTCAGGCGTACTTTCAAGCCGCGCAAACGTCCCACGATACGGCCATGGACAACGACATCATCCGCGACCAACTCGCCTTTGACAGTCGCACCTTCGCCAACGGTCAGCAGATGGGCGCGAATGTCGCCTTCGATCTGGCCTTCGACGAGGATATCGCCCGTGGTCTTGATGTTGCCTTTGATGTGCAAATCGGCAGAGAGAGTAGAGGGCGTAGCTTTCACTTTGGAACCACCTGGCTTTGATGTCGTGGACGAGCCAGTGCTCGCAGAGGAAGAAGAACTGCTGCCCGTAGACGGCGCGGCAGTTGAGGATGAAGCGGCTGTATCGCCAGTTTCGGGGCTGTCACCCGACTCATTTATTTTGGATTTAGAAAACATCTTCTCCAGCTCTTATATAAATCAAGGGGTTTACAGGATTGCCGCCAATGCGGACTTCGTAGTGCAGATGGGGTCCGGTTGACCGGCCTGAATTACCCATATCACCAATTCGGTCGTCGCGCGAGACCCTCTGTCCAACTTCGACACGAATTTGGTTGAGATGGGCGTAGCGGGTTTCAATACCGAACTCATGTTGGATCTTGATCAGGCGACCATAGCCCGACGCCCAGCCCGCAAATGTCACAACACCGTCTGCTGTGGCGTAAATTGGGGTGCCAATGGGCCCAGCGAAATCAGCGCCCGCGTGCAGGCGGCCCCACCGTTGGCCAAAGCCTGATGTGAAGCGATAATTGCTGCGTACAGGCATCACAAACGGGGCGCGTTCGGCCGCGATACGGTAGAGGTTGATCCGGTCCATTGATCCCAAAATGGCGTTCGCACGCAAAGTGTCCGCATCCGGCTCACCATTCATCGTAGAAAACTGCATGGGCGCGAGCGGGCCGCCGGTGCCCGAATACCCACGGCGCACGGCAGAAATCATATCATCAGGGTTCATGCCAGCTGCGCGAAACATATCGTCCAAGGGTTCGACAGAGACGAGCATCGCCTCTTCGAGTTGGCGGAAGATATCATCGTTGCGCTCGTCTAGCAGGCGCAGTTCCAATTCCAGCTCGGCCGCGCGATCAATTGCAAATTCGGCATCAGCGGCGATCATATCGCGCTCGGCGGCTGTCGTGGCCAGTGCAGAGGCCAGCATATCAACCGTGCCAGCGCTTTGATCACCTTGTCCGGGCAAACCTGCGGTGCCATTTTCTTCAAGCGACGCGAGCACGCTATCATATTCGGCCTGCACGCTTTGCCGGTCACGCATAGTATTGCGCAGCGTGGCATGGACCACTTCGAGACCAGTTTGCAATTCGCGACGCTGCTCTTCTGACCGCAGCAGTTCGGTTTGCATCATAGAGACCTGACGCAGTGCTGATCCAAAGCGTTCTTGGGCGGCTGCGGCCTCGACGGCACGGGCGTCACGTTCGCCTGAAATGGCGTTAAGGCGTTCTTCATAAACCAATTGGTCGCGCTGTGCTTGGGCGCGAAAGTTGCCGGCCCCAATCGAATCCATCAAAAGAATCGCTGTGGCGACGATGGTCCAACCGACAAATAGCGTGCCTCCTGCCCATGCCGCGAGCTGTGCTTCGGGTTTGAGCCGGATAAAGCGCGTTTCCTCATCAGACCGTAAAAACAGCCTCTTTTCAGGTAGATGCTTTTCAAGCGCCGTATGAACGGCTTGTCCCAGACGTGATCTCACCAGCGTTACCTTGTGTCTTTGTCCCTTCGGACGTCAGGATTGCCTTCCCTAGCCCGCGCGCAAGGGTTAGCGGGTTGGGTATTGGGGTGCAAGTTTGAGGCGGGATCAGCCGCGTCACCACAGTGTTTCCAGTTGTTTTGCGCAAGAAGCCGCCTAGTCCGCGGGCATCTCGCGGGGCACAGGCATCCCTTCGTCGGTCAGCGGCCAGTAGAAATCGGGTGGAATGCCTGCTTCGGCGCGTTTTTCTTCGTTGAACGGCGGCTTTAGCGTGGAATGAAAGTACTTTTTGACCAAGCGTTGGAAAGTCTCGGTCGGGTCGATGTTTTCGCGCCCACACAGAAAGTGAAACCATTTCGATCCGTAGGCCACGTGATGGACCTCTTCGCTGTAGATGATCTCCAACGCCTCGACCGCGCGGGCATTGCCGGTCTTTTTGAACAGGTCGATCATGCCCGGTGTAACGTCTAATCCACGCGCCTCTAACACCATCGGCACGACGGCGAGACGGCCCAAGATGTCGCGAGCCGTGTCTTCGGCGGCGCGCCACATTCCGGCATGGGCGGGAAGGGCCCCATAGTGACTGCCGAGCGCTTTCAGACAATCGGTCAAGAGATTGAAGTGTTTGGATTCCTCGTCAGCGGATTTGACCCAGTCATCATAGAACCCCAACGGAAAATCGACCCTGCCACCAAACCGCGCGATGATGTCCCAATGCAAATCCACCGCGTTCAGCTCAATATGGGCCACAGCGTGCAGCAACGCGATACGACCCGGCTCTGAACCGGGCCTGCGTTTTGGCATATCGCGCGGGCTGAGCAACTCTGGGCGTTCGGGCCGTGCTGGTTGCATCGGTGGGTTCGCTGTGCCGATTGGGATCGTGGGCCCCGTTTCGCGGGAGGTGCGCCAAAGAGCAGCGTAACGCCGTGAAAGCGCTGTCTTGGCATGGCCATCTGCGGTTGTCAGCACATCCGTGGCCATTTGCGTCAGGGTTGTCATTGGGGCACCTCTCTTGCGGATGGTGTGGGGTTTACAGGGCTTTGACCGCCTCTAACACCTCTTCAACATGGCCGGGCACTTTCACTTTGCGCCAAATACGTTGAAGTGTGCCGTCTGCGCCGATCAGGAATGTCGCGCGCTCAATGCCCATGCTCTTCTTGCCATACATGTTTTTCTCGACCCAAACCCCGTAGCGTTCGCATACATCGCCCTCGGCATCCGACAGCAGCGCAATCCCAAGCCCATGTTTGTCGCGGAATTTCTCGTGTTTGGCGACGGTGTCCTTGGAGACACCCAAAACACGTGCACCTGAGGAGGCGAAGGCATCTGCCATTTCGGTAAAACCGATGGCCTCTTTTGTGCAGCCCGGCGTGTCGTCGCGCGGGTAGAAATAGACCACCACAGGGCCGCCTTTCAGCGCCTCTAGGGTCACGGTCTCCCCGCCGTCGCGGGGGAGGTCGATTGCGGGGGCTGCGTCGCCTGCGGTCAGATCGGCCATGAATGTCATCCTCTGTTCTGGTCAGTGTTCCAAATACGTTTTAGGGTGTTGCGGGGCAATGGAAAGAGGCAGCGGCCGGGTGGAGACGACGCCAGAGGCAACGCAAGACGACACAGCTGTGCCTCGCAAATCCCGCGGTGCTGCGCGTTTTGTGCTGCGCGGGTTGATCCTGCTGATCGGCGCGCCGCTGATATTGGCGCTGGTGCTGCCGATTTTGTTGATCGGCCAAGAGATCACTGCCCCCAGTTGGATCACCCGTCAGGTCGAAGCGCAGGCGTCACAGGTGCTGGCGGGCGGGCGGTTGGCCTTTCGCGAAATCACGGTCACCGTCGCCCGCGATTTGCACCCTGTCGTGCGGTTGCGCGGTGCCGAGGTGTTTGATGCTGACGATCTGATTGTCGCTCGCGTCCCCGAGGTTGAGGTCGCCATATCCCCGCGTGGGCTGTTGCTCGAACAGCGGGTGTTGCCGCAAGTGATCTCGCTACGCCGGGCGGAGGCCAATGTGCTGCGCCGCCGGGATGGCACGGTGGCTGTAGCCTTTGACCGGACGGCCGCCGGACAGGACGGTGTCAGCGTATTTGATCTGATCGGCGGACTAGAGACCGCGTTAACGCAACCCGCTGTGGAGGCGTTGGAACGTGTCGAGGCGCGCGGCATGATCGTTAATTATGATGACGTGCGCGCGGGGCGCAGCTGGACCGTCGACGGGGCGCAATTTGCGATGGATGTGCAGCCCGACCGGACCGAGATCACCGGCGAGATGACCGTTTTGTCGGGGCGCAGCTATGTGACATCGCTGACAACGCGGCTCAACGCGCGGCGTGGGCAGGCAGGGGCTGAATTGGCGGTCCACATCAGGGATGTCGCGGCGCAAGACATCTCGACGCAATCGGCCGCATTGTCGTGGTTGTCGGTGTTGCGGGGCCGGGTGTCGGCGTCGCTGCGGGTAAGTCTCGATGATGATGGCGCGCTCGGCCCTTTGTTTGCGGTCGTGGACATCGCGGATGGGGTAATCCGCCCCGAAGTGTCGGTCGCCCCCATCGGGTTTGACACCGCCAAGGCCTATCTCAACTATGACCCGACGCAGGGGGAAATTCAGTTCGAAGACCTCGCTGTCGCCGGCGATTGGGGTGCTGTCCGCGTGCAAGGACAGGCGTTGTTACGTGATATCGAAAGCGGCCTGCCGCAGACGTTTCTAGGCCAGTTTGCCGCCTCTGATCTCACCTTTGCGCTGCCGGGCATCTATGATGCGCCGATGGCTATTGAGCAGGGAAATATTGATTTCCGGCTGCGGCTTGATCCGTTTTCTGTTGAGGTGGGACAGGCTTTTGCACAGTTGGAGGGCACGCGGTTCACCGGACGTGGGCGCGCTGATATTTCGCCGCAAGGCTGGACAATTGGCGGGGACGTCACGGCAGAACCGATGTCCATCGCGCAGGTGTTGGCATTGTGGCCCGAACGCACTGCCACGGCGGCGCAACGCTGGGTGGCGCGCAATGTGCAGGCCGGCACGATCTCGCACATCAACGCCGCCTATCGCAGTGCGCCGGGCAGGTCGCCGAGGGTCTCGCTCACCCATGAATTTTCGGATGCGACGGTTCAGGTTATGCGCGATTTGCCCCCGATAGAGGGCGGCCACGGCACCTTGGCGATCCAAGAGGATGGATTGGGCTTGCGGCTGGACGAAGGTGAAATGCGCCTACCCGACGGCGGCGCGTTGTCTTTGGCAGGCTCGACATTTGCGATACCTACATTGGGCATAGAAAATACCCCCGCGCAAATCCAACTGACATTGGACGGCACCATTCCTGATGTGCTGGCGGTGCTGGACATGCCCCCGTTTGAAGTGCTGCGAAAGGCGGGCCGCACCCCTGATCTGGCGGATGGCCTAGTGCGCGCCGAGGGCCAGATTGATCTGGAACTGCGCCGCCGCACGCCGGGGGATGACGCGGATATCGCCTATGCGTTTGAGGCCACGCTGACGGACCTGCGCAGCGACCAGATCGTGCCCGAGCGTGAGATCACGTCAGACATTTTGGCGCTGCGCGTCGATCGCAATTTGCTGGAGATTGAGGGCGACGTGCAGCTTGATGGCGTGCCGATGCAGGTGGTGTGGAGCAACCCGCTGCGCACGCCGGGCAGTGCGCTGACGGCGGATGTTCCGCTCACGCCCGCGACCTATGAGACCTTTGGCCTAGCACTTCCGCCGGGGATGATCGCGGGGGCGGGGCAGGGACGTATCACTGTTGATTTGGCCCCTGAAACCCCGCCCGCTTTTACGCTGACATCGAACCTACAGGGGCTGGCGCTGCAATTACCAGCGCTGGGATGGCGCAAGCCGAGCGGGGCTGAGGGCGAATTTGTCATCACCGGACAGCTTGGGCCCGTGCCTGAAATCTCGTTTTTATCCTTGGTCGCCAATGGGTTGGACGCGCGCGGGCGGATATCGCTGCGCGACGGCGGCGGCCTAGAGCGGGCGCGGTTTGAGCGGGTCCGCATTGGCGGCTGGCTCGACGCGGCGGTTGATCTGATCGGGCGCGGCGCGGGGCGGCCAGTTGGCGTCGCGATCCGCAGCGGCAGTCTCGATCTCAGTCGCGCAAATTTCGGCGCGTCAGGCGGGGACAGCGGGCCTCTGTCCGTTCGGCTAGAACAACTACAGGTGGCGAATGGCCTCATGCTGCGGGATTTTTCTGGTCAATTTGACGGTGCAGGTGGTCTGAACGGGCGGTTCACCGGCCTGCTGAACGGCAGATCTGCGGTCGAAGGGATATTGGCCCCGTTTGGCGGCAGATCGGGTGTGCGGCTGCAAAGCGCCAATGCGGGCACGACCCTCGCCGCAGCTGGCCTGTTTCAAACCGCAGTCGGTGGCGCGCTGGACTTGACACTTATTCCGACAGACCAACCGGGCAGTTTTGACGGCACATTGCGCGTGACCGATCTGCGGGTCCAGCAAGCGCCGTCTTTGGCGACGCTGCTGGATGCGATTTCTGTGGTCGGATTGTTGCAACAGCTCGATGGGCAAGGGTTATCATTTTCAGAAGTAGACGCCCGTTTTCGCCTGACGCCAGAGCTGGTAACGGTTACTCAGGCCAGCGCCATTGGGCCGGGTTTGGGTCTGTCGATTGACGGCACCTTTTCGCCCGGCAGCCGTGAGATGGATTTTCAAGGCGTGATTTCACCGCTCTACCTGATCAATGGCATTGGGTCGGTGCTGACGCGGCCCGGCGAGGGGCTGTTTGGCTTCAACTTTACTTTGGCAGGTGCCGTGGGTAACGCGCAGGTCGGGGTGAACCCGCTGTCGGTGCTGACGCCCGGCATGTTCAGGGAAATTTTCAGGCGGCCCGCGCCTGTTGTGGAATAGCGATGAAACTGTCTGATTTTGATTTCGACCTGCCCGAAGATCTAATCGCGGTGCGCCCGGCCAACCCGCGCTCGTCGTCGCGCCTGCTGGTGGCAAATGCGGCGGGCCCATCGGACCATCACGCGATTGATCTGCCGTCGTTCTTGACCCCCGGTGATCGGTTGGTCCTGAACAACACCAAGGTCATTCCCGCGCGGTTGTTTGGTCGCAGACATAGATCGTCGGCGCAGGGGGAAACCGAGGCGAAGATCGACGTCACCTTGCTAGAACCACGCGCTGATGGCACATGGTCTGCATTGATCAAACCGTTGAAAAAGCTGGCCGATGGGGAGGTTGTGGTCTTCTCAGATACCCTGAGTGCAACGATGGAAGGCCGCGCGGATGGGCAGGGCGTCATCCGTTTTAACCTCGCGGGCGATGATTTTGATGCGGCTTTGGCACAGGCCGGTCAAATGCCATTGCCGCCCTATATCGCCGCCAAGCGGCCTGCGGATGCGCAGGATATGCAGGACTATCAAACGATCTGGGCGGACCGGGCCGGGGCGGTCGCGGCCCCCACGGCCTCGCTGCATTTTGATGCGGCATTGATGGCCGCGTTGGCCGCGCGCGGTGTTGAGTTGACCTATGTGACGCTGCACGTTGGCGCGGGCACGTTTCTGCCGGTTAAGGTCGACGATGTGGCCGATCACAAAATGCACGCAGAATGGGGCGAGGTCACATCAACAGCGGCGTCCGAGATTGCGGCGACTAAGGCGGCAGGCGGGCGGATTATTCCCGTCGGCACCACAGCGTTGCGGTTAATTGAAAGTGCGGCGCGGACTGGTCAGATCACCCCATGGCAGGGCGAGACCGATATTTTCATCACGCCGGGGTTCGACTTTCAGGTCGCAGACGGGTTGATGACCAATTTTCATCTGCCCAAATCAACGCTGATGATGCTGGTGTCGGCGCTGATGGGGGTGCAGGACATTCGCGATATCTATGCCCATGCCATTGAGAATAAATATAGATTTTTCTCCTATGGAGATGCGTCGCTGCTGCTGCCCTGACGTGTCGTGTATTTACGACGTAAAATCGCGCCGTTTAGGTCGCTTTCAGGCGTGTGGGACTTGAGAAATCGGGGCACGTCGTGCCTACGCAGCCTACGGGATTCGCAGTAGAGGATAGTGTCGATGTTTGTGGTTTTTCGCGGCTCTTGGGCGTTGTTTATTGGCATGTTCATGTTGATGATCGGCAACGGCCTACAAGGCACGCTCTTGGGTGTGCGCGGCGAGATCGAAGGCTTTAACACCGGTGCGATGTCGATTGTCATGTCGGCCTATTTCGCGGGCTTTCTGGTGGCGTCGCGGCATGTACCGACATTGCTGCGAAAGGTGGGACACGTGCGTGTCTTTGCGGCGCTTGGATCCACGGTGTCTGCGGTGCTGATCCTCTATCCTGTGCTGACCGAGGTTTGGGTCTGGGTGCTGGGGCGCGTGATCATCGGGTATTGTTTTTGCGGCGTTTATATCACCGCCGAAAGCTGGCTCAACGATGCTGCCGACAATGACAATCGCGGCAAAACCCTGTCGCTTTATATGATAGTGCAAATGGCGGGCATTGTGCTCGCGCAGTACATCTTGGTGTTGGGCGATATCGGTGGCTACGTTTTGTTCATTGTCCCCTCCGTGCTCGTCTCGTTGGCCTTTGCGCCGATTTTGTTGTCGGTGGGCCGGCCGCCAAAATTTGAGACGACCAAGCCATTGCCGCTGAGCAAATTGATCGAAGCCTCACCCCTTGCCTGTGTGGGCATGTTTTTGTTGGGGGGCGTGTTTGCCGCACAATTTGGCATGTCCGCAGTTTATGGGACGCAGGCAGGCTTGAGCGTCCCGCAGATTTCATTGTTGGTGTCGGCCACCTATATTTCTGCGCTCGTTTTGCAGTACCCCATCGGCTGGGTATCGGACCGCATGGAACGCCGTTATTTGATCATTGGCGTCGCAGCATTGGCCGGGCTTGGGGCGATGGTGTCGTTTCTGGGGGGCGGCAGCATACCGTTGATCCTCGTCAGTGCGGCCATCGTGGGCGGGATGACCAATCCGCTCTATGCGCTGCTGATCGCCTATGCGAACGATTATCTTGACCGCGAAGATATGGCGGCGGCCTCTGGCGGGTTGTTGTTTATCAACGGTGTGGGGGCCATCGCAGGCCCGCTGGTCATCGGTTGGTCGATGAGCGTTGTGGGGCCGCATGCCTACTGGGGCCTGATCATGGTGCTGATGTACGGTCTCGCGGTATACGGCCTGTGGCGGATCACCCGCCGCGAAAACACCACCTCGGTCGAGGATCAGGTGCCCTATGCACCGCTGTCGTCGCGGGCCTCGCCGGTCTTCGCTGAAATGGCCCAAGAGGTCTATATCGAAGCCGAAGAAGAGGCCGCAGCCGAGCAAGATGAGGCTGAAACGCAACCTGTTTCCGATGTTTCGGAAACAATCCGTTAAAATTTGTTGATCCCCCACCGAATATGGTCATCGTGAAAGATGTTTAATTGTGTACCTGTAAGGATGTGTTTTTATGATAACCCCAGAAGATGTGCTGGGCTATTGGCTCGATGAGTTAAAGCCCGCGGATTGGTATGTTGCCAGCGATGCTGTCGACGCCGAAATCACCAAGCGTTTCTTGCCCGCATGGCAGGAAGCAATGGACGGTGGTTTGGGGTTGTGGTTGACGTATCCGTCAGGCGCGCTGGCCTATGTCATTCTGACAGACCAGTTTTCGCGCAATATGTTTCGCGGTCAGGCGAAGGCCTTTGCCTCGGACCTCAACGCCCGTGCGGTGGCCAAGGCTGCGATCAACCGCGATTGGGATTTGAAAATCGACCATCCCGCGCGGCAGTTCTTTTATCTCCCGCTAGAGCATTCCGAGAATATCGAAGATCAGGACCGCGCCGTGCGTTTGATCAAAACCCGTGTCACCGACGAAGGATCAGGCTTGCTGCATGCGCAGGCCCACCGCGAGATTATCCGCAAATTTGGTCGCTTTCCGTTTCGCAACGCCGCCCTTGGGCGCCGCAACACCGGACCGGAAGAGGCGTTCTTGGTGGGCGGCGCCTATGGATCGGTGGTGCGCGATTTACAACGCAGTCGTGAATTTGCCTAGAGTGTCAAAGGATCAGCCGCTATCCCCATAGGGCATAGCGGCTTTTCATCACGGTCACTGGTGGCACCTGAAAAACTAGTTTAACATCAAACTAGTTTTGAGCTCAGGAGGCACCCATGGCTGCAAAGACATATGACGTCATCGTAATCGGAGCAGGCCCCGGCGGCTATGTCGCGGCTATTCGGGCGGCGCAATTGGGCCTCAAGGTGGTCTGCGTCGAGCGCGAGCATCTGGGCGGCATCTGCCTCAATTGGGGCTGTATCCCGACCAAGGCTATGCTGCGCTCGTCCGAGGTGTTCCACCTGATGCACCGCGCCAAGGAATTTGGTCTCTCCGCCAGTAAGATCGACTATGATCTCGACGCCGTCGTCGCCCGGTCGCGCGG
>CALHAP010000046.1 GCA_937931795.1 uncultured Paracoccaceae bacterium
TCTATAGCAGTTTCGGTCCTTGGATACCACCTTGGCCGCTTGCTGATTGGGGGTTTGCTGTGAATATGCAGCTCGCAAAGGTAGGCCCCACAAGCGATTGGGACGGGGTCACACCTGCCGTCCCTGTTGACCCGATGGTCAGCATGATCGAGCGGATGGCCACAGACCCCGCTGCGGACATCGACAAGCTTGACCGTCTTTTGCAGATGAAAGAGCGGATGGAAGCCGGAGCGGATCGCAAGGCCTTCTTTGCGGCGATGGCCGATTGTCAGGCCGAAATGCCCGCTATCGTGGCGCGATCAAACAACGATCAGACACGCAGCAAATACGCGAAGCTGTCCGCGATTTACGCCGATGCCAAGCCTGTCATTTCATCGCACGGTTTCAGCTTTTCGACGTGGCCCGCAGAAAGCAAAACCCCCGGCCACCTCGCGGTCAAGTGGGTTGTGCGCCACCGCGACGGCCACAGCGAGGAAGGCATTGCCGAAATCCCGCTGGACGACAAGGGGATCAAGGGCAGCACGAACAAGACGGGCACCCATGCATTCGGATCATCCAACACCTACGCGCGCCGCTACGTGTTCTGCATGGTCTTCGACATCGCAATCGCGACCGAAGACGACGACGGCAACCGAGGCGGCGGCAGACCCGTCACGCTGATCACGTCAGAGCAGTATATCGAAATTCGCGACCTTGCCGAGCAGGCGGGCGTCACCTTCGCCCAGATATGCACCGGGGCGGGCATTTCCGACCTGCATGAGCTGCCGGTGAGCAAGTTTCAAACCGTCATCAACAAGCTGAACGCGACCATGAAAGCCGAAGAAGCGGTGAACGCAAAGGCCGACGAGAGCCTAATCGCTGATCTATCGGAGAACGTCCAATGACCATGACCGACACAAACCCCCGCGCCGTCGCTGGCGACAACAACCCGCCCGCTGACGATCCTATCGACGCAGCGCTTGCACCTTGGGCCGATGACCTTGCCGAAATTGAAAACTGGATTGACGGCGAACCGATTGAAACCGTGGAACAGATGGAGGCCGTCGATGCGCTGATAAAGAGCATTAAGACGATCCGCTCGAAAGTGAACGAGGCGCGGCTCGACGCCACCCGCCCCCTCAAGGCGGTATGGGACGCGGAAAATGAGCGCTGGAAGCCGACCACCGAAGACCTCGACCGCCAGCAGAAATGTCTCGTCAACCTTGTGGCCCCGATCAAGAAGCGCCTTCACGACGAGGCCGAAGCCGAGAAGCGCCGCAAGTGGGAAGAAGCCAATCAAGCCCGCCGCGAGGCCGAAGCCGCCGCTGCCGCCGCTGCCGCCGAGGGGAGCAACATCGACGCCGAGCGTGAAGCCGCCGCGATGGCCGAGGCCGCGAAGCAGGCCGACACCGAAGCGCGCAAGGCCAGCAAGACGAAACAGAAAGGCACCCGCACCGTCCACCACCACAAGGTAGAGAGCGGGCAGGCCGTCATTAACTGGATCATCGAGAACGACCGGGGCGCCATGCAGGCGTTCATCGCTGGCTACGTCAGCAAGGCAACCGTGACCACGGACATTGCGGGCGTGAAGCGCTGGACCACTCAGGAGGCGTTCTGATGGCCCAAGCGATGCTCTTGATCAACGACCCCAGCCAGCGCGCCAAGGCTATCGACTGGATAAAGCGCGCGCCGTGGAATGCGCGGATATTATTCAAAGGCCCCGCGCGGTCGCAGAACCAAAACGACCGCATGTGGGTATTGCTGACCCACGTAGCCGAGCAATGCATCTGGCATGGCCAACGCTACAGCACGGAGGATTGGAAGGAATACTTTTGTGCCGTCCTTGGCCGCGAAAAGATGATGCCCGCCGAGGACGGAGGCCAGCCCGTCGCGGTAGGTCGCAGCACGTCCAAGATGGACAAAGAAACTCACTCGGACCTGACAATGTTGATCGAGGCCTTCGCGGCGCGGCAGGGCGTTGCGATCCCAGAACCCCCGGAGAAAGAGCAGTGAAGCGCACCGGGTTCAAGCCGCGCACCAAGCCTATGTCGCGGGGGAACGGCTTCACAGCCACCCCCAAGGCGCTCAAGACGCGCGCGCCGATGCGACAGAAGGCCAAGCCCACCGCCAAGAGCCAAGCGCGGAGCGATCCGGCATACCTCGTCGCGGTTCGCAGGCGGCGGTGTTGCGTGTGCGAAAAATTCGGCCTGGTACAGACTTCACCGACCGAGGCGCATCACCCGATTTGCGGGCGATATTCTACGCAGAAAGCGCCTGACCGCGACGCACTGCCTTTGTGCTGCGATCACCACCAAGGCCTGCGCTTTGACCGCGACCGCACAAAGCTGGCGATCCACCAAGGCAAGGCCTCGTGGGTCGAAGCATACGGACCAGACACAGACTACATCGAGCCAACTCAGCTCGCAATTCTAGGAGAAGCAGCATGACCACCCCCCGATGGCCCGAACCCATGCCTGATTGCAAGGGCGACATCCACAAGCACACCCACTGCGGGCGATGCGGGCGCTGTTGCTCGCAGGCGATGCAGATCATCGACGCGCAGCGCCTTGCCATCCAAGCGCACTCTACGGCCCTACTGGCAATCACGAGCGCAGGACCGGACGCGGCCGCTCTGGCCTCCGCCTATCTGGGTGATGTGCGGAGGGCTGCGTGATGCATGGGATTGAGAAACCAAGCGAAGGAATGAAATGATGAAGTTTGACGTATTAAGCCGCTTTACGGGAAAAGTACTGTTCACCGCTGAGATCGAAACAGACAGCACAGTCAGAACAGTCCAGCTAGGCCTTGCGGTGAAGTGGGCTTTGACGAACGGTGCCAACCTGAGCGGTGCCCGCCTGAGCGGTGCCGACCTGAGCGGTGCCGACCTGAGCGATGCCGACCTGAGCGGTGCCCGCCTGATCGGTGCCGACCTGAGCGATGCCGACCTGAGCGGTGCCCGCCTGAGAGATGCCCGCCTGATCGGTGCCGACCTGAGCGGTGCCAACCTGAGCGGTGCCC
>CALHAP010000047.1 GCA_937931795.1 uncultured Paracoccaceae bacterium
CGGCCAATACTGTGCTTGTAGAAGTAGCAACGGATTTTCAAAGGCGCGTTGGCCGTAGAGGATTGGATGAAAGACATGCGAGAGTGGCTACTGCATGCGGTGCTATGCCTTATCTCAAGAAATCATCGCGCACTGAGTTATTCACCGCTTACCTAGATCGATTAGAAGAAGTGGGAACGAACTGGGCAGCTTATGACAAGCACGGGGATGTCTTGAGGCGCTTCACAGAAATAGGAGGATTTGTGTCCTGCCCAGAGGATCCAGCGAAAGATGTCCTCAAGTGGATGGTGCTAACATTTATCGGCACGCAAGGGGGGCGAACGTCTTACGGCAACGTGAGACATGTTTATTACAGCAACACAGCTTCACCACTGATCAAGGAAATTATCGTTAACGAAGCCGAAGTGGTCCGGGATTGGATGCATGGATTGGAAAACGATAAAGATATCAAGCGAAGAATAGCGGATCAGCATATCGCTAGGCGCTTCGAAAAGCTTTTGGATTTAGTCGAGTAGGATTGGGTTGGAAAGCCCCCAAACCCCTTGCCACCCACACCCCATCCCCCTATACCCCGACCATTCGCTAAGGCCTCGGATTCGTCCGGGGCTTTGCGTTTGTGGGAAACCACGTCGAACCGGGCACCTACGGGGGCCTTAAACTGCCGGGCAGCGATGCCCGCAAAGCAAACGGAAAGTAGCTAAACATGGCACTCAAGTCGTACAATCCGACGACGCCGGGCCAGCGTGGGCTGGTGCTGATTGACCGTTCGGAGCTTTGGAAAGGTCGCCCCGTTAAGGCCCTGACACAGGGTCTTACGAAATCGGGCGGTCGGAACAATACCGGACGGATCACAATGCGTCGCATTGGTGGGGGTGCAAAGCGCCTTTACCGTATCGTCGATTTCAAGCGCAACAAACTGGACATGTCCGCCGTTGTCGCCCGCATCGAATATGACCCCAACCGGACCGCTTTCATCGCACTGATCCAGTACGAAGATGGCGAACAGAATTACATCCTTGCCCCGCAGCGTCTGGCTGTTGGTGACAAGGTGATCGCAAGCGCCAAGGCTGACATCAAGCCCGGCAACGCGATGCCGTTCAGCGGTATGCCCATCGGCACAATCGTCCACAACATCGAGATGAAGCAGGGCAAAGGCGGCCAGATCGCTCGTGCCGCTGGTACATATGCTCAGTTCGTGGGTCGGGACGGGGGCTACGCCCAGGTCCGTTTGTCGTCCGGTGAGCTGCGTCTGGTGCGTCAGGAATGCATGGCCACCGTCGGTGCCGTGTCCAACCCCGACAACTCGAACCAGAACTTTGGTAAGGCCGGTCGTATTCGCCACAAGGGCGTTCGCCCGTCTGTGCGTGGTGTCGCGATGAACCCGATCGACCACCCGCACGGTGGTGGTGAAGGTCGCACATCCGGTGGTCGTACACCTGTGACCCCATGGGGTAAGGATACCAAAGGTAAGCGTACCCGTAACAAGAACAAAGCGTCCAGCAAGCTCATCCTGCGCTCGCGGCACGCCAAGAAGAAGGGTCGTTAAGAATGACTCGTTCCGTCTGGAAAGGACCGTTCGTCGACAGCTATGTCTTGAAAAAGGCAGAAGCATCGCGCGAAAGCGGCCGCAACGAAGTGATCAAAATCTGGTCGCGTCGTTCCACCATCCTGCCTCAGTTCGTTGGCCTCACTTTTGGTGTCTACAACGGCAAGAAGCACATCCCTGTGAACATCACGGAAGACATGATCGGTCAGAAGTTTGGCGAATACAGCCCGACCCGCACCTATTATGGCCATGCCGCCGATAAGAAGGCGAAACGCAAATGAGCAAGGATAAGAACCCTCGCCGCGTTGCTGATAATGAAGCCCGCGCCAAGCTGCGCATGCTGAAAACATCGCCGCAGAAACTGAACCTGGTTGCTGGATTGATCCGTGGCAAGAAGGTCGAGACCGCATTGACGGACCTGACGTTCTCCAAAAAGCGGATCGCGATTGATGTGAAGAAATGTCTTCAATCGGTCATCGCCAACGCTGAAAACAACCATAACCTTGACGTGGACGAGCTGATCGTCGCCGAGGCCTATGTCGGCAAAAACCTCACCATGAAACGCGGTCGCCCGCGCGCGCGTGGTCGGTTTGGCAAGATTTTGAAGCCATTCGCCGAGATTACCATCGTCGTCCGTCAGGTTGAGGAGCAAGCATAATGGGTCATAAAGTAAATCCCGTCGGCATGCGTTTGCAGGTCAACCGGACCTGGGACAGCCGCTGGTACGCCGATACCAAAGACTACGGCGACATGTTGCTGGAAGACTTGAAGATCAAGGATTTCATCAAGATCGAAGCCAAGCAGGCCGGTATCAGCCGCGTGATCATCGAGCGTCCGCACAAGAAGTGCCGCGTCACGATCCACGCCGCCCGTCCCGGTGTGATCATTGGCAAAAAGGGTGCTGACATCGAGGGTCTTCGCAAGAAGCTCGCTGATCTGACCAAGTCAGAGCTGCACCTCAACATCGTCGAAGTCCGCAAGCCCGAGCTGGATGCTGCCCTCGTGGGTGAAAGTATCGCACAGCAGCTCGAGCGTCGTGTCTCGTTCCGTCGCGCGATGAAGCGTGCGGTGCAAAATGCGATGCGCATGGGTGCCCTTGGTATCCGCGTTAACCTCGCAGGCCGTCTTGGCGGTGCCGAGATCGCGCGGACCGAATGGTATCGTGAGGGCCGCGTGCCTTTGCATACCCTGCGTGCCGACATCGACTACGCGCTGACCGAAGCGATGACACCCTACGGCATCATCGGCATCAAGTGCTGGATTTTCAAAGGCGAGATCATGGAACATGATCCAGCTGCGCGTGACCGCAAGCATGCCGAGCTTCAGGAGGGTGCTATCCCTCGTGGTGCCGGTGGCGGCCGTCGTGATCGCTAAGGAGTAACAAACAATGCTACAACCAAAGCGTACAAAATTCCGCAAGATGCACAAAGGCCGGATCAAGGGCCTCGCCAAAGGCGGGTCTGATCTGAACTTTGGCACATACGGTCTAAAAGCCACCGAGCCTGAGCGTGTTACAGCGCGCCAGATCGAGGCCGCCCGTCGTGCCATGACGCGTCACATGAAGCGTCAGGGCCGTGTCTGGATCCGCATCTTTCCAGATGTACCTGTCACCTCCAAGCCCGTCGAAGTTCGGATGGGTAAAGGTAAAGGTTCCGTGGATTTCTGGGCCTGCAAGGTCAAGCCCGGTCGCGTGATGTTCGAGATCGATGGTGTCGACGAAGTCGTCGCCCGCGAAGCTCTGCGTCTTGCTGCGATGAAACTGCCGGTGAAAACCCGCACAATCGTCCGCGAAGACTGGTAATACAGGCGGCTCTGCCTCCGAGTGCGGTGGTGGCGGTTTTGCAAAAACCGTCCGGGCCGCACCCAATTAAGAATAGAAAAACCCCCGTCGATCACTCGGCGGGGGTTTTCCTTACCTTGCGTCTTGAACCGCGTTCACCGTATGATCCCGATACCTTCAGGGAGCGTTAATGACCGATTTTCTCTGCACGCAGATTCAACCCAACATGATCTATCTCATGCTGCCTTTGCTCATCATCGCCATGCTCGCGGCGTACTCATGGCAAAACAAATTCGGACTGGGGAAAGCGTTCGGCGCGCTCATGACATCCAAGGGGTCAATGTTCCGCAAAGAACCGGACCTTAAACGTTCGTGGGCAAATATCGTCTTCTTCGCGTGGTTGGTACTAATACCACCGGTCATTATCCTTTCAGATTTTTCGATGTGCGCCGCGACTTAACCCCAGCGATAATTAAAGCTGACAGAAATCCGGTCGTCCTCGGCCATATTCATCGGCACCTCATGCCGCAGCCAGCTTTCCCATAGCAGCACATCACCAACATCGGGTTTCACGTAGATAAACTGTCGCAGATGCTCGGGCGCGTTCTTGGTCCGACCGGGGGCTGCCATCATCATCGCCAATCGCGGGTCTTCCAGTTTCAGCGCGCTCGTGCCTTGGGGCATGGCGATATAGGTGGTGCCTGAGATCACCGAATGGGGGTGGATATGGGCCGTGTGAATGCCGCCTTCGGGCAGGATGTTGATCCATAGGTCTTCGAGCTTCAGCTTCTTATCGCCCAGATCAAAGTGCAACTCTTGCGCGAATGTTTTGACGTGCTTGTCGAGCGCCTTTTTCAGGGATTTGAATACCGGAAAGCGCCACGGCAAATCGGTCAATGATGCATAGGATGTGTAGCCCGGAAAGTCGTTGGCTTCACACCAGTCTTGGCCCGCTTCATCATCTTCCGCGATGGACAAACACGACGCTTCTAGCTCGGTGGCATCAATTTTTTTCGACAGGCGCGCGTGGTAGAGCGGCGTGGTGAAGAGGGGGGTGATCTGTGTCATAGCGTCTGAGCTACCGCGAATTCACACGGAAGGCGAGAGGGAGAAGTTTGCCTAGCTCAGGCGGCGGCTTGGCCTCCCCCTGGTATGGTGCCTTGCGAGGTTTTCATGGTTCTCAATAGGTCGCTCAGCTTATGCGCTTGGGTTTCCAAATCGCGACTGACGCCGTCGGATCTATCGACCATTGCAGCGTTTTGCTGCGTGACCCTGTCGAGGTTGGCAATGCTGGTGCTGATTTCCGAGATCTGCATGGACTGGGTATTGGACCGCTCGACAATCGCCGACATGAAATCAGACAGCACTTTGATATGGCCGGTGATTTCCTTGAGCGCCTTGCCGGATTCTGAGACGTCTTTGACGCCCTGATCCACTTGCCGTTCGCTCAAGTTGATAAGCTTTTTAATCTCTTGGGCCGATTGCGACGAGGATTCCGCTAGGCCGCGCACTTCTGCTGCCACGACAGAAAAGCCTTTGCCTGCATCGCCTGCATGTGCGGCTTCCACGCTGGCGTTGATAGCGAGCAGGCCCGTTTGAAAGGCAATTCCTTCTAGGACGTTGCTGATTTCTGCCACTTTGGTCGATGTGGCCGCGATTTTCTCGATCCCAGTCATCGCGTCTGTGACGACGGCCAATCCGCCTTCTGCGTTGCCCTTTGTGTCTTGGACAGCGCTGTCGAATTTGCGAATGTCTTTCGTGGTCTCGTCGACCGATGTGACCAGCAAATGTAGGGCGGCGGATGTTTGCTCTAGGGTTGCGGCCTGTGAGCCGGTTCGCTCAGATAGATCGGCGGTAGCGGTTGCCATCTTTTGACTGCTTTGTGCGATGATCTTCGTGCTTTCGATAAAGGCGTTGATCGTCTCATCAAGGGTTTGGGCAGTAAGGTTAAAGTTCTGGCGCAAAACTTCGTAGCTCTCGCCAAACTCTGTTGTCAGGCGTTGGCGGAAATCGCCCTGCGCCAGGTGGTCCAACCCATGCGCCAATTCACTTACGACAATTTCTTGTTCTTGACGCTGCTGTTGTTCTTTATGCTTGTTGTCTTCGGCCAAGATTAGGTGGTTTTGAAACACTTCCAAAGAACGCGCCAGAGCCCCCAATTCATCGCGTCGCTTCGTATCTGGAATGGTTTGGGTCGTGTCCCCCTGTCGCAGTAGATCAATCGACGTGATCAGCTTGGACAGCGGTAAAACTACCACTTTGATCGAGCGGTATGCCAGCAATCCGGTAGCGATGGTCATGACCAGCCCAATAATAGCGGCCTGCATATAGGTGTCATTGATCAACCGTGTATTGGCCGATTTATCGAACCCCAATACCAACTCGCCGATCTGCTCACCCGTATCGCCCAAAATTGCAAACCCGACCACGATAACATCACCAAGTTGAATGCGGTATTGCTCCGGTTGGTTGGCGATGTCGGCCGCACCGTCCTCAGCTGAGGTTTCATCCATCATGCGCGCTATTTGAGCCGTTCCCTCGGCGATCAAAGTGATTGGTGTGTTCTCGCGTTTTTTTTGTACGAATGTTTCGCGGTCTGTGAGCACATTTGCGAACATGAACGACTCCATGTCCAACATCCCCGCTAAGGCTTGTTCCGCACTAGGTTGGCTGAAATCCCACAGAGCCTTGGCCAGAGGGGCTTGGAGAAACGTCTGCGCCAAGGTGATATCGGCCTCGAAATGCTCGTCCAACAGGTCGGTGTATCTTTGCGCCCAAAAGAGCGTGTAAAATCCTATGCTGATGACGATGCTGGCCAAAATTGGGATGAGTAATTTGGCAAGGACCCCTTTGGGTTTGAAAAAGCGGCTCAACATGGGGTGCGACCTTTGTGCGAGGGCGAAGCAACGCTGCAGGTTATGCCGCGTTGCTTCAGGGACGTGTTGAGGGGCGGGGTCTAGAGCCGCGCCAGATAATCCGTCTCAAGTGCTGTGCGCATTTCCGCAAGTTCACCACTGGCGCTGAGACCCGCGATGATATCATCAATCTGTGGGATCACATCGGCTTTGCTTTCGTGGACGTAATGATAGAGCGGCTGATCGTTGAGGGCTGGTTCGACATTCGCAATGTCACTTATCCCCAGTGTGCGCAGCGAGGCCAACCCGTCAAGATAGCTGGTTAGTGCGATATCGGCGCGGCCCCGTTCGACCATCTGGAACATTGCCTGATTGTCATCCACGACCCGCACCCCGGACACACCCTCTGTAATCGCCTCAGTGTGTAGGACCCCCGAAACAATCACGGACGAGAATTGGCCAATGTCCAAAGCAGACCCGAGCGATACCCCCGCGTCACTGCGTGCGAAAGCAACGGTTTGGAGGCTCGACAGCGGCGTCGGGACCCGCTTGAGCGAGGATACATTTTCGCCCAGAGCAAATACCCGCAGGGTTTCGCCGTCCATGTTCCCATTTGACGCTTCGATCAGGGCGCGCCGTCCTGGCATGGCGGTTACCGTAATATCCATCCCTGCCCGATTGTAGACTTCCGTCAGCAGTGCTTCGCCGACGGCCTGCTCTGCGAGACCTTCAATGCGGACAAAATTATAGGCAGCGTCGGCAAATGCGGTTCTTGGAAGCAGGGGGGTGGCGGCGGCGGCTGTTAATAGGCCAAGAGTGGAGCGGCGGGTCAATGTCATCGTGGTTCCTTTCATGTCAGGGCATCTCAGAGACCGCAGACATGGCAGAAACATTCGAATAAATACTGAATGGACTAGATTGCATTTTAGCGTCTGTCCGCGTGGTTGACAGACCAGAGGCGCGCGTTGTAATAGCGCACTTATTGGTGTTGGTGGCCCGCGTAAGCGGTTCCCTGTCAGTCCGGCAAAATCCGGGCAGAGGACAACGCCCTTCACGCCCAATCGGGCCCTTAGAAGGAGATCAGCCGTGACCAAACGCACGTCTGCCAAGTATAAAATTGACCGCCGGATGGGTGAAAACATCTGGGGTCGTCCGAAATCCCCCGTCAATCGTCGTGAGTACGGCCCCGGCCAGCACGGTCAGCGTCGCAAGGCGAAACTGTCCGACTTTGGTACACAGCTGCGCGCCAAGCAAAAGCTGAAGGGGTACTACGGCGACCTGACTGAAAAGCAGTTCCGCCGCATCTACGGTGAGGCCGAGCGTGTTAAAGGCGATACAGGCGAGAACCTCATCGGTCTGCTCGAGCGCCGCTTGGACGCGGTTGTGTACCGTGCCAAGTTTGTTCCAACCGTGTTCGCAGCCCGTCAGTTCGTGAACCACGGCCACGTCACCGTGAACGGCAAGAAGGTCAACATCCCGTCTTATCGCGTCAAAGAAGGCGACGTGATCGCCGTGCGTGACAAGTCCAAGCAGCTGGTTGTTCTGCTCGAGGCCGTTCAATTGGCCGAGCGTGACGTGCCCGACTACGTCGACGCCGATCACAGCAAGATGACAGCGACGTTCGTGCGCACACCGGGTCTCGGCGACGTGCCATATCCGGTTCAGATGGAACCAAACCTCGTGGTCGAATTCTACGCCAAGAACTAAGGTTCTGGTCGAAAAATCGAAGAACGGCCCCGGTTCAGCAATGCGCCGGGGCTTTTTCGTTTGTGGCGCGGTGATGCTAAGCTTTCCGGCGTCTCTGACCGAGCATCTGGTACAGCACGACGATGACTGGCAAAGGCGGGTCCACCCCGCTAGAACCTGTCTCAGACACAAGAGGGGGCCGTAATGTCTGATATAAAACCACAACCCGGCGTGATGGATATCGACCTCTATGTGGGCGGGGCATCGTCGCTGGCGGGGCAGTCCAATGTGCTCAAGCTGTCGTCGAACGAAAACCCCTTTGGCCCCCCCGAGGCTGCGAAAGAGGCGATCATTCGCGCGGCACGGGACGTCCATCGCTACCCCAGCACCGATCATGCCAGTTTGCGGACGGCGATTGCGGAGGTCTGGGGGCTGGAGGCGGGCCAATTGATCATTGGCAACGGATCCGGCGAGATTTTGAAGCTGTTGGCAGAGGCCTACGCCGGCCCCGATGACGAGGTGGTCTTCACCGAACATGGCTTTTCGATGTATCCGATCTACGCCAAATCCTGCGGCGCCACCCCTGTGGTCGTCCCTGAGCGGGACCGCGTGATGGATGTCGATGCGATCCTTGGCGCCTGCACTGCGCGAACCCGGTTGGTCTACATCGCCAACCCCAGCAACCCCACTGGCACAATGATCGGCACCTCTGATATCGCACGGCTGGCAGATGGGCTACCGCGCGGCGCGCTGCTAGTGCTGGACGGGGCCTATGCTGAGTTTGTTGACGGTTACGATGGCGGGGCGGCTATGGTCGCGGAACGTGATAATATATTCATGAGCCGCACGTTTTCCAAAGTCTATGGACTTGGTGGAATGCGCGTGGGCTGGGGCTACGGGCCGCAAGCGATCATCGACGTGCTGAACCGCATCCGAGGTCCGTTTAACCTATCGTCCGTGGCGCTGGCGGCGGCCGAGGCTGCGGTCAAGGATGCGGGCTTTCTACAGCGCTGCATGTCAGAAAATGCCAAGTGGCGCGATTGGCTGGCACATGCACTTTCCGAACATGGGGTGCCGAGCGATACCTCATCAGCCAACTTTTTATTGGCTCGGTTCGCCAGCGCCGAAGAGGCACAGGCCTGTGACGGCCATCTGCGCGAGCAGGGGATCATCGTGCGGCAGGTGGCGGGATATAACCTGCCCAACTGCTTGCGGATCACTATCGGTGACGAGGCGGCGTGCAAACGTGTGGCCCATGCCGTGGGCCAGTTCAAAGCGACGACGGGCGAGGTGCGCCATGCCGCTTTATAATCGTGTAGCGCTTATCGGGTTGGGCCTGATTGCGGGGTCTATGTCGCTGGCAATGCGCAAACATGGGCTGGCAGGCGAGGTTGTGGGCACCGCACGCAGCACCGAGAGCCGACAGATCGCCCGAGACATCAATCTATGCGACGTCATTGTCGACACCGCCGCCGAGGCGGTCAAGGACGCCGATCTCGTGGTGCTCTGCGTGCCGGTCGGGGCCATGGCGGCGGTTGCCGCCGAAATCGCACCCGCACTGAAGGCCGGGGCCACAGTGTCGGATGTGGGATCGGTCAAACGCGATGTGATCGAGGCGGTTGGCCCGCATATCCCCGAGGGTGTGCATTTTGTCCCAGCACATCCACTTGCAGGAACCGAACATTCGGGGCCAAAATCGGGGTTTGCTAAGCTGTTTGAAAACCGGTGGTGTTTGATCGTGCCGGGGGACGCAGATCGCGCGGCTGTCGACCGCCTGACGCAGTTGTGGCAAGGCATGGGGTCGAACACGGATGAGATGGACGCCGATCACCATGATCTGGTTTTGGCCGTCACCAGCCATACGCCGCATTTGATCGCCTACACGATGTGCGGTGTTGCCGATGATCTGGGCCGGGTGACCGACAGCGAAGTGATCCAATATTCCGCCGCTGGTTTTCGTGATTTCACCCGTATCGCCGCCAGTGATCCGGTGATGTGGCGCGATGTTTTCTTGAGCAACAAAGATGCGACGCTCGAGATTTTGGGCCGCTTCACCGAGGAATTATTCGCCCTGCAACGCGCAATCCGCCAAGGCGATGGGCCTTATTTACAAGAATATTTCACCCGCACGCGGGCCATCCGGCGCGGCATCATTGAAGCGGGCCAAGACACGGAAGCACAAAACTTTGGTCGCGACAACACCGAGGATGCCACATGAGAACCCTCGCGTTGATTTTGGTGCTGATCCTCGGGGGAACCGCTGTACAGGCGGCTGGCACCCGGCCCCTTGCCCGCGCGATTGAGCCTGTGCTGCGCCCGGTGATGCGCCCCGCGCCTGAAGCGTCCACCATCCCACGAATGAGCACGATGTCCGTGCCCGTGCTGGGGCAGGGGATTGCGGTGCCCCTGATCAGCCCAGCCCGCGTCGAACACCCCCTGCTGCCGTTTGTGCCGACCGTGTTGCGCCGTTGGGATGGCTGGGCCGCGCGCGCCGAACGGGGGCAACTACGGGCCGTGCGGCCTGCCGCGCGCCAAGGTGTTCTGATCTCATCTCTGGCCGTTGACCGCGCGCTGCGCCCCACCAACCGCCCCGCCGGGATAACCCTTGCCGCTTTGGCGCAGGCCGACGAGCGTCGACGTGGGTCTGTTTGCGGGGATCCCGGATTGCAAGGTGCCACGATAGGCCGTGTTGCCGGGCCGGGGGCCTGCGGCATCGAAGGCGCGGTCGAGGTGCGCAGTGTCGCGGGCATCGCGCTATCGTCGCCCGCACGGATTGATTGCCGCACAGCAGAGGCGTTCTTGCGCTGGGTCGAGGCAGCCGCCCGCCCACAATTTGCCAACGTCGGCGGCGGGCTGGCGCAGATTGACCTGATGGGCACCTATTCGTGTCGCACCCGTAATAATCGGATCGGCGCGCGGCTGTCCGAGCACAGCTTTGGCCATGCGATTGATATAGGTGGATTTCGAATGCGCGATGGCACCCGCGTGACCGTCTTGCGCGACTGGAACACTGGCTACGGCAATCGTTTGCGCGCGCTGCACCGGGCGGCCTGTGGGACGTTTGGCACAGTGCTGGGGCCAAATGCGAACACAGCCCACCGCGATCATTTTCATTTTGACACAGCACGGTATCGCAGCGGATCTTACTGCCGGTAAAGCTGCCACGTACCGAGGGGGATACTGCCGCCAAGCCGCGCCTCACCTTGTGTCATTGTGATAGGCAGCATCAGATCTGCGCCGCCGTCGCTGGCGGAGCGGGCTAGCATTTGAACCAAAAACGCTTGGTTCGACGGGATGATGCCCGCGCCGATCAGCCGGTCGAGCAAGGCCTCATAATCGCGCAATGTCAGGGTGATGGTGCCGGTGGGGAACCCTTGCGGATCCACATCAACCTGACCCGTGGCGCTGAGACCGAGCGGCCCCCATGTCGTCTCGATGCTGCGCAAATCCAGCTGCGTGACCTGCGGCAGGGCCTTTGCGGACACCCGGTTGAGCGTATTGGTCAGCGTCACGGTTGCATCCAGCGTCACGCCCGCCATCTGCGCGGGCAGGGTGCTGTCGGGGTCGATTGCGGCGCGCAGATCGTCTGGCAGCGTGATATCTGACAGCACCCCCGCCACATCGTAGCTCTCGCCACCCGCATGTGTCAGCGCCAGATCAAGCGTGTCGGCGCGCAGCGGTTGAATGTCTGGCGCATCGAGCATCAGGTCACGCGCCGTCACCGTCGCAAACTCCAGCGGTAAAAACAGCCCAAGCGACGCCCGCGCGTCCAGCGCCATATCCACCGTGCTCAGCGTGAGCGGTATCTGCGCTATGGTGATGGTCTGAACTGGGGGGAAGGCTACGCTCAACCGGGTCGGGTTATAGGTGTCAACGCCCGCCGTCAGCGTGGCCCCCTGCCACACAGGCGCGCCCGTTTCCGACCGCACCACCACATCTTGCAAATCAGCGGACAGACGGGCTGGAAAACCGCCAACCGCATGACCGCCCACAGAGACCGGGGCGGGATCAGAGGCGGAGGCGAGATCATCCAATGCGCCCGACAGCGTTGTTTGTGCGTAAAACCAGATGGCGGCAAAGGTGGCTGAAAACAGCAGCACGAGGGGGAGCAGGATGCGGCGCAT
>CALHAP010000048.1 GCA_937931795.1 uncultured Paracoccaceae bacterium
ACGGCAATGATGAACGGAAAACCATGCCGCGCGACATAATCCGCGTTCAACGACTGAAACGTCTCGCGTTCAGCATCGGTCAGCAGATCAAGACCCGCGCCCGCCTGCTCAGAGGTGCTATCGGCCGTCAGCTTGCCCGCCGCTGCGAGCTTGCCCGCCAAATCAGGGTGCGCTTGCAACACGGCCAGACGGTCGGCCTCAGACGCGCGGCGAAACACCCGCGACAGCGCCTGATGCACACCCTGTGCTGTGTCATGGGTGGGACCTAGCTCTAGCGCGTAAGCCCCTTCCGCGATCCACGGGCTGTGCTCAAATATCCCACCAAAGGCCGCGACAAAATCCTCTTTCGACATCTCGCAGGGACGTTTCTGGGGCGCGGGCGGGTGCTCTGCGGCCCAATGTTCAGCGATTTGTAGCCGGGTGGCAAACCAGACATCGGGGTGGGATTGCATGTATTCAATCACCCGACGCAACGCTGCCGCCCGCCCCGGTCGCCCGATAATCCGGCAATGCAGGCCAATCGACAACATTTTGGGCGCGCCATTTGTGCCCTCTTCATAGAGCATATCAAAACTGTCTTTGAGATAGCTTTCAAACTGTGCCCCATTGGTGAACCCTGCCTGAATGGCAAATCGCATGTCGTTGCAATCCATGGTGTAGGGGACGATCAGTTGATCGGTCTTTTCAAAGGCGGTCCAATAGGGCAGATCATCGGCGTAGCTGTCTGAGATATAGGCAAACTGCCCCGTCTCTGCAGCTAATCTGACCGTATTGTTAGAACAGCGGCCCGTGTACCAGCCACGCGGCGGGCTGCCTGTCACTTCGGTATGCAATGCAATGGCTTGGGCGATGGCCGCGCGTTCGTCGGCCTCGGGCATGTCTTTGTGTTCGACCCATTTCAGCCCGTGACTGGCGATCTCCCACCCCGCATCCTTCATCGCGGCCACTTGTTCGGGCGCCCGCGCGAGCGCTGTGGCCACGCCGTAGACCGTGACGGGAAGATCAGCCAAAAGACGATGCACACGCCAAAACCCGGCCCGCGATCCATATTCATAGAGCGATTCCATGTTCCAGTGCCGCTGACCCGGCCATGGCTGCGCGCCTGTGATCTCGGACAAAAACGCCTCGGACGCGGGATCATCATGCAGGATGTTGTTCTCGCCACCCTCTTCGTAATTGAGAACAATTTGTACGGCGATTTTGGCGCCACCGGGCCAACGGGGGTCGGGCGGCGTGCGGCCATAGCCTGTCATGTCACGTGGATAGCGTTTCACCTGATCGAATCCCCCCTGCCCGAGTTGTTTGTATTTCAAAATAATAGATTTCGTTTTCAAGAAAAACGCAAAAGACTATCTGTCAACACCACTTTGTAGCGGCCCGCATGATTGTTTAGGGTCATCCCATCAGCAACGGAGAGCGCAGATGCCCGGATTTTTGACAACCCATGTTTTGGACACGGCCCGTGGACGCCCCGCAGTCGGGCTCAAGATCGAGCTGTTTCGCATGGAAGGGGACACGCGCCACTTGCTGACCACGCTGACCACAAATGATGACGGGCGCACAGACAGCCAGATATTGCCCGCCGAGACGTTTCAAACTGGCACCTACGAGCTGGTGTTTCACGCGGGCGACTATCTTGATGCCTGCGGTGTGCCCGCCGAAAGCCCCCGGTTTTTGGACGTGATCCCGCTGCGCTTTGGCATGTCCGAAGACACGCATTATCATGTGCCGTTGCTGCTGTCGCCGTTTGGCTATTCGACCTATCGCGGAAGCTGACCCGACAGCGCCTTTGCGCGCACAATGCCCACGATCCGGTCGATGACAAAATCCATGAACAGGCGGGTTTTCGGGTCTTGGCCGCGCCTATGGGTGAACAGACACGCCATCTGCACAGGTTCGGGCGGGGTCTGTGTGGCCACAGGGACCAACCGTCCCTCGGCCAAATATGCCGCCACTTCGAACAGCGGTTTTAGCGCGATCCCATGCCCCGACAGCGCCCATTCGGTCAAAACATCACCGTCATCACATTCATAGCGGCCCCCCACCTGAAATTTCTTGGGGCCATCCGCTGTCATCAACCGCCATTGAAATTCGGTCGCACCGGGAAACCGCAGGTTCAGACATTCATGCGCCCCGCCGATCAGATCGGCACCGCTGGCGGGCATGCCGTGGGCCGCGACATAGCTGGGTGCCGCGCATAGCACGCGGGTCACATCCGCGATTTTGCGGATACGCAGCGCACTGTCTTCGGGATGGCCAAGAAAAAACGCGAGATCGAGACCTTCGGTCGTCATATCGACCTTGCGGTCCGTCAGGCGCAGCCGGATTTTCACCTCTGGGTAGGTTTTCAAAAACTCTGGGATCAACGGCGCGATCAACCGCCGCCCTACCCCCAAAGGGGCTGCAACAAACAGCGATCCCTTGGGGTTGTCGGTGATATTGACCACATGGGCCTCGGCGGTACCTACCGCTTCCAACACCTCGCAGGCCCCACCATAAAAGGCCTTACCCTGTTCAGTGGGGCGCAGGCTGCGGGTGGTGCGCTGGAACAGGCGCACGCTGAGATGATCTTCGAGCTGCGATATGCGCGACGAGGTCACCGCCGGCGAAATTCGCAAGTCACGACCCGCAGCAGACATGCTGCCCAACTCATAGACGCGCACAAAGGTGCGGATGTTTTCAAGATAGGACATTATTTCGATTATTTTGATACTGCTTGGCGTCTTATACTATAGCCGAATAGTGGTGCGGCGACTAGCCTGCGCCAAAGACTGTCAAACGAGGGGGTCAAATGCTTGATCTGGCGATACTTTGGGACTGGATAGCCTTTGCCGTGCGCTGGCTGCATGTGATCACCGCTATGGCGTGGATCGGTGCGTCGTTCTTTTTTATCGCCCTTGATTTGGGTCTGCGCAAAGCCCCTGATATGCCCGCAGGTGTTTATGGCGAAGAATGGCAGGTCCACGGCGGCGGGTTTTACCACATCCAAAAATACCTCGTGGCCCCTGAAAACATGCCCGAGCATCTGATCTGGCACAAATGGCAGAGCTATATCACTTGGGTGTCGGGGGCTGCCCTGTTGATGATCGTCTATTGGGTGGGGGGCGAATTATACCTGCTGGACCCCACCAAAGCCGACCTCGCGCTGTGGCAAGGGATCGTGATTTCAGGCGGGTCGCTGACCATCGGTTGGCTGGCCTATGACGCCATGTGCAAATCATGCCTCAGTGACCACCCGACGGTGCTGATGCTGCTGTTGTTTGCGCTGCTGGTGGTGATGTCATGGGGGTACAACCAGATATTCACGGGCCGGGCAGCATTGCTGCACCTAGGCGCGTTTACCGCCACGATCATGACTGCAAATGTGTTTTTCCAGATCATGCCAAACCAACGCATCGTCGTGGCCGACCTGAAGGCAGGCCGCACGCCCGACGCCAAATACGGCAAGATCGCCAAGGTCCGCTCGACCCATAACAATTACCTCACCCTGCCGGTCGTGTTCTTGATGCTGTCGAACCATTATCCACTGTCATTTGGCACGCAATACGCGTGGATCATTGCCAGCCTGATTTTCCTCACTGGCGTCACGATCCGGCATTATTTCAACACGTTGCACGCCACAGGCATGGGGCCGCATTGGACGTGGGGGGTCACCGTCATTTTGATGCTGATCGTCGCATGGCTGTCCACCTACCCCGGTGGCGAGACTTGGGAAGAGGCCGACGCGCGCAGCTTGACACCCTATGAACAGCGGTTTGCCTCAGCGGATGGGTTCGACGCCGCCTATGACGCGGTGCGGGGCAATTGTTCGATGTGCCACGCCCGCGAACCGGTCTGGGGATCGCTTCACTGGGCCCCGAAAGGCGTCTACCTCGAAACCCCCGGCGATGTGGCGCGCCATGCGGATCAGATTTACCTGCAAGCGGGCGTCAGCCATGCGATGCCACCGCCCAACGCTGTGCAAATGGACAGCGCCGCGCGCGCCGAAATCGTCGCATGGGTGCGCAACGCCCGCGCAGGTGGCTAAACGTTGCGCCTAGCCCACGCGGTAATTTGGGCTTTCGCGGGTGATCTGAACGTCATGGACATGGCTTTCTTTCAAGCCTGCGCCGGTAATTTTGACAAAGCTACAATCGGTCCGCATCGCGTCCACGGTCGCACAGCCTGTGTATCCCATCGCCGCCCGCAGGCCGCCCACGAGTTGGTGAATGACCGTGCCAGCGGGGCCTTTGTAGGGCACCTGTCCTTCGATGCCCTCGGGCACCAATTTGTCACTGGCGGCGTCTTTCTGGAAATACCGGTCTGCTGATCCGCGCGCCATAGCGCCCATGCTGCCCATGCCACGGTAGGATTTGAATGAGCGGCCTTGATAGAGGATCACTTCACCGGGGCTCTCGTCCGTGCCCGCAATCATCGAGCCGACCATAGCGCAGGACGCGCCTGCTGCGATGGCCTTGGCGAAATCGCCCGAAAATTTGATGCCGCCGTCCGCAATCACCGGCACATCGCCTGCGGCCTGCGCGCAATCCATGATGGCGGTCAGCTGCGGCACACCGACGCCCGCGACCATGCGCGTGGTGCAAATGCTGCCCGGCCCGATCCCAACCTTGACCGCGTCGGCCCCTGCCCCGATCAGCGCGCGCGCAGCCTCGCCCGTCGCGATATTGCCCGCGACGATCTGGACGTTGTTCGACAGCGATTTGATTCGCTCGACGGCCAATGCAACGCCTTCGGAATGCCCGTGTGCCGTATCGACGACCAGCATATCCACGCCCGCATCAATCAACGCCTGCGAGCGTTCAAAGCCCGCGTCGCCCACGCCAGTCGCCGCCGCCACGCGGAGACGACCCAGATCATCCTTGCACGCCACAGGGTTCAGCACCGCCTGCTCACTGTCTTTCAGCGTCAGCAGACCCGTCAGCTTGCCCTCGCCATCGGTGATCAACAGTTTCTCAATCCGGCGCGCCTGCATCAGGCTGCGGGCCTCGTCCAGATCAGCGGGTTCGCGCATCACGGCGAGGTTCTCGGACGTCATCATCGCGGCTACGGGTGTGGCGTCATCGCTGGCAAAGCGCATGTCACGGTTGGTCACGATCCCCAACACGCGGCCATCTGCATCAACGACGGGAAATCCCGTGATCCGGTAGCGCTCCATCAACCCCTTGGCATCCGCCAGCGTCTGATCGGGGCGCAGGGTCACGGGGTTATAAACGGTGCCAGACACAAAACGTTTCACGCGGCGGACCTCGCGGGCCTGCGTATCAGCGTCGAGATTCTTGTGAACAACACCCATGCCACCGGCCTGCGCCATGGCAATCGCCATCTTAGCCTCAGTGACAGTATCCATCGCAGACGACAGCAGTGGGATGTTTAGCGCGATAGACTGCGTCACGCGGGTGCGGGTGTCTGCGGTCGACGGCAGAACGCTCGACGCCCCCGGCACAAGCAGCACATCATCAAAGGTCAGGGCCTCGCGAATCTCCATGGGGCAACTCCTTGGGAGGGTCTCGTTTGGCGGTTTCCTATTTCACGGATGCGGGACGGGGGGAAGAGGGATTTAGGCGCGCGACACTCCTTGAGCCGCGCGCGCTCCGGCAGGCGTTAGGTGCCAGACAATTGCGGGCGCCGGTGCAGGATCATCCGGGTGCCAAATGTCGTTGTCAGCACCCCGCCAATACAGGCAATCACACAGCCACCGATCACAACCGCCAAGACATCCCAATTGGCGGTTTTCAAAACAACGCTTGAGCCTAAAATAAGCGCCAAAATCCAACACGTTAAAGAAACACCCGCGCAGAGCGTCATTGGCACCAATAGACGCGGTGGCAAATCAATCAATCGCTGCCCTTCAGATCGCGCCAGGGCGGGCACGATCATTACCGTCAATACAAGTGCATTAATCATTAAGCAGGTGACAACAGCGACTTTACACCACAGCTTGGGCGAAAAGGATGCGAAGTCGTACCCAGTTCGGATATAGATCAATGCCGCACCCGACACCCAGAGGCCCGCGCAGGCAAAACTGACAACCGCATGAATACGCCGCAGCTCGCGTAAGTCGTTCTCTCGAATGGGCCGTGCGATCCGATGAAACGATCGCAGATCATAATAGAGGGCAGGCCCCATTCCCAAAATGACAAAAAACAAATGCACGCCGCAAACGATATCCACCGTCATTGGGCTTTCTATTAGCCACATCACTAACACCCCCAAAAACTCTAATGCGCGCCCACATAAATAGACGCAAAAAATAGCACTTACTAAAGTCGTATCGTCTTGAAATCACGTTTAGCTTACAGGCGCTCTGACAAATGACAATCGCTTAAATCCTTGCATTGGAGGGTTATTTCTTCCATTTTCCACCTATGACAAACACTTATGATACCGGCAGTCTCAATTTACCCTTCACCGGGATCGCCACCTTCGGCAAACGCCCTTACGTGCAGGATTGGGACACACTCTCTGCCGATGTCGCCGTGCTTGGCGCGCCGTTTGATGCGGGCACGCAGTACCGTCCCGGCGCGCGGTTCGGACCGCGTGCCGTGCGCGAAGCCAGTACCTTGTTCTCGTTTGGCCATGCGGGTGCCTATGACCACGAGGACGACGCCACTTATTTGGGTGCGGACGTCACAATCGTCGACATGGGCGACGCGGATATTATTCACACCGACACCACCGGCAGCCACCGCAATATCGAGACCGGCGTGCGCGCAGCCCTGCGCGCAGGCGCCCTACCCGTGACCATCGGCGGGGATCATTCGATCAATATCCCTTGCATCAATGCGTTCGACGGCCAAGGCCCCATCAACATCGTGCAAATCGACGCACATCTGGATTTCGTGGATGAACGCCACGGTGTCCGCCACGGCCATGGCAATCCCATGCGGCGGGCGGCAGAGAAACCCTATGTCACAGGCCTCACCCAGATCGGCATCCGCAATGTGAGCTCAACAGCCAAGGAAGGCTACGTTGATGCCCGCGCGATGGGCAGTGACATCCTATCCGTGCGCCAAACCCGCGCCCTCGGCCCCGTCGAGACGATCAAGCGCATCCCCAAAGGCACGCGCGTCTATATCACCATCGACATCGACGCCTTTTGCCCCTCTATCGCGCCGGGCACTGGCACGCCCAGCCATGGCGGGTTTCTCTACTACGACGTGCTAGAACTGCTGCAAGAGCTGACGCGCCACCACGAGATTGCGGGCATTGATCTGGTCGAGGTCGCCCCCGATTATGACCCCACCGGCAGCACCGCAATCCTCGCAGCCCAAGTGCTGCTGAACCTGCTTGGCTTCATCTTTCATGCCAAGCAAACGATGTGATGCCGTTTTCATAAACATCATGACGTGAACGGCCCTTCCATCGGTCGCCGCGCCTTCTATTGTGCTCCCAAACAGTCAAAGGCCGCCTGATATGTCAGACCCCCTCGTGATCTTCACCCCTTCGGGCAAACGCGGGAATTTCGCCGTGGGAACGCCGATCCTTACGGCAGCGCGTCAATTGGGTGTGGACCTCGACAGCGTCTGTGGCGGGCGGGGCATCTGCTCGAAATGCCAGATCACACCGGGCTACGGCGAGTTTTCAAAACACGGGCTGACGGTCGCGGATGATGCCCTGTCCGAGTGGAACAGCGTCGAAGAACGCTATGACAGCATCCGTGGTCTACCAAAGGGCCGCCGTTTGGGGTGCCAAGCCACGGTCCAAGGCGACGTCGTCATCGACGTGCCTGCCGAGAGTCAGGTTCACCGCCAAGTCGTGCGCAAACGCGCCGAGGCCCGCGAAATAACCATGAACCCCTCCACGCGCCTCTACTACGTCGAAGTCACCGAGCCGGACATGCACGACCCCTCGGGCGATCTGGAACGCCTCGTGATGGCGCTGCGACAGGAGTGGGATTTGCCACACCTAGAGGCCGATCTGGGTGTGCTGACCACCCTGCAACCCGCGCTGCGCAAAGGCGGCTGGAAGGTCACATGTGCTGTGCATCTGGGCGACGCAACATTCGCGCCGCGCATCATGAACGTCTGGCCGGGGTTCTACGAGGGCACGATCTACGGCCTCGCCGTGGACCTCGGATCGACCACCATCGCCGCCCACCTATGCGATCTAGCGACGGGCGACGTCGTCGCCTCGTCAGGTATCATGAACCCGCAAATCCGCTTTGGCGAAGACCTGATGAGCCGCGTGTCCTACGGTATGATGAATGCGGGCGGCGCGGCTGACATGACCACAGCCGTGCGCGAAGGGATGAATGCGCTCTTCGTCCAAATCGCCGCCGAGGCCGAGATCGACCGCGAGCTGATCGTCGACGTCGTCTTTGTCTGCAACCCGGTCATGCACCACCTCTTCCTCGGCATCGACCCGTTCGAGCTGGGCCAAGCGCCCTTTGCGCTGGCGACATCCGATGCGCTGTCCTTTCGCGGCTCAGACCTCGGGCTGAACCTGCACCCCGGCGCGCGCGCCTACCTGCTGCCTTGCATCGCGGGGCACGTCGGCGCGGACGCTGCTGCCGTGGCCCTGTCCGAGGCCCCCGATAAATCTGACGATCTGGTGCTCGTCGTAGACGTCGGCACCAACGCCGAAATTCTGCTGGGCAACCGTGAAAAGGTGCTGGCCTGCTCATCCCCCACCGGCCCCGCGTTCGAGGGCGCGCAGATCAGCAGCGGCCAGCGCGCGGCACCGGGGGCCATCGAGCGCGTCGAGATCGACCCCACGACCAAACTGCCCCGCTTCAAAGTCATCGGCAGCGATCTCTGGTCCGACGAAGACGGCTTTGCCCGCGAGACCGCGCAGACGGGCATCACAGGCATCTGTGGATCGGGCATCATCGAAATGGTGGCCGAGATGCGCATGGCGGGCATAGTTGATGCACCCGGCCTGATCGGGTCGGCCGAGCAGACAGGCTCGCCCGCATGTTTTGTCGACGGGCGCACCAACAGCTATCTGGTTTACGACGGCACCGAGGCAGGCCGCCCGCGCATCACTGTGACCAACCGCGACATCCGCGAGATTCAGATGGCAAAAGCGGCGCTCTACTCAGGCGCGCGGCTATTGATGGATAAGTTCGGCGTGGATAGCGTGGACCGTGTCGTCCTCGCAGGGGCCTTCGGCGCACACATCAGCCCTAAACACGCGATGGTGCTCGGCATGATCCCCGACGCGCCGCTGGGTAAGGTCACATCTGCGGGCAACGCCGCTGGCACCGGCGCGCGCATCGCCCTGCTGAACCGCGCCGCGCGCTCGGAAATCGAGGCGACCGTGCGCGACATCCACAAGATCGAGACAGCGATTGAACCGCGCTTCCAAGAGCATTTCGTCAACGCCAGCGCCATCCCCAACGCGGTCGAGCCCTTCCCGATCCTGCGCAGCATCGTCACCCTGCCCGAGGTGATCCACAACACCGGCGGTGGCGATGGTGAGGGCGGCGGCAGACGGCGCAGACGGGCGCGGTAAAATGCCGCAGATCATGTGCCCCCTTTGACACCCTTTCGCGCAGAGTGACCTAGGGGAAAATCTTAGGCGTTGTTTGACACTTAGATTGCAGTATCAAGGCGCGACCTAGGGACTGAAAGACTTATGCCAAACCTGCACACTGACACGATCGAAATCACCGACGACAAGAGCATGGGCCGCGCCCGTGATTGGGTCAAAATTCTAGCACAATATCGGGAGCCTAGCGGCTGGCGCAGCACCTTTGAGCTGGCCGTAACCATCGGCCCGTTTGTCATCCTATGGGCGCTGGCGTGGTGGGCGTTGTCCATCAGCGCGTGGCTGACATTGGCGATCTCGCTGGTCAATTCTGCCTTTTTGCTTCGACTTTTCGCGATCCAACACGATTGCGGGCATGGCGCTTTTATCAAAAACCGCACGGTCAGCGACTGGGTTGGGCGGGTCATTGGGGTGTTCACGCTGACACCTTATGACGTCTGGCAGCGGTCGCATTCGATCCACCATGGCGCATCAGGCAACCTGACACGGCGCGGGATCGGCGATATCAACACGCTGACCGTTGACGAATACCGGGCGCTGTCACCCATGCGCCGGTTTCAATACCGCCTCTATCGTCACCCGATTGTGCTGTTTGGCCTCGCACCGGGATATCTGTTCTTTTTGCAAAACCGCCTGCCGCTCGGCCTGATGGCGCGGGCGAAATATTGGGTCAGCGCTATGGCCACCAATGCCGCCATCATCGCAGCGCTGCTGATTATCCTGTACTTTGGCGGCATCATGCCAATCGTTCTGATCTTTGTGCCCTCGACCCTGCTGGCCGCGACGGCAGGTGTCTGGCTGTTTTACGTACAGCACCAGTTCGAGAACACGACGTGGGAAGGTGAAGAGCAGTGGGACGTGCATGATGCAGCACTCTACGGCAGCTCTCATTATGTGTTGCCATCGGTTCTGCAATGGCTCAGCGCCAATATCGGCATCCACCATGTGCACCACCTCTACAGTCGTATCCCCTACTACCGCCTGCCCGAGGTATTGCGCGACCACGACCTGCTGGCCGCTGGCAACCGCATGACCATCCGTGAAAGCATCGCCAATGCGCGGCTGCATTTGTGGGATGAGAAAAGCAAACGCCTGTTGTCCTTTGCACAGGCCCGCGCCATCGCCTAACGGCAGATCGGCCACCACCCAGACAGCAAAAAGCCCCGCCCTGATATCCTCAGGGCGGGGCTTTTTTATCGTTGCTTGCTTACTTCACAGCGCCCAGTGTCAGGCCCGCGATAAAGTGCTTTTGCATCAGGAAGAACATCATCACCGGCGGCAGAGCTGCGACAATCGAGCCTGCTGACATCAGATGATAGGCGGCCCGGAACTGCGCGTTAAAGCTGGTGATACCCGCTGTCACAGGCTGGCTTTCAGCGCCTTGGGTCAGAACCACGGCCCAGAAAAAGTCGTTCCAGATAAAGGTAAAGATCAGCACAGCCATCGCCGCCAGCGCAGGCTTGAGCAGTGGCAAAACGATATACCAATAGATGCGCCATTCCGCGATGCCCTCGACACGCGCCGCTTCGATCAACTGAAACGGCAGGGCGCGGATGAAGTTGCGCATAAACAAGGTGGCAAAGCCAGTTTGAAACGCGATGTGAAACAGCACAAGGCCCGTCTTGGTGTTGTATAGGCCCACGTCCAGCGTCAGGTCACGCACGGGCACCATCAGGATCTGGAACGGAACAAAGTTCCCCGCCACGAACATGAAGAACACCAGCAGGTTGCCACGGAATTTGTAAATGCCCAATGCAAACCCGGTCATCGACGACAAGATCACAACGCCAATCACGGTCGGGATCGTGATCATCACCGAATTGAACATATAGCGCACCATATCCGACCCGGAATAATCCCAGCCAAAGCCAAAGATGCAGAACGATTGATCGGTAAACACCATCGGCCATAGGTTGCCCGTACAGCCATCGACGGTGCGCGCCCATGTGCCAAACACCGTGCCATAGTTTTCGCCGCCGGCAAAATAGGATGGGATCGACCAGATATTGCCGTTGGTGAAATCCGAATCCGGCTTGATCGAGAACAGCGCCACCGCCAGCAGCGGCAACAGCCACAGGATCAAGGCGAAAGGCAACAACGCCTGATAGGATGTGCGCACAGCGGGTGATGATTTTTCAATAGGTCTTGGAAACATGTTAGTGACCCCCCTTCTCGTCGCGATACATCGACCACAAGAAGTAGGCGATAAAGACCAGCATGATCAGGAACAGCACAACGGCGATGGCCGCGCCATATCCCATGCGGAACCCGTATTCAGACAGCGCTTTCTCGAACATATAAAACGACAGCACGCGGGTGGACCCAAACGGCCCCCCGTTGGTCATGATCGAAATCAGGTCAAACGAGCGCAACGCGCCGATGATCGTCACCACGAAGGCGATGAACGTCGCAGGTTTCAACTGTGGAATGATGACGTACCAGAGCATTTTCATCCCCTTGGCACCATCCAAACGGGCGGCTTCCACCTGCTCGGGGTCCACGGCATTCAGACCGGTCAAATAAAGGATCATGCAGTACGCGGTCTGCGGCCAGAGGCCTGCGGCGATAATACCGTAAGTCGCCAGCGTCGGGTCGCCCAACACGTTGACCCCCTCAATGCCAAAGAACGCAAGGATCGGTGGCAACAGGCCGACATCGGGGCGGTAGAACCACGAAAACACGAGGCCTACTACGATCTGTGAAATCACAAAAGGAAAGAAAAACATCGACTTATAGAGCCGGATGCCAAACACCGTCTGGTTCAGGAACAAGGCGATAAACAGGCCTGCCGGGATCGCCAGCAGATAGAGCACCAGCCATTTGACGTTGTTCCAAAGCGAGATTTCAAAGTTTCGGTCGCCCGCCAGCTCGCGGTAGTTTTCCAAACCGATGTATTCCGCCTGCCCCAGCCCGTCCCATTCATA
>CALHAP010000049.1 GCA_937931795.1 uncultured Paracoccaceae bacterium
GCATTCCCCAACATCACAGTGACGGGCGATCTGTCCAGCCGGGACGGTGGCGGCACCGGCACTTTCAACGCGCGGCTTGCGGATATAGGGCTGTTCACAGATGCGCTGAGCGGGCCGATCACGGCGGCGGGCACAGCCCAAGTGCTGCAATCAGGCGATTACTCGGTCGATATCGACGCCAACGGGCCGGGCGGGATTGAGGCAAGCGTCGCAGGTCTGATCGGCGGTGGTGGCAGTCTGGCACTTGATATCATCGGGACCGCACCGCTGGCATTGGCCAACCCGTTTATCGAACCGCGCCGGATCAGCGGGCAGTCGCAGTTTGATCTGCAAATCAACGGCCCTCCCGCCCTGTCATCGGTCAGCGGCGATCTGAGCTTTGCCAACGGTCGCTTGGCCGCGCCCAGCTTTAGCCAAGCATTAGAGGGCCTACGCGGACAGGTATCACTGGCGCAAAGCACGGCAAACCTCGACGTATCGGGCCAATTGGAAGACGGCGGTGATATCACCCTCGCAGGCTCAATCGGGCTGACGGGGGCGCTGAACGCTGATCTGCAACTGACCGCTCAAACGCTGGTGCTGCGCGACCCGACACTCTATGAAACCACCGCAGACGCGCGGTTGACCGTCACAGGGCCGCTGACCGGTGGGGCGCAAATCGCGGGCCAGATCGACATCGGCCCCGCAGAAATCCAAGTGCCGTCATCCACCACCAGCGCGCTAGGCAGCCTGCCAACCGTGCGTCACCTCAATGCGCCGTCGGGGGTTCAGCAAACGCTGTCGCGCGCCGGTCTGACCACCAGTGGCGGCGAAGCCGCGAGCGCGGGCAGTAATGGGCCAGGCTTTGGGCTCGACATTTTGATCAACGCGCCTGCACGTATTTTCGTGCGTGGCCGGGGCCTTGATGCGGAATTGGGTGGCTCGCTGCAAATCAGCGGGACCACCAACCAAATCATCCCCATTGGTCAGTTTGAATTGATCCGGGGCAGGATCGATATTCTGCAACAGCGGTTCGAGCTGGATGAAGGGGCGGCCTTCCTACAAGGCGACTTTGTCCCTGCCTTGCGCCTCGTCGCAACAACCGAAACCTCGGACAGCACCGTAGTCCGCATCATCGTCGAAGGGCCAGCGACCGAGCCAGAGGTGCGCTTTGAATCCAGTCCTGACCTGCCGCAGGACGAGGTCTTGGCGCGGCTAATCTTTGGCCGCGATCTGTCGTCGATCTCGCCGCTGCAAGCCGTGCAATTGGCAGGCGCTGTCAGCACGCTGGTCGGCGGTGGCGGGGGTGGTTTGCTCGACAGTTTCCGCCAAGGCGTCGGGCTCGATGATCTGGACATTACCTCAGACGACGCAGGCAATCCGGCTGTGCGGGCAGGCGCCTATGTCAGCGAGAACATCTACACAACTGTGACCGTGGGATCCGAGACCGCCGAGATAAATCTCAATCTTGACGTCACCGACGAGATTACCGTGACGGGCACCACCAGCTCGGACGGCAATACGGGCATCGGCGTGTTTTTCGAGCGTGATTACTAAACGAAAAAAGGCCCCCGAACAGTCGGGGGCCTTGATTTGGGGGGCTGTTTTTGACCCTTAGTCGATCAGGTACTCGCGGGTGGCGACTGTCTGGCCATTGACGGTCAGCACGGCCAGGACGTCTGCGCGGGGCTCGATGCCGACATTGACGCGGACGTTCGCATTTGCGCCATTATGGACGCTCTCGGTGCCGAGCAATGCGCCGATCTCGCCGCGGTTGTAGCTGTAGATTTCGATGACACCGTTGCCTTCGGACAAAACTGTGCCCAGCTCAAGAGTGCTCTGCGCGTCGAGATTGCGCTGGAAAGAAAAGTAGCTGCTGTCAGCGGCAGCCACGGTTGCAGAAGCGATGCCAGCGGCGGCGAGGGCTGTGAATGCGATTGTGTTCAGTTTCATGGGTTTGGTCCTTTGTGTCTGTTTTCAGTGTGCTGCGGCGTCTGTGCCGCTTTCGATGAAACAGAGATACGCGGTCTTGGCCGTTCTGAAAGCCTGTGAAACATCACGAAACCGCGCCCTCACGTGAGATCACGCGGGTCGTGAACACCCAAAACAACGCGTTTATTCAGGAAATCGACGCGCTGGTTTGAAACCTAGGCTCACGTCTGCGCTTTACAGGATAATTCCGTGAGACCTGTCACATCGCGCGCCCGTGACACCGGGCGCGTCTCATGTTTCAAAACTGGGACTTTAGGCGTTTTGCAGCACCTGCATAGGCGCATGAAACGGACAGGCGATCATGTGATTGCCCTCTTGCACGACCATTTCTGGCTGAACCTGAGCACAAGACGCCTGCGCTTTGGGACACCTTGTGCGGAACACACAGCCTGACGGCGGGGCCAATGGCGATGGCAGATCGCCCTCTAGCACCGGCCTGTCACGTTTCGCCTCTAGCACCGGATCAGGGATCGGCACGGAGGATATCAGCGCCTGCGTGTAGGGGTGTTCGGGGCGCGTACACAGCACCTTGGCCTCGGCCTGTTCCATCTGTTTGCCCAGATACATCACCAAAATACGGTCACTGATGTGTTTCACCACGCTCAGATCATGCGCGATAAAGACCATCGACAGCCCCATATCACGGCGCAACTCGGCCAACAGATTGATCACCTGCGCCTGTACCGACACATCGAGAGCCGAGACAGGTTCATCACAGATCAGCAGTTTGGGTTTCAGGATCAGCGCCCGCGCGATACCGATGCGCTGGCATTGCCCGCCGGAAAACTCATGCGGATAGCGGTTGATCAGATTGGGCAGGAGGCCCACCCGTTCCATCAACTCGCGCACGCGGGATTTGACCTCATCGCGGGGCGTTTTCGGGAAATGCGTCACCAGCGGTTCGGCGATGATGTCGCCCACGGTCATGCGCGGATTGAGGGCGGCCAGCGGGTCTTGGAAGATCATTTGCACGTCTTTGCGGTGCGCGCGTCGCTCCGTCACGGACATCGCCGCGAGATCGGCCCCCTCGAACAGGATCTGCCCACCTGTCGCAGGCACAGTGCCGACGATGGCCCGCGCGAGCGTCGATTTGCCCGATCCGCTCTCGCCCACGACGCCCAGACAATCGCCGGGGGCGATGTCGAACGAGACGCCGCCGACCGCGTGTAATTTGCGCGATGGGGTCCACGGCCATGCCCCTTGCGGGCGGATGTCAAAGGCGACCTCTAGGTCGCGCACGGACAGGATCGGGCTCATGACGTCACCTCGGCCAATGGTTTGTGACAGGCGCGGCGGCGGTCTGCGCCAAAGTGCTCTTTGGCGGGGCGCTGCACGGCGCAATGGTCGAGCGCCACATCGCAGCGCGGCGAAAACGGGCAACCCGCAGGCAGGCGCGACATATCCGGCGGTTCGCCCGAGATGGTTTGCAGCACGTCGTCGTCGCGGTCGATCCGGGGAACCGCGCGCAGCAGGCCCTTGGTGTAGGGATGCGCAGGCTCGGCAAAAACATCGGTCGTGGCACCCTCTTCCATCACTTGCCCGCCGTACATCACCAGCGTGCGGTCACAAAAATCCGCGACGATGCCCAGATCATGGGTGATCAGCACAATCGCGGTGCCAAAATCGCGGCGGATATCGCCAAGCAGGTCCATGATCTGCGCCTGTACTGTGACATCGAGGGCGGTTGTAGGCTCATCCGCGATCAGCAGTTGCGGCTGACACAATAGCGCCATGGCGATCATGATCCGCTGGCGCATACCGCCCGAGAACTCGTGCGGGTACATCGTGATCCGCGCCGCTGCATCGGGGATGCGCACGGCGTCGAGCATCTTGGTTGCCTCAGCGATAGCAGCCCGTTTGCTCATCCCTTTGTGCTGCGTCAGCACCTCGGCCATCTGGTCGCTGATCCGCATGTAGGGGTTGAGCGAAGTCATCGGGTCTTGGAAAATCATCGCGACCTTCTCGGCGCGCATCTTGTTCATTTGGCGCGGTGACAGGGACAGCAGATCGGTCCCGTCAAACGCCACCTTGCCATTCGCTGCGCCATTTTGCGCGAGCAGGCCCATCGCGGCAAAAGCGGTCTGGCTCTTGCCCGAGCCGCTCTCACCGACGATCGCCAGCGTCTCGCCTTTGTCGATCTGAAACGACAGACCGTTGACCGCGTGAACCGGGCCATCGGCTGTTTGAAAGACCACGTTCAGGTCTTGGACATCGAGCAAAGCCATATCAGCGGTCCTTCGGATCGAGCGCGTCGCGCAGGCCATCACCCACGAAGAAGAACGCAAACAAAGTGGTCACAAAGAAGAACAGCGGAAAATACAGCTGCCAGCGTGTGCCGTTGTTGAGATTGTCCGCGCCCGTGTCGATCAACGCGCCGAGCGAGGTCGCGGGCTCTTGGACGCCGAGGCCGAGGAAGGAGATAAAGCTCTCGGTGATAATCATGCCGGGGATCAACAGGGTCGCATAGACCACGACGATGCCGATCAGATTGGGCACGATGTGGCGCAGGATGATCTTCATCGGTGAGACGCCCGTGGCGACGGCGGCCTCGACGAACTCCTTATTCTTCAGCGTCAACGTCTGTCCCCGCGCGATCCGCGCCATGTCGAGCCATGAAATGAGGCCGATGCCGATAAACAGCATCAGGATCGACCGGCCAAAGATCACCAGCATCAGGATCAGCACAAACATGAACGGGATCGACATCAGCACATCGACCGTGCGCATCATGATCCCGTCGATGCGCCCGCCAAAGTAGCCCGCCGTCGCCCCATAGAGCGTACCGACAATCACAGCCACGCCTGCGCCGACGATCCCTACGAGCAAGGAAATCCGCGTCCCCTGCACCGTGCGCGCGAACAGGTCGCGGCCGTCGCTGTCGACACCGAAGTAGTGGCCCGTCTCGAAGGATGGCACCCCTTTGTAGGCGTTGGCCCCCATCAGTGTGAAGTCGATTGTCTCATTGTCAAATGCTGCGAAAAACCCGCCAAAGAACGCGAAAAACGCGATCAGCGATAGGACGACCAGAGAGGCGACGGCGGCTTTGTTACGGAAAAACCGGACGCGGGCGTCTTGCCAGAGCGAACGACCCTGCACCTCGGCCAGATGCGGAGCCTCGGCGAGGCGGTCAGCGGTAGCACTATCTACAATCACGAGCGGCCCCCTTTAATATCTGATCTTTGGGTCGATCCACGCATAGAGCAGATCGACGAGCAGGCTGAACAGGATGGTCAGCGCGCCCACGAGGATGGTAATGCCCATGATCACCGAATAGTCACGGTTGAACGCGGAATTGACGAAGAACTGACCGATGCCGCCTGTGGAAAAGAACACGTCCACCACAACCGAACCCGTGATCATCCCCACGAAGGCTGGCCCCATATAGCTGAGCACGGGCAGCAGCGCGGGTTTCAACGCGTGGCGGAAGATGATGCGGCGCATGGGCAGGCCTTTGGCCTTGGCCGTCCGAATGAACCCTGCGTTCAGCACCTCTAACATCGACGAACGGGTGATCCTCGCGATGGAGGCCATGTAGGACGTCGAGAGCGCGATGATCGGCATGACCATGTACTGCCATTGCCCGCCGTTCCAGCCACCGCCGGGCAACCAGCCGAGCCAGAGGGTAAAGGTCAGCAATAGGATTGGGCCGAGCACAAAGTTTGGCAGCACCTGCGCGCCGATGGTGATCCCCACAGCGAGATAATCGAGCCATGTGTTTTGTTTGACCGCCGCCATTACCCCGAGACTGACGCCCACAACAATCGCCACGACAAACGACCAGAACCCGTAGGTCAGCGTTACCGGAAAGCCTTGCATAATGACATCGGTTACAGAGCGGTCGCGGTATTGGAACGAGGGGCCAAAGTCGAAATAGCGGACGATGTTCCAGATGTAGTCGACCATCTGCTTCCAGTACGGCTGATCCAACCCGTAGCGCGCGTTGATGTTGTCGAGCACCGCTTGGGGTGGTGGACGCTCGCCCGAGAACGGGCCACCGGGGGCGGCGAACATCAGGGCGAATGATATGATCACGAGGACCAATAGCGTGGGCACAGCAACCGCCAGCCTGCGCAGGATAAAGCTCAGCATGGAATGGGGACCGCTCTGACAGGAAAAGAAAAAGGAAATCCTGCGCCCCTAAAATCAATAGGGGCGCAGGATGGATTGCCTGTCAGGCGTTACTCAGCAGCAGAGATATAGAGGTCTTTCGAGTACCAGTTCTGCAACAGGTTCTCGAGCGGCCAGTTCTCTAGGGTGTCGCTCATCATCAGCACGTTCGCATAGTGATAGATCGGGATGATCGCGGCCTCTTCCGACGCGATCTGCTCAATCTGCTGGTAGAGCGGCATCGGGTCGTCAGATGTCTTCGCCTCGGCCATCAGTGCGTCAACCTCTGGGTTGTTGTACTTGCCGTCGTTGTAGGACGAGCCGGATGTCAGCAGGTCCAGATAGGTCGAGGGTTCCGCATAATCCGCACACCAGCCCGCACGCGCGAGATCGTAGTTTTGCTCGCCACGAGTGTCGAGGAAGGTCGCCCATTCTTGGTTGGCCAAGGTGGTCTCGACGCCCAATGTCTGCTTCCACATCTGGCTGATCGCGATCGCAATCGCTTGGTGGCTGTCGGACGTGTTATAAATCAACTCAATCTCAAGCGGGTTATCCGAGCCATAGCCTGCCTCGGCCAAGAGGGCGGCTGCCTGATCGTTGCGCTCTTCTTGGCTCATATCAGCGATGTCGATATCGGGGATTTCCCAACCGGGGATCGCCCAGTGGGTGAAGGTGTAAGCCGCGCGCTGGCCACCGGCGAGCACGTTGTTGACGATGATATCACGGTCCACCGCGAGGCTCAGCGCCTGACGCACGCGCACATCCTGTAGGGCCTCGGGGCCGCTGACGTGGTTGAACAGGTAGTAGTAGGAACAGCTATCCGGGAAGCTATAGGCCTGCTCGGGGTATTCGTCGCTCAGGCGAGGGAACTGGCCTGCGGGGATGTCCGTTTGGTCCAGCTCGCCCGCCAGATAGCGCGTCAGGGCCGCGTTCTCGTCGATGATGATCAGCGCTGTGACCTCTTCGAGGATGGTGTTTTCGTTGTCCCAATACATCTCGTTGCGCACACGGGTCAGGCGCTCTTGGGGGGTGTATTCGCTCAGGACATAGGCGCCGTTCGAGACAATCTTACCGGGCTGCATCGCGTCGGCCCCATTGGCCTCGATGCTCGCTTGGTGCGCAGGGAACATGGTGGGGAATGTGGCGGTCTGCGGAAAGTAGGGACGCGGGGCGTCGATGGTCAGCTCAAGTGTGAAATCGTCAATGGCGCGCACACCCAACTCTTCGAGCGGCATTTCACCGGCGGTCACAGCGCCTGCGTTCAAAATGCCAGCCACTTCGAGGAACCACGCGTATTCAGACGCGGTCTCGGGGTTGGCGGCGCGCTGGATGCCATAGACGAAATCACTGGCAGTAACGGTATCACCGTTCGACCACATGGCGTTCTCGCGCAGGGTGAATGTGTAGACGAGACCGTCGTCGGACACCTCAAAACCTGTCGCCACACCGGGAACTAGATTGCCCTCGGCGTCGTCATTCATCAGACCCTCAAACAGGTCACGGGCGACGGACGCGCCTTCGACATCTTCGACCAACTGCGGATCATAGGACGGGAAATCATCGCCAACGCGGTAGGTAAACACCTGCTCAGAGGCGAGCGCTACGCCCGTGTCGGGGTGAGTTGCATGGCCGTCAGCCTGGGCCATGCCCGCGAGCGCGATCAATGCGGTGGCCGTCCCGGCCATCAGATGGGTGCGAAGTGTCATGTAAAATCTCCCAAAAGGTCGCGTGTCCCAAGGTCCCCCTAGGGCCGCGATGTTTTTCTTGATGCACCATACTTTGCCGTCAATTTTCGAACCGCAAGCAGATTTCCCGCTTGACCCAAGGAAAATCGCCTAAACATTCACCGATTTTGCGAAATAATTGCATACACAATAACGACTTGATCAAAAATTAGGCGCATCGCAAATATGTCTCGCAAGCGCATGCAGTACCAGCACGCCACGAGGACGACATCTATGGCCCACCGCCAATTGCCAATACCTGCCAAAATACCTTTGCCGCACACCCCCAAAGCAGCGTATCAGAGGCCATGTCCCGCGAAGTTTCAAATAGCAGCCAGATCGACGCCTTTACCCGCACCTTTGCCGTGCCGCAGGTAGTGGCT
>CALHAP010000050.1 GCA_937931795.1 uncultured Paracoccaceae bacterium
CAGCATGATCGTGTCGGTCATATGGATCAAAAACCCAGCCGTCGTACTGCCCACCAAAGGCAAGCCCAGCTTGAGCAGCGCACGGGTGTGTGCGGCATATGTCATGGGCTGGGATGTCATCAAAACGCGCCTCCTAACAAAGACCTACGCCGCACCTTTCCAATCGTCCAGAGCCACAGCACCCCTCATTTGCAAGCTTGCGCATTGCCCCGAGGCCCCAAGCCTGACAAAATACGGGCTGATCCTTAAAACAAAGAGCAGCGATATGGCCGATGATCTCTTGGGCGGCAGCAGCCCCGACGACTACAACGCCTCGTCCATTGAGGTGCTCGAAGGGTTGGAACCCGTCCGCAAACGCCCCGGCATGTACATCGGCGGCACGGACGAGCGCGCATTGCACCACTTGGTGGCCGAGGTACTCGACAACTCGATGGACGAGGCCGTCGCAGGCCACGCCACCCGTATCGAGGTCGAGCTGCACGCAGATTATTCCATGACGATCCGCGACAACGGGCGCGGCATCCCCATCGACCCGCACCCCAAATTCCCCGATAAATCCGCCCTCGAGGTCATCCTATGTACGCTCCATGCAGGCGGCAAGTTCAGCGGCAAGGCCTACGAGACATCGGGCGGTTTGCACGGTGTGGGCGCGTCGGTCGTCAACGCGCTGTCAGATTCGATGATCGTCCAAGTGGCCAAGAACAAAGAGCTTTATGAGCAACGCTTTTCACGCGGTATCCCGCTGGGGCCTGTCGAGAAAATCGGCGCCGCCCCCAACCGGCGCGGCACGACGGTGACGTTCCACGCCGACGAGGAAATCTTCGGACGGCACCGCTTCAAACCCGCGCGTCTGTTCCACTCGATCCGCTCCAAGGCGTACCTCTTCTCCGGCGTCGAAATCCGCTGGAAATCCGCGATTGAGGACGGCGAAACCCCGACCGAAGCCACGTTCCACTTCCCCGGCGGCCTATCGGATTACCTGCGCGAAACGCTGGGGTCAGCCACGGTCTACGCCGACCAGCCCTTTGCAGGCACCGTGTCGTTTCAGGACAAGTTTGGCGAGCCGGGCAAGGTCGAATGGGCGATCAACTGGACGCCCGCGCGTGACGGCTTCATCCAGAGCTATTGCAACACTGTGCCCACGCCCGAGGGCGGCACGCATGTCGCGGGCTTTTGGGCGGCGATCCTCAAGGGGATCAAGGCCTATGGCGAGTTGTCGAACAACAAGAAAGCCGCGCAAATCACCCGCGACGACCTGACATCGGGGGGCTGCGCGCTGGTGTCATGCTTCATCCGCGAGCCTGCGTTTGTGGGGCAAACCAAGGACCGCCTCAGCACCGAGGCTGCGCAAAAAATGACTGAAGGGGCGGTGCGCGACCACTTTGACAACTGGCTGGCGGCGGACACCAAATCAGCGGGCGCAATCCTCGATTTTCTGGTGCTGCGGGCCGAGGAGCGGCTGCGGCGCAAGCAAGAAAAAGAGACGGCACGCAAGACCGCAACCAAGAAACTGCGCCTGCCGGGCAAGCTGACAGATTGTACCTCCAAATCGCGCGAGGGGACCGAGCTGTTCATCGTCGAGGGCGACAGTGCGGGTGGCTCGGGCAAGGGCGCGCGCGACCGCAAAACCCAAGCGCTGTTGCCGCTCAAGGGTAAAATCCTCAACGTGCTGGGGGCCGCCTCGAACAAGCTGAGCACCAACGCCGAGATCAACGACCTGTGCGAAGCGCTCGGGGTCGGCATGGGCACGCGGTTTAATCTGGAAGATCTGCGCTACGACAAGATCATCATCATGACCGACGCGGACGTCGATGGCGCGCATATCGCGGCGCTGTTGATGACGTTTTTCTTCACCCAAATGCGCCCATTGATCGACACCGGCCACCTCTATCTGGCCTGCCCGCCGCTCTACCGCCTGACGCAGGGGGCCAAACGGCTCTATGTGCAGACGGATGCCGAGAAAGAGGAGTGGCTGGCCAAGGGTCTGGGCGGAAAAGGTAAAATTGACGTCCAACGGTTCAAGGGCTTGGGCGAAATGGACGCCAAAGACCTCAAAGACACCACCATGGACCCCGCCACCCGCACCCTCATCCGCGTGACGCTGCACGATGATGAGCCGGGCGAGACAGCAGATTTGGTCGAGCGGCTGATGGGGAAAAAGCCAGAGCTGCGGTTTCAGTATATTCAAGAGAACGCGCGGTTTGTGGAGGAGTTGGATGTTTGATAAGTGAGAAAATGAAGTTCTTGCGCGACGGTGGCCTTACTCTTTTGACGGTTGGACCAATAATCGGCTTGTTAACCACCCTTTGTTTTGAAATGTCATACTTTTTCTATCTAGGAGTACCAATCGCACAAGTTGTCACGACCCAAGACTTAGCTGAATCGTTGGTACTGAACATTATTCCAGCGCTTGGGTTTACAGCCGTCCTTTTAGTATTGCTTATTCTTTGGAAAGATGCCGCCGAGTCCAACATAGAAATTATAATAAAATCTGCCCATCAGAAATCGATTTTAAGATTAGTCGGAGATGGTATTTTTTTCTTGGTAACTTTAGCGATAATTTACGTGAGTTTTTCCGAAAAATCTCGTGTGCTATTATTCATCGGAATACTAAACGTGATAGCTATCATCCTTACGATAGCTGTAAGGACTATTAATTCGCAAGATGGATCTATAAACGGAACACTAGCCTCCATTTTTCTTCATGGCTTGTATATTTTGGCAGTCTCGTCAGCTTGTATTGGGTTTCTATTCGCCAACATAACCTCAACCGGTTTCTTTCAAACATCAAAGGTTGTTATTTTAGAAGAAAATAGTCAAGAAATACAACATATTCTACTTAGGACACTCAATAGAGGGATTATCACTGCCGACGATGAAAACGTAATTCACTTTACCTTGTGGCAAAACGTTGGCTCGATTTTCTTTGAAAGCAAGTGGAACGGATGATGCGCATCCTCCCCCTAACCCTCCTCCTCACCGCCTGTATTGGCCGCCCGATCACCGACAGTGAGATCGCCTTCAACCGCGCGCTCCAAGGCGAGACCGCCGTCACCGAGGCCCGCATCAGCGAGGGGTTGATCGCCCTGCCCCCGCGCGAGATTGCGACGCGGCCTCGGATCACCTGTCAGGAACGCCTCTGGCCCGCGCCCACGACGCCAACGGTGCGCGTCTCGGCGCTGGCGACCACCGTGTTCAACACCGTGCATCTGCGCGAGAACGTCTATGCCGAGGACTTTTTGCCCAGCTACCCTGACGAGATCTACCTGCCCGCCGCGATGCTCTTTGCCCATGAGATGGTGCATGTCTGGCAATGGCAGAACCGCGAAATCACCGGCTATCACCCCCTGCGCGCCGCGTGGGAACATACCGGCGGACGCGATCCATATCTGTTTGATCCCGACACCGAGGCGAGCTTTTTGTCGTTCGGATATGAACAGCAGGGGTCGATCATGGAAGAATACGTGTGTTGTCGCACTCTTGCCCCTGCGTCTGACCGCACGTCGCGCCTGCATGACATGCTCACGGACGTATTCGACCTGCCGCCCCTGACCGAGCCGCTCGCGGCGTCGGTGCGCCTGCCGTACCCGGACATCGACACCAGCGCCATTTGCGAGCCGCCCGAGGTCTAGCGCAGCGTGATTGGCGAGACGCCCGCGCGGATCACGGTGTCCGTGTCGTCGCTATCGGCAGAGACTGCGAGGCCCACCAACGCGCCCGGCGCACCGCCAAAGGCCGCCGCATAGTCGCGCGCGAGATCAACGCTCTCGCTATGTGACCCCGTGCCCGCTTGGCGCAATGCCACTGTGACACCTTGGCCCGGCGCATAGGGTGAGCCGATGATCTCGCCGCGCCCATGATTGCCACCCCAGACGTATTGCAGAATACGCACATCCGGGTTGCGGTTCAGTTGGCGGATGTTGGCACCCTCCATCTGGTTGGCGACTGCCTCTGGCAGAAACACGAAGTAGACCGAGATATTGCGATCATCACCGCCGCGCTGGCCGAGGTTCGTGGGCGGAACAGATGCACTGACCTCCCAGTTCCACGATGCCGCCCGTGCGCCCCATTCACCGCGCGGCATCCGCGTCCAGACCAGCGAGACCGCACCCTCAGACGTGATCCCGAGACTGTTGCCCAGAGAGAAATCGTTGGAGTTAAAAATCTGCAACCGCTGCTCGGACCAGCCAGAGGAAAACGTCACTTGGCCCGCTACGACAGGGCTGGCGATGAGGGCGAGGCCTAGGGCGATACTGCGAAACATGGGGCATTCTCCAATTAGTTACGCTACACATAGCCAACTGGACACCATCGGCAAATCACAGCTGCGTGCTAGCCTGTGACGAGCCGTCCGGCATCTAGCCGTAACGTCCGGTCCATCCGCGCCGCCAATTCGAGATTATGCGTGGCGATTAACGCGGCCAATCCCGTGCCCCGCACCAGCGCCATCAGCGCGTCGAACACTTGGTCTGACGTACCGGGGTCGAGGTTGCCCGTGGGTTCATCGGCCAGCATTAGCGCAGGTTTGTTCGCCAAAGCCCTGCAAAACGCGACGCGCTGCTGTTCACCGCCCGACAAGGCTGCGGGCCGATGACTAGCGCGCTCAGCAACGCCGACAGTTCCCAACAGCTCCATCGCGCGGTCTTTTGCATCAGCGGGAGACACGCCATTCGCGTATTGCGGCAGGGCGATGTTTTCGAGCGCCGTGAACTCGGGCAGCAGGTGGTGAAACTGGTAGATGAACCCGACATCATTGCGCCGCGCTGCCGTCCGCTTGCGATCGCTCAGGCGCGTTTGGTCGATGCCACCCACGGAGACGCTGCCCATATCAGGCGTATCCAGCAGCCCCGCGACATGCAGCAGCGTCGATTTACCAGCGCCAGAGGGGGCGACGAGCGCTACCACTTCGCCGGGCTGCACGTTCAGATCAACGCCTTGCAGCACTTTGATCTCATTGGGTTTCCCCAGATTATAGGATTTGCTGATCCCGTCTAGTCGCAGAGCCGCATCACTCATAGCGCAAGGCCTCCACAGGGTTCATGCGCGCGGCGCGACGGGCGGGGAATATCGTGACGATCCATGACAGGCCTAGCGATAGCGCGACTGAAGAGACGACATCGTCCCATTCGAGCTTGGCCGGCAGATCGTAGATGCCGCGCACCGATGGATCCCAAACGCCGCCACCGGAAAAGTAATTCACGGCGGCGAAAATCGGGTCGATGTAAGTCACGAACAACACGCCCAAGATAACGCCAAGCAGCGTCCCAAGCGTGCCAATCCCCGCGCCGCAAATGAAAAAGATGCGCAAGATCGACCCTTCGCTCAGACCCATGGTGCGCAAGATACCGATGTCGCGCCCCTTGTTTTTGACCAGCATGATCAGCCCTGAGATGATGTTCATGGACGCCACCAGCACCAGCACCGACATGATCACGAACATCACATTGTCTTCGACCGTCAGCGCCCGCAAATAGTTGCCGGCGTAGTCGCGCCATGTCTGGACCAACGCCCGCTCACCGCCCGCTTGGAACACGGGCACAATCAGCGGGTCGAGGTTTTCGGGGTCTTCGATCATGACTTCGATTTCATCGACAACGCCGTCACGGTTGAAGAACAGCTGCGCTTGGTCGAGCGGCAGATAGATGCGGCTGAGGTCAGTTTGGTAGCTGCCGGACTGGAATATGTAGACGACCGGATAGGCGCTGACCCGCGCGCTGCGGCCCATGGGCGAGGACGCCCCGTTGCGCGAGGTGATCGTGATCTGATCGCCCAACGACAGGCCCAGCCGCTGTGCTACGCCAGATCCGATAGCGACGCCCGCCGCGCCAAAGTCCGCGACGTCGCCGACCGCGACCTCGGGTGCGCCAATGTTGGGGATGCTGCGCAGGTCGGCGGGCGATATGCCGAAGACATCGCCGAATGTATTACGCTGCTCATGGGTGGCCAAAACCTGCCCGCGCACCAATGGGGCCGCGCGCGTGACGCCCTCGACGGCTGAAATCCGTTGCGACGCCTCGGCGTAATCCGAGATCACGCGGCTTTGCTGGCCAAATTCGTTGGGTTCTGACGCGTAGCTGACGGTGATATGGGCGTTGGCGCCCACAATCGTGTCGACAAACTCAGCCCGAAACCCCGACCGCACCGCGAGCGTGACCACCAGCGCGAAAACCGCGAGCATCACGCCGATAAGGCTGATCCAAGTCATCACGCTCACGCCGCCTTCGGCCCGTTTGGCGCGCAGATAGCGCCACGCGATCATCCATTCGAACCGTGAAAAAGGGCGGGGAGTGCTGGCCATGCTCAACCTTTGGACTGTCTCGGGCTGTTGTGGGCGGATCAGGGCGGTGCGTCAACCAATCAGGCGGGCGGCAAAATGCGCTTAGCGCGTTTGTCCGCTGACCTTGGGGATATAGGATGGCTGATCGGACACCAATCTGGGCGCAGGCCTGCGCAAAACAGGCGGATCATTGCGCGGTTGGGCGTCAATAGAAGCGCTGCGTTTGAGCCAACGCGCCCCCGCGCGAAACGGCCACAATCCTGCAACCAAGGCCCCCAAAACAGCCGCCCAACCGACCAGAAAACCGGTGGCGGCGGTCACGGCACCGGCCAAAGTCAACGGCATCGCAGGCCCAAAATCCCCCCATGTCGCCTGCAACGTCGCGGGATCGGCAAAGCGGTGCGGCATCGCGAGCCGCTCAAACGGCCCTGCCGCGCGCAGTACGTCGAGATGATGGCTCAGGGCTGCATGTCTGGCAAAGGTTGCGCGCATATCGCCCTGCCGTGCATCGAGAAAATCTGTCCCGGAGAGCTGTTGCAGTGCCTCTTCCCGGCCCAAGCCTGCGGCAAACGCGGAGGCGTCAAAATCAAGCGCCACGACGGTCAAGGCATCGACTTGGCCCGCAAGTCGTTGGAGATATTGCTGCGAAAATTCCGGCACTTGCGAACATGCAAGCGCCCCACCCAGCCCTCCGGCCAAAGCGAACAATCGTACCATTTTTCTGCCTCTTAGCCTGCCGTGCAGCGCGTTTCGTCGCGCCCTGATCTAGCAGAGTATCGCAGAGACCTGAGCGCTTGTCATGTCCCGGTTTGACGGATGCTATGTTCAAAATTATTGACTACATGTAAAGTATATTTTACACATCTAACCAATCGCACGATTGGAGGCACGCTATGGAATACGAAGAACGCAATGCGCTGGGGGGTGTGATCAGTACCTGCGCTGTTACAGGCTGGTTCGGTGGCCGCCTGCTGGGTCAGCATCGCGACGGGGCGTTCAATGGGTCCGATGGTGTGACGCTCTGGGCGCAAAGCGTTTTGTGGATGGTGCCCGCGTCCATGGCGATCTGCATCGGTGCAATCATCCTGATCCACGTGGCCCACGCCATCCTGACCGCCACGCCACATCAGGGTGTCTTGACCGATGAGCGAGACACCGCGATTGGGCGACGGGCGATGCAAATGACGCTGGTCGTGGCCTCGGTCGGGTTCATCGCGGCAATCGCAGCCCTCGCCGCCGGGTGGTCTGCTCTGGCGGGGATGAACATCGTGCTAGCCGGATTTGTCGCAGGTGATCTTTCGGGCAATCTGTTCAAGCTCGCCATATACCGCTTGGGCCTCTGACCGTGGCAAAAACCCGGATCACCAATACCATTCGCCGCTGTCGGTTTGATGCAGGCGAGATGACGCAAAAAGCGCTCGCTGACCGTGTCGGTGTCACCCGTCAGACCATCATTGCCATCGAGAGCGCGAAATATTCGCCGTCCCTTGAACTCGCATTCCAGATCGCGGCCGTCTTCGACAAACCCCTGAGCGAGGTTTTTGCCTACCCAAACCCACCCAAGGATTGAAAGGAAACGCCACATGTTCAAACGTCATATCACTGTGCCCGTCGTGCTGCTGTTTTTCAGCTTGGTCACGATCCTGATAGCCGTGGTGCAGGCGGTGCAAATTCCGCTGGGCGCATTGCCAGCGGACAGTGCCCGGCTGGCCACAGCCCCTGTATCACATTTCGCACACGCAATCGGCGGGGCCGTGTTTGGCCTGTTGGGGCCGCTGCAATTCGGGCGCGTTTTGGCGGGGCGTTTCGGGCGGGCGCACAGGATCATGGGCCGTATTTTTGTCATCGCGGGGGCCGGGTTGGCGCTCAGCTCACTCAGCCTGCTGTGGCAATTCCCAACCAGCGGATCGCCTTTGGTCAGCGGAGGGCGGCTGGTCTTTGGTTTGGGTTTGGCCGCAGCGCTGGTTGTTGCGATGCAGGCTGTCCGTCGCAGAGATTTTACCGCACACCGCAACTGGATGATCCGCGCCTATGCACTTGGTATCGGGGCCACCGCAGTTTCGATGGTATTCATCCCGATCTATGCGATCACCGGCACGCCGCCCACCGGCCTGTTGGCAGATGTCGCGTTCATCGGGTCGTGGGCGATCTGTGTGCTGCTGGCTGAAATCATCATCAGACGATTACAGCCAACCAAGGGTCACTTCACACCCGCGTAAATAGCGGCGATTTTCGCCACGGCATCCTCGGGTGGCAGCTCTTCGCTCTCGCCCGTGCGCCGCGAGGTCAGCTCGACAACGCCGTTTTTCAGGCCCCGTGGTCCCACTGTAATCCGCCAAGGCAGGCCGATCAAATCCATTGTTCCGAACTTGGCCCCCGCCCGCTCGGTGCGGTCGTCATAAAGCGGATCAAGCCCCAGCGCTTGCAGTGATTTGTAAAGCGCATCACAGGCTGCATCAGCCTCGGCGTCGCCTGATTTCATGTTGAGGATACCGACGTGGAACGGTGTGACACCTTCGGGCCAGATGATGCCTTTGTCGTCGTGGCTCGCCTCGATGATCGCGCCCAGCAGACGCGAGACGCCGATACCGTGTGAGCCCATATGCACAGGCTGTGGTTTCCCATCAGGCCCCTGCACAGTCGCGCCCATGCTATCGGAATACTTGGTGCCAAAGTAGAAAATCTGCCCCACCTCAATCCCCCGCGCGGTGCGACGGCGATCCTCGGGGACGTCGTTAAACAGCGCCTCGTCGTGGGTCTCGTCGGTGCGAGCGTAGCGCGAGGTGAACTCTTCCATGACCGCCTGACAGGCCGCGTGGTCGTCATAGTCGATCTCACGGTCGCCAAAGGTCAGATCGGTGATCTGCGCGTCATAGAACACCTCGCTCTCGCCGGTTTCGGCCAGCACGAGGAATTCGTGGGTGTCATCGCCGCCAATCGGGCCACTGTCCGCGCGCATGGGGATCGCTTGCAGGCCCATCCGCTCGTAGGTGCGCAGGTAGCTGACGAGGTGACGATTGTAGGCGTGCAACGCGTCTTCTTTCGTCAAATCAAAGTTGTAACCGTCTTTCATGTAGAACTCGCGGCCCCGCATCACGCCAAAACGCGGACGCGTCTCGTCGCGGAATTTCCACTGGATCTGGTACATCGTCAGCGGCAGGTCTTTGTAGCTGCTGACATGCGCGCGAAAGATGTCGGTGATCAGTTCCTCGGCGGTCGGCGTGAACAGCATGTCGCGGTCGTGGCGGTCCTTAATCCGCAGCATCTCGTCGCCGTAGGCATCATACCGCCCGCTTTCGCGCCAAAGGTCCGCCGATTGGATCGTGGGCATCAGCATCGCGAGATGGCCTGCGCGGGCCTGTTCTTCATGCACGATCTGCTCGATCCGCTTCAAAACCTTCAGCCCCATCGGCAGCCACGAATAAATCCCCGCGCTCGATTGCTTGATCATCCCCGCTTGCAGCATCAACCGGTGGCTGACGATTTGCGCCTCGCGCGGGGTTTCTTTCAAAACGGGCAGGAAATAGCGGCTCATGCGCATGGGGTCAGACCTTTGGGAAACTGCGTGTCGCGTTGGTGTAATCCGCACTGCCGCCAAGGGCAATCGCATCGCGACCATAAACCCGGCACCTCTTGAATGAATGCAGGCTTTAGGCCATGTCAGATGCCTACACCCCAATTGTTTTGCGAGGAAACCATATGGCGCTGTCGATCAAGGAACAGTCGAAATATTGGGGCATCGCTGCGGCGGGGTTGATGTTGGTCCTGTGGTTCTTGGGCGATGTGATTTTGCCGTTTGTTTTGGGCGGGGCCATCGCCTATTGTCTTGATCCGGTTGCGGACAGGTTAGAGCGCATGGGGCTCAGTCGGACCTTGGCTGTGACGCTGATCAGTTTGATCGCAGTTTTGGCCTTTATTCTCGTGCTTCTGCCCGCCGTGTCGCTGATCGTGACCCAAGCCAACGAGCTGGCGCAAACATGGCCCGAACTGGTGGCTGGTGTGCAAGGCTGGCTCGAGCGCAATTTCCCATCAATCATGGATGACACCAGCGCTGTGCGCCAACAGCTGACCGACTTCATCCAGCGCCTCAGTGACGGGGCCGGGCAATTGGTCACCAGCGTGTTGGCCTCGGCGGCGGGCATCGTCAATGCCCTTGTTCTACTGGTCATCGTGCCTGTGGTGGCGTTCTATCTGTTGCTCGACTGGGACCGCATGGTCGCGCGCATCGACGCGCTGGTGCCCCGCGATCACGTCGACACCGTGCGCCGTTTGGGCCGCGAAATTGACACGACGCTGGCCTCGTTTATTCGCGGCCAAGGCACCGTGATGCTGATCCAAGGGTTGTTTTATGCAATCGGTTTGATGCTGGTCGGCCTGAAGTTCGGTCTGGTCGTGGGTGCCGTCGCTGGCATGTTGTCGTTCATCCCTTATGTCGGCGCGATTGTCGGCGGAGGGCTGGCGATAGGCTTGGCGTTGTTCCAGTTTTGGGGCGGCGCAGAGACGGGCGCATCGGCGGACTGGATCAGCATCGGTCTGGTCGCTGCGGTCTTTATCGTGGGCCAAGTCGTCGAGGGCAATTTCCTGACGCCCAAACTGGTCGGCGACAGCGTCGGCCTGCACCCGGTTTGGCTGATCTTTGCGCTGTCGGTCTTTGGCGCGCTGTTTGGGTTTGTAGGCATGTTGGTCGCCGTGCCGCTGGCGGCTGTGTTGGGGGTTTTGGTCCGGTTTTGTTTGGACCAATACACCGCGTCCAAACTCTACACAGGCCGCGACACTTCGGACGAGCCGGACGTCTAAATGCCCCAGCAATTAACATTTACGCTGCCTGTGAGTGTCTCGCAGGGCGCTGAGGATTTTTTCGTCTCCGATGCCAACGCGCAAGCCTATAGTCTGGTCCGCCGCGACGCCGCATGGCCCGAAGGCAAGCTATGCCTGATCGGTCCGCGCGGATCGGGCAAGAGCCACCTGACACGCGTTTGGCAAGCCGACAGGCAGGCCGATGTGGTTGAGGCCGCCACCCTCACCGGTGCCGAAGATCTGCCCGCGGCTGGTGCCGGGGTGGCGCTGGAAGGGATGGAGCACTTACCTCCCCACGCCCAAGAATATGTGTTTCACTTGCACAACCATCTGAAAGCGACGCAAGGCAGGCTGTTGCTCACAGCCACCTGCCCGCCCGCACACTGGGGCCTCACCCTGCCCGATCTGCTGAGCCGGATGCAGGCTGCCACCCTTGTGCGCATCGCGGACCCGGACGATGATCTGCTGAATGCAGTGATGCTCAAACAGTTCGCCGACCGACAGTTGATGCCCGCGCCCCATGTGTTGAACTACATCCTCAGCCGGACCGAGCGGTCGTTTAGCGCCATCGCGGATGTGGTGGGACAGATTGATGTCATGGCTTTGTCACGAAAATCTGCGATAACAAGGGCGTTGGCGCGTGACGTGTTAGATGCCACCGCCCCCTTGGACCCCGACACCCCCACAAAGCGAGACCCATGAAAACCGCCGATTTCCTCACACAGCCCTTTCCGGAACCCGTCGAAATCGAAGGCGATCTCAGTGGGCCTGCCCGGTTTGTGAACCGTGAAATCAGCTGGGTGGGGTTTAACACGCGGGTTCTTGACGAAGCACAAAACCCCCGTGTCCCGCTATTGGAACGTCTGCGGTTTTTGTCCATCTCGGATACCAATCTGGATGAGTTTTACACCGTTCGCGTCGCGGGCTTGCGCGAGCTGGCACAGGTGGGCAACACAACCCCTGCGGCCGATGGGCTGACGCCTGCCGAACAATTGACGCTGATAGACACAGAAACTCGGCACCTGATGGCCATTCAGCAGGACGCCTTCGCGCGGATCACCAGTGATCTGGCGGCGGCCGGTTTGGTGATCATGAAACGCGGCGATGTAACCGACGATGACACCGCTTTTCTGGACCAATTTTTCATCGACAACGTGTTTCCGGTCTTGTCGCCGCTGGCCATTGATCCCGCGCATCCATTCCCGTTCATCCCCAACGAAGGCTTTGCGCTGGTGCTTGAGCTGGAACGCAAGAAAGACAAACGCCCCTTGCGCGCCCTTTTGCCCGTCCCGCATCAGATTGGCCGGTTCGTGCGGCTGCCCAATGACACGGGCCAATGGTATTTGCCGCTTGAAGAATTGCTGTTGTTGAACATCACGCGGTTGTTTCCGGGTTATAAGCTGCGTGATTTTTGCGCGTTCCAGGTGCTGCGCGACAGCGATCTCGAGGTCGAAGACGAGGCCGAAGATCTGGTGCGCGAGTTCGAGACCGCCCTCAAACGGCGCAGACGCGGCGAAGCGGTCCGGCTCAAGCTGTCGGCCAATGCCGCGGCCCCGTTGAAATCCTTTATTATGCGCGAAATGTCGGTTCGCGAGGACGAGGTTTACGACATCGCGGGCCTGATTGGCATCAGCGATCTGGGCGAGCTGGTCACCGATTTGCGCCCTGACCTGCTGTGGCCCACTTTCACGCCGCGCATCCCCGAACGCGTGCAGGACCACGACGGCGATATGTTTGCGGCAATCCGTCAAAAAGACATGCTGCTGCACCACCCTTACGAGACCTTTGACATGGTCAATCGGTTTGTGCAGCAGGCCGCCCGTGATCCCGATGTGGTGGCGATCAAACAAACTCTTTACCGCACATCGCGCAACTCGCCCATTGTCGAGGCGCTGTGCGAAGCGGCCGAAGACGGTAAATCTGTCACCGCCCTGATCGAGCTGCGCGCGCGCTTTGATGAGGCCGCCAACATCCGCCAATCGCGCCGTCTGGAACGCGCGGGCGCGCATGTGGTCTACGGATTTACCAACTACAAAACCCACGCAAAGATGAGCGTCGTGGTGCGGCGCGAAGGCGACCGGCTGGTCACTTACACGCACTTTGGCACCGGCAATTATCACCCGATCACCGCGCGCATCTATACCGACCTGTCGCTGTTCACCTGTGACGCGGCGCTGGGGCGGGACGCGACCAAGGTGTTCAACTACATCGGCGGTTACGCGCAGCCCGAAGATTTGGAAAATCTGGCGATTTCCCCGCTTACCCTGAAATCCCAATTGATCGAGATGATCGAAAGGGAAGCGACGCTGGCGCGCGACGGCAAACCCGCCTCAATTTGGGCCAAGATGAACGCGCTGATCGAAGGCGATGTGATTGACGCGCTCTACGCCGCGTCACAAGCGGGCGTGCAGATCAATCTGGTGGTGCGCGGCATTTGCGGGCTGCGTCCCGGCGTCAAAGGGTTGAGCGAGAATATCCGGGTGAAATCCATCGTCGGGCGGTTTTTGGAACACTCGCGGATCATCATCTTTGGAAATGGCAAGCCGATCCCGTCTAAGAAAGCCCGTGTTTTCATGAGTTCGGCGGATTGGATGGGACGCAACCTCGCGCGCCGCGTCGAAACGCTGGTTGAAATCCACAACCCCACAGTGCGTGCTCAGATCATGGAACAAATCATGGCCGCCAACCTCGCAGATGTGGCGCAAAGCTGGGTCATGCAACCCGATGGCAGGTTCAAACGCGCGGTGGTGCCTGATGGAGAATTTGCGTTCAACTGCCATCGGTTCTTCATGGAAAATCCATCGCTGTCTGGGCGTGGCTCTGCGGGTGCCGCGGATGTTCCGCATTTGACGCATGAGATTGACTAGAAACCCCGTCGCGGCAGCGTCAATTGCGTTGCCATAGAGCACAGAAACAAACAGATCCAAATTCGCCCCTGCATTGCCGTGTTGATGTACCATTCATCATTGACTCACACAGTCACGCCAGACAGGTTGTCGGTGCTGAATGTGAGGACATGAGATGGACGGATCCGCCACCGCTCAGAGCACCCGTTGGGGGCCGTTCGGACGCCCTATTTTCAACGACCCGCAAGCACAACGGTTATCCCGATTGGGTGTCGTGGATGTCGGGTCCAACTCGGTGCGATTGGTGGTGTTTGACGGTGCCGCGCGATCGCCCGCCTATTTCTACAATGAAAAAATCATGTGTGGCCTTGGCGCCGGGTTGTCCGAGACGGGCACGCTGAACCCCAAAGGGCGCAAACGCGCGCTGTCCGCGATGATCCGGTTCGCAAAACTAGCCGAAGGCATGGGCATATCGCCCCTGACGGCCGTGGCCACGGCGGCAGTCCGCGAAGCGAGCGACGGCCAAGAGTTCTGCGACGAGGTCGAGGCGGCAACAGGCGTCAAAATCTACATTATCGACGGCGAAGAAGAGGCCCGCTATTCAGCACAAGGCGTGTTGCTCGGCTGGCCCGGCAGCTATGGGTTGGTCTGTGACATCGGTGGATCGTCAATGGAATTGGCACATGTTGCGGACGGCGAGGTCGGCGCACGCGTTTCATCCGCGCTGGGGCCGCTCAAGCTGCTGGAGATCAAGGGCGGCGAAAAAGCGGTCAAATCGCACATCAAAGACACCATGCGCGACCTGCATGATAGTATGGACAACGCAACGGCGATGCGGCTGTTTCTGGTTGGTGGATCGTGGCGCGCCATTGCCCGCATCGACATGGAACGGCGCGGCTACCCGCTGACCGTGCTGCACGAGTACCGCATGACCGCGCGCCAGATCACCGCCACGCGGGACTATATTCGTGAATGTGATCTGGACGAGCTGCGCGGGCGCTGCGATATCTCGTCGGAGCGTATGGCACTGGTGCCTTGCGCATCTCTGGTACTGGATCGTTTGATAAAAACCTTCAAACCCAAAGACATAACCGTCTCATCCTACGGTATCCGCGAAGGTATGCTCTATGAGGAAATGCCCCAACCGCTGCGTGACCGCGACCCGCTGATCGAAAGCTGTCGCTTTGCCGAGGCCAAAGACGCGCGGCAACCAGGGTTTGGCCCGCGCCTGTATGAATTCGTCCTACCGCTGTTTCCTCGCGCGGATTGGCAGAAAAAACGGCTGATCCATGCCGCTTGCTTGCTGCATGACGTCAGCTGGCGCGCGCATCCTGACTACCGTCCCGAGGTGTGTTTTGACAACGCCACGCGCGCCAACCTCGGTGGCCTCAAACACAGTGACCGCGTCTTCCTCGGGCTTGCGCTGCTGCACCGCTACACCAATAAACGCGATGGATCGCGCTATGATGCACTGTTCGGGTTGCTCAGCGACAAACGCACGTTAGAGGCCGAAGTTCTGGGCCGTGCCATGCGGTTTGGGGCTATGATGTGGCTGGGGGCGGAAGAAAAACCCGGCAGGCTGAAATGGCAGCCCAAAGATCGCATTCTGGAACTGACCATCGCGAAAAATGCACAAGCCTTATTCGGGGAAGTCGCCGAAGCCCGGTTCAAAGGGTTGGCCAACGCGCTAGACGCACAACCCGTGATAAAGACCGCGAAATCAATCAGCTAAGCGTTAGATATCAATCTGCATTTCCACAGGAAAATGATCGGACGCTGTGAGAAGCGCCTGCTGTAAGTCGCTGTCCGCCAAACATTGCGGATCTTCATAGGGATGCCAGATACGCCATCTGGGGGACCGCGCGCGCAAACCGGGCGACACCATCACGTAATCGAGCAAAGCTGACAGCACCCGTCCATCTGGGCCCACGCTAAAGCGGGCCGATGTGGGCGCGGCCAATGTTGGGCGGCTCAACACCATTTCCGCATGTGGATCAAAGAGTTGCACACCCGCCTCGTCGCCAAGCACCACCTCAACGCCTGAGCGCCCAAAGAGCTTTTCATAGGCGTCCAACCCCGGACCATCATTGAAATCCCCCAAGACCACCAGATCATCGCCCTGCACCAAATGCGCATCAACCCGGCGGCGAAGCCACAGACATTGCGCCAATTGTTTGCGCCTGTTGGCAATCGACAGGCGCATCACATCCGCCTCGTTACGCGCGCCATGTGGTGCCTTTGATTTGGCGTGCACGCCGATCAACCGTAGCGGCGCGCCTGCCGCCGTCGTAATTTGCACTTCTAGAGGCGGTTTGGACCAACGCACCTTTTCGGGATGCGCATCTACGTCGAGATCAATGCGCAAAGTGCCATCAAATACCGGCGCATCCAGGCCACTTTGAGGGTCATGCGCGGCGGTTATAGCGTCCGGATCAAACAACAGTGTGATCTCTTGCTGCGTGTCATTTGGAAACCCAATCAGGGCCGCGCGGGCGCGCAATCCAAAGTGCCCAGCAAAGGTTTCAAGGGCTGCCACACCGTCGCGCTTGCGACTGTGATTTGGGGCCTCGATCACCATAATCGCGTCGGCATCCAGCGCTTGAAACACATCGCCCAAGGCGGCGAGCTGCTGTGCCTTGGTCACACCCCGCCTGCCCGACCACGTCTCATCGTTGACCATCAGCCCCGCATCATTGAACAAATGATCAAACCATTCAACGTTGTAGCTGACGATCTTCATGTGCAGATCATGCCGAACGGCGCGCGCGGGATATATCTTCCCAAGCATCATTCACGGCAATCAAGCGCCGTTCCGCGAGCTTGATCGCTTCGGCAGGGACACCACGGGCCTGCATGCGGTCAGGATGGCTTTCGCGCACATGGCGTTTCCAAGCAGCCCGAATATCGTCGAGAGCGGCGTCATAGGCGACACCCAACACATCGTAGGGATCACTGCGGGCATCTGGCACATGCTGCGCGCGAATACGGGCAAAACACCGGCTGGATATTCCAAAGATATCCGAGACTTCACGCAAAAACACCTCTTCATTGGGGTGGTAGACGCCATCCGCAATCGCGATGTGAAACAGCCCCGCCAGTAGGTCTTCCAGCGGGTCTTGGCGGTTTTCGAACATGGCACTGATCCGGCGGGCATAGACCTCAAAGCCCGCCACATCTTGCCGTGCAAGATTGAACACCGAGGCCGCCTTTGCTTCATCTTCCGCTGCGATCTGGAAAACTTCGCGAAACGCCATTACCTCGTCGCGGGTCACATGCCCGTCTGCCTTAGCCATTTTCGCGCCCAATGCGATCACGGCGATGGTAAAGGCGACAGAGCGTTCGGGCGGGGTGCGCAACTGATCAAAAACAGCGGACAGACCCTCCCCGGAGGTGAGCGATGCGATGGCGTCAGCGATGCGGGACCAAATAGACATACCCCGACTTTACCCCATCCTCAGCCGAGGGGCAGTAGGGAAATCAAGACGCGTCGGGAAATTATGATCAGAGGCTGCGCAGGCCGTTTGGCGTCTCAAACACGGCGGATAGGGCAGGTGTGGCTACTGCGGCAAACTCGATCCGCGCGTCGTCAAATGCCCCCGCGAGATGCTCGGTGAGCCACGCCGCCTGTGGATGCGCGACGCAGAGCGTTTTCAGGCGAATGTCTCGATCAGGTAGCTTCTGTGCCGGGTGATCATCCGTATCCCATTGAATAAGCGTCGGATATCCGCCCTGCATCGGCAAACTACCATCACGTGGCACCGACAAACGCCACTGCAATGCCGCGCGTTCTAGCGACAAGATATCACCAATACCGTCAGGCGCTGCGGTGACCGCACGCTCGATATCCAGCACCCGCGCGATCCAATTGCCCAAGCGCGGGCTGCTCGGCGCCAGATCAAGGTCAAACCACCGGGCACGTCCGGGCGCAGGTGCCGCAGGGTTCGGGCTGATCACTTCGAGGTAGAGGTCGGGGCCGAGGCTCAGAAGGCGATTATGCGTGCCGAACATCGCATGCTCGCCCCCCGGCTCTAGCGTCACGCCGAGGGCCGCCTCGACAGCCGCAGTGCCCACATCCAGATCGTCACAGACAACGGCGAGATGATCGAGCTGCATCCTTAGCTCCGCGCTTTGCGGATCAGTTTGAGGATGTCCTCCGCCGCGTTGGGGATGTTGGTGCCGGGGCCAAAGATCGCTTTGACGCCTGCATCGTAGAGGTATTGGTAGTCCTGTTGCGGGATCACGCCGCCACAAATGACGATGATGTCCTCGGCATCCGCCTCTTTCAACGCTTCGATCAGCTTGGGTGCCAACGTCTTGTGCCCCGCCGCTTGCGACGAGATGCCGATGACATGCACGTCGTTGTCGACGGCGTCTTGTGCCGCCTCGGCGGGCGTTTGGAACAGCGGGCCGACGTCCACATCGAACCCGATATCGGCAAAGGCGGTCGCGATCACCTTGGCCCCCCTGTCATGTCCGTCTTGGCCCATTTTGACGACCAACATCCGGGGTCTGCGGCCTTCGTCTTCGGCGAAATCCTCGACCGATTTCTGGATCGCGGCAAAGCCTTCATCGCCGTCGTAGGCTGCGCCATAGACCCCTGCGAGCGTTTTGACCTCGGCGCGGTGCCGCCCGAAAATCTCTTCCATCGCCATGCTGATCTCTCCCACTGTGGCCCGCTGACGTGATGCTTCGACCGCCGCCTCCAGCAAGTTACCACCATCGCGCGCGCGGCGCGTCACCTCGGCCAAGGCCGCCTCACAAGCCGCCGCATCGCGCCCGTCGCGCACAGATTTCAGCCGCGCAATCTGACTGCCGCGCACGGCCATGTTGTCGATATCGAGGATATCAATCGGGTCTTCCTTGTCCTTGCGGTACTTGTTGACGCCCACGATCACCTCGTCCCCTCGGTCGATCAGCGCCTGTCGTTTGGCGGCTGTTTCCTCGATCCGCAGCTTGGGCATACCGGTCGCTACGGCCTTGGTCATGCCACCCATCTCTTCGACTTCTTCGATCAGCGCCCATGCGGCTTCGGCCAAATCACTGGTGAGTTTTTCAACGTAGTAGCTGCCCGCCAGCGGGTCGACGACATTGGTGACACCGGTTTCTTCTTGCAAAATCAATTGCGTATTGCGTGCAATGCGGGCGGCGAACTCGGTCGGCAGGGCAATCGCTTCATCCAGCGCATTGGTGTGCAACGACTGTGTGCCGCCCAAAACCGCCGACATCGCCTCATAGGCCGTGCGCACGACGTTGTTGTAGGGGTCCTGCTCTTGCAGGCTGACACCGCTGGTCTGGCAATGGGTCCGCAGCATCGAGGATTTCTCGTTTTTCGGCTCAAACTCCGCCATGATCCGCGACCAGAGCAGACGTGCAGCGCGCAGTTTGGCGGCCTCCATGAAAAAATTCATCCCGATGCAGAAGAAAAAGCTGAGGCGCGGCGCAAATTTATCCACATCCATGCCCGCCGCAATCGCCGTGCGCACATATTCGCGGCCATCGGCGAGGGTGAACGCCAGCTCTTGGACGAGGTTCGCGCCCGCCTCTTGCATGTGGTAGCCTGAGATCGAGATCGAGTTAAACTTGGGCATCTCGTCGGCGGTGTACTCAATAATGTCCGCGATGATCCGCATCGACGGCTCGGGCGGGTAGACGTAGGTGTTGCGCACCATAAACTCTTTGAGAATGTCGTTCTGAATGGTCCCCGCGAGCAGACTGCGATCATGCCCCTGCTCTTCGCCCGCCACGATAAAATTGGCGAGGATCGGGATCACAGCGCCGTTCATCGTCATGGAAACGCTGACTTTATCGAGCGGGATGCCGTCGAACAGGATCTTCATATCCTCAACGCTGTCAATCGCCACACCCGCCTTGCCTACGTCGCCTTCGACGCGCGGATGATCGCTGTCATAGCCGCGGTGCGTCGCCAGATCGAACGCCACGGACACGCCCTGCTGTCCGCCCGCCAGCGCCTTGCGGTAGAAGGCGTTGCTCTCTTCGGCTGTGGAAAAGCCCGCGTATTGGCGGATCGTCCAAGGCCTTCCTGCGTACATCGTGGCCTTGACCCCGCGCGTGAACGGCGCCTCACCCGGCACGCCTCCCATATGTGGCAAGTCGGCGGTGTCGTCCGCTGTGTAGAGCGGCTGAACTGGGATACCCTCAAGCGTATCCCACGTCAGATCATTCAGCAGACGCCCACGCAGCTCGGCCTCGGCGCGTTTTTCCCATGTTTTTTTATCGGTCATATCGTCCATCCTCTCAAGGAAGCGCAGAAATCAACCGCTGCCCCCTTCGCTTTGACGGCGCGCCGCCCTATCTGTTTGGGTATGATTAGATCACTGCTCACGACCCTGTTTTTGGCCACCGCCGCCACGACCACCTCCGCACAAGAGACGACCGAGGTCATCGTCGAAGACGTGCTGACCCGTTGGGAGGCGGCCCGGACAACAGTGTTCGACGCCAGCGAAGTTGATCTGCCCGCGCTGCAATATATCGCCCGCCCAGTCATCGTCTTTGCCAACAGCCCGAACGATCCGATGTTCGCAGAACAAATGGCCTTCCTCGCCGAAGAATCCGCCGCATTGGCCGCGCGCGATGTGATCATCATCGTCGACACGGATCCCGCAGCCGAAACACCGATCCGCGAAGCGCTACGACCCCGTCGATTTATGCTGGTGCTGATGGACAAAGACGGCCGCATCGCACAGCGCAAACCACAGCCGTTCGAGGGCCGTGAAATCTGGCGCGCCATCGACAAGATGCCACTGCGCCAACAGGAATTGCGCTGAAGCGGCGGGATCATTCAAACTCCATAATCACGTCATCCACCGCGAGGCTATTACCCGCCTCGGCGTTGATCTTGGACACCACTCCTTTGCGTTCAGCACGCAGGATGTTCTCCATTTTCATCGCCTCGACGGTGCATAGCGCTTGGCCCTCTTGCACCTCATCGCCCACGGCCACGTCGACCTTGACGATCAGACCGGGCATCGGGCAGAGCAGCAGTTTCGATGTATCCGGCGGCAGTTTTTCGGGCATCAGAGCGGCAAGCTCGGCCTGACGCGGTGAGCGGACAAAGCTGCGCAGCTCGGCCCCCGCCGTGCGCAACGTGTATCCACCCGTCGCTTTGGCCACTTTTAGGACCAGCGGTGCGCCACCGACCATCAGCCGCGCGAGCGGTTGGCCGGGCGTCCAATCGCTCTCAACGCGCAAGGTGTCCCCACCGTCAAAGGCGACGTCAGCCCCGTCTTTGTCGGCGCTGATCATGACAGGCATGTGCTGCCCACCGAGCGAGACGACCCAATCGGTGCCCACTTTTCGCTCGTGATTGCCCATCCGGCCCGAGATACGCGTGCGCCGGATTTCGGCAACGCGGTGCATCGCGGCGGCAGCGGCGGCAACGCGGCGCAGCTCGGCCTCGGGTAGTGTGGCCCCCTCAAATCCATCGGGGTATTCCTCTTCGATAAACGCGGTGGTGATGTTGCCCGAGACGAATTTCTCGTGGTTCATCACCGCCGACAGGAACGGCAGATTGTGCCCGATCCCTTCGACCTCGAACCCGTCTAACGCCGCCCGCATCTCGACAATCGCGGCATCGCGCGTGGGGGCCCAGGTACACAGTTTGGCGATCATCGGGTCGTAATACATGCTGATCTCGCCGCCCTCGTAGACGCCTGTGTCATTGCGTACGGCACGTGTCTCGGTCGCTTCCTCGGCGGGCGGACGATAACGTGTCAGGCGGCCAATCGAGGGCAGGAAATTGCGATACGGGTCTTCGGCATAGAGACGGCTCTCCATCGCCCAACCGTTCAGCGCAATCTCGTCTTGTTTGAACGGCAGCGCCTCGCCAGCGGCGACACGGATCATCTGTTCGACCAAGTCGACCCCAGTGATCAGCTCCGTCACAGGGTGTTCGACCTGTAGACGGGTGTTCATTTCGAGAAAGTAAAAATTGCGATCTCCGTCGACGATAAACTCAACCGTTCCGGCGCTGGTATAGCCCACGGCAGCTGCCAGCGCACAGGATTGCGCGCCCATGGCAGCACGGGTCTCGGGGTCGAGAAACGGCGACGGGGCCTCTTCAATCACCTTTTGATTGCGGCGCTGGATCGAACATTCGCGCTCGTGCAGGTAGACCGTGTTGCCGTGGCTGTCGGCGAGCACTTGGATCTCGATATGGCGCGGTTGGGTGACGAATTTCTCGATAAAAATCCGGTCGTCGCCGAATGAATTGGCCGCCTCGTTTTTCGACGATTGGAACCCTTCGCGCGCCTCGGTGTCATTCCACGCGATCCGCATCCCCTTGCCACCACCGCCCGCGCTAGCCTTGATCATCACAGGATAGCCGACTTGGTTCGAGATTTTGACCGCCTCGTCCGCGTCCTCGATCAACCCCATATAGCCAGGCACCGTGCTGACGCCCGCCTCTTGGGCCAGTTTCTTGGAGGTGATCTTGTCGCCCATCGCCTCGATTGCGTTCACGGGCGGGCCGATAAAGGCAACACCTTCCGCTTTAAGAGCTTCAGCGAACTTGCTGTTTTCGCTTAAGAAACCGTATCCGGGGTGGACAGCTTCAGCGCCCGTTTCACGGATCGCTTTCAGCACGTTCTCGATCACGATGTAGGATTGGTTCGCAGGTGCGGGGCCGATGTGGACCGCCTCATCCGCCATCCGCACATGCAGCGCATTGCGGTCAGCATCTGAGTAGATCGCAACCGTCTGAATACCCATTTTTCGGGCGGTTTTGATCACGCGGCAGGCGATTTCACCACGATTGGCGATAAGGATTTTCTTGAACATCAACGTAGTCCTTCAGATGCAAAACGGATGCCGTCGCACAACACCGCAACAGAAATGAGAGAGGAAAAGCGCGGACCGTGGCCTCCAATACGTAGAAAAGGCTCGAACCAAACAGGTTCGAACCTTTTCAATGGGGAAGGGTAACGGTTTTGACAGTTTTGAAATGCGCTGGAGTTTAAAGCGCTTTCAGTAGTTAAAGTATTGCATGCGGATTTGCGCCGCAGAAAGAGCGTTGCACAAAGTGACCTAAAGTAAGCCAAAATCCGCCCATTCGGTGTTCTGACACCCCGCATCACTGCTCTCCCTCAAACACATCAGGAAAGGACGCGCGCGCGCGCGGCACGTCAATTTGTAACAGCGCCTCGTAATCAGCCAAATCAAACGGATCGGTGGCCGGAATAACCTCGCGGCCAAACAACCAACTCAGACGCCCCGCATCAAGGTTACCCCGCTCGAACGGCGCGTCGCCAAATTGCGCCCACAGCGCCGCCATGAACCCCTCATCCGCCCGTTTGTCGGGCGGCCTGCGATCGCGGAAACGTTCACGCGACACCAATTCTGTCGGCCCCTCTTTGGAGGCGCGCCGAATGGTAAATTGGAAATCCGTTCCCGGCAGTCGCCCCGGAAAACCACGGTGTTTTAGCATGTCATTCATCCCGCCCTTGGGTCATCTGATTACGTCCATGATCCGTCCGCGAGATCACAGCGGGATATTATCGTGCTTTTTCCACGGGTTCGACAGCTGCTTGGTCCGCAAGGACGCAAAGGCCCGGCAAATGCGTTTGCGAGTGGCCGCAGGTTCGATCACCTCGTCAATGAACCCACGCTCGGCTGCCACAAAGGGTGTCGCAAACCGATCTTCGTAGTCCTTGGTATGTTGCGCGATTTTGTCTGCATCCGCCAAATCGGCGCGGTGAATGATCTCGGTAGCCCCTTTAGCGCCCATTACCGCGATCTCGGCGGTTGGCCATGCGTAGTTGAAATCGCCGCGCAAATGTTTGGACGCCATCACGTCGTAGGCCCCGCCATAGGCCTTGCGGGTGATGACGGTCACCTTGGGCACCGTCGCCTCGCCGTAGGCAAACAGCAATTTCGCGCCGTGTTTGATAACGCCGCCGTATTCCTGAGACGTGC
>CALHAP010000051.1 GCA_937931795.1 uncultured Paracoccaceae bacterium
AGTGTAGGCCGCTTCGATGTCTGCCAATGTCTGCTCGGCGCTCTCGTTGCCTTGCAGGAAGTCAGCGACGTTATCACCAAGAGCGGTGTGCAGCAGACCTTGGAATGGCAGCATTGGGTATGGACGTGCGCCTGCGGAAACGGATGCCAGAACACCTTCGTTCACGGCGGCTGGCTCATAGCCATCCATCAACCAAACGGCTTGGCTCATGGTATCGTCATTCAGCGTGGCGGGTGACACCGCGTGGGCCAGTGCTTGGAAAGTAGCAGCCGCATCTTCGTCCGAGATGTTCTTGGCAACGGTCCAGCCATCCCACCAGAGTGTCGTCGCAGGCACGCCGCTGTCGCCAACCATCAAAGGTCCGCTAACGGCTGTGTTGGAATACACGACCTCTTCGGACCCTTCGTCGTCCATCAAAACACCGGTGCGCGAGCCCCACATGTTCATCATGGCCACGTTGCCCGCTTCCCATTCAGCGCTGGTTGCGTTGCTGTCGTGGGTCAGGAAATCAGGGTTCATGTACTCGGACAATGCTTTGAGCATTTCCAATGTCGCAACACCTTGGGCGTTGTTGATCGACACATTGGCTGTGCCCGCTTCAAAGAACTCGCCGCCATGACCGATGTACATGTTGGTGAATTCCTGCGCGAGGTTCCAACCAGCGGCATATGCGCCGCCCAATGGGTACTCGAGGACACCTTCCGAGCGGATCATCTCAGCAGTCGCCAGCATGTCCTCATAGGATTTAGGAACCTCAGCGCCGACCTGCTCTAGGATGTCCGCGCGGTACACGAGGTGCTGCGCGTTCGCCATAAACGCCACAGCCAGCACGTTGCCGTTGACTGTGATCAACTGACGGGCCGGGATGTCTTGGCCAAACTCAGCGACCAGATCATCCAATGGGCGGATCACGTCTTCGTTGATCAGCGCCACGATGGACGAATTGGCGACGATGGCCGTGGTGTATTCCGCTGGGTTGCCCGTCATACCTGCGACGTTCAGCGTCTGGTGGTCTGCTGTCAGGTTGGCAGAGGCGTCGATGCCTTCACACTCAGCCGCCACGCGACCAATGGTTTGGATCGCTGGAAATTCGTTGCCGATGATGCTCAAACGACCACCGTCGATGGAACAGCCGTGGCCGTCCGCCAATGCGGTTGTCGTGCTGAGAACCGCGAATACAGTGCCAAGCACTGCTGGTTTCATAAATGTCATAACTTTGGTCTCTCCCTTGTCTAGATCAGGCTCTTTATGGCCAGACCCATTTGTATCTTTGGACAATGACCCGACGGACGCAAACACTTAGTTCGAATCAGGGATGCCATTGCATACGATTGCAATGTAACGCCAAACGCGTATCATTTTGCAAGCATATTTCTTAAAAATATGTATTTTTGGCATAATAAAACAAAGCGCTTGCGTTACACTTGGAATCGCGGCTTATTGGATTGCATACGTTTGCAAACAACGAGGGGCGCGTCATGGCAGAAGTGCAGCTGCGCAATATTCACAAGCGCTGGGGCGACTTTATCGGGGTCGATAATTTTGACCTAACGATCAAGGATCAAGAATTTCTCGTCCTGCTCGGGCCTTCGGGCTGCGGCAAGACGACAACCATGCGGATGATCGCAGGTCTCGAAGAAGCGACATCGGGCGATATCCTCGTTGATGGTGTGCGGGTCAACGACCTCGACCCCAAAGACCGCGACGTGGCGATGGTGTTCCAGAGCTACGCGCTCTACCCCAACATGAACGTCTACGAGAACATTCGCTTTCCGCTGAAGGTCCGCAAAATCCCCGAGGCCGAGCACAAGGAACGCGTGATGCGCGCCTCTGCCATGGTCGAGCTGGATGATTTTCTGCACCGCAAACCGGGCGAGCTGTCGGGCGGTCAACGCCAGCGTGTCGCACTGGCCCGTGCGGTTGTGCGCGAACCCAACGTGTTCTTGATGGACGAACCTCTGTCCAATCTCGACGCCAAACTGCGCGTCAGCACCCGTGCCCAGATCAAAAACCTCAGCCACGAGCTGAAAACGACCACGATCTACGTCACGCACGACCAGATCGAGGCGATGACCCTCGCGGACCGCGTGGTGGTCATGAACAAGGGCATCGTCCAGCAGGTCGGCACGCCCACGGACATCTACGACAACCCCGCCAACGCCTTTGTCGCCTCCTTTATCGGCAGCCCCGCGATGAACCTCGTCGAGGGCCAGATCGAGGGCGGCACATTTACGTCGCACGACATGAGTGTCAGCGGCTTGGCCAGCACACATACAGGCGCAGTCACGCTGGGTTTCCGCGCCGAAGACGCGAGCCTTGCGGATGCGGGCCAAGTGACAGCGCCCGTCTATTCGCTGGAACTGCTCGGTGAGGCCACGATGATCAACTACAAGGTCGGGTCGGCCCTCGTGTCCGTGAAAGCGGGCAAAGAGTTCCGCGCAAATATCGGTGAACCCGTCACGACCCACATCCCCGCATCCATCTGCCACCTGTTTGACACCGCCACCGGAGAGCGCATTACATCATGACCGATAGCCACTACGACACCAAAACCGCCGCCACCCTCGCCGCTGTGAAAGCGATGGAACTGGGGTTAGCTGCAAATGAAATGGATATGTCGGTCTATTTTACCGAGGATTTCCTGTGGCGCGGCAACCAAGGCAGCGGCACCAAAAAGGGCATCGCAGAGTTCCAGCGCAACTGGCAGTTTCCGCTGCGTGCGGCCTTCACCGACCGCAAGTACATCACCGAACACTTCATGGCGGACGGCGATTGGGCCGCGTGCTTTGGCTACATCGACGCGCTGCACAGCGGTGAGTTCATGGGCATCCCGGCCACCAACAAACGCGTGAAAATCCACTACAAGGACTTCTGGCGCGTCGAAGATGGCCGCATCGCCGACAACCCCGTCTCGGTCGATCTGGCTGGCGTGATGATGCAATTGGGCGTCGACGTCTTCAATGGCGAAGGCTGGGAAGCCTACGACGAGGGCCGCAAAACGCCCGCAAAACCGGAGTAACGATATGGCTGTCACTTACCTTAAATCCGGCAAGCCCGAGCAAGAACGCCGCGACGACGACGCCAAGGTGCGCGGCGTGGTCGAAGCGACGCTGGCCGATATCGAAACCCGTGGCGACGCGGCCATTCGCGATCTGTCCGCCAAGTTCGACAAGTACAGCCCGCCCTCGTTCCTGCTCACGCAATCCGAGATCGACGCCGCCATGTCGCAGGTCAGCGACCGAGAGCTGGCGGACATCAAGTTTGCCCAAGACCAGATCCGCACCTTCGCCCAAGCCCAACGCGCCAGCATGACTGACATCGAGGTCGAAACAATGCCCGGCGTGATCTTGGGCCACAAGAACATCCCCGTCCAATCGGTTGGCTGCTACGTGCCCGGCGGCAAATTCCCGATGGTCGCCTCCGCGCATATGTCCGTGCTGACCGCCACCGTCGCGGGCGTGCCGCGCATCGTGGCCTCGGCCCCGCCGCAAAACGGCAAACCGCACCCGGCCATCGTCGCCGCCATGCATCTTGGCGGCGCACATGAGGTTTACGTGCTCGGCGGTATGCAGGCCGTGGGGGCTATGGCCATCGGCACCGAGACGATTGAGCCTGTCCATATGCTCGTCGGCCCCGGCAACGCGTTTGTGGCCGAAGCCAAGCGCCAGCTTTATGGCCGCGTCGGAATTGACCTCTTCGCAGGCCCGACCGAGACGATGGTGATCGCGGACGACACTGTGGACGCCGAAATGTGCGCGACAGACCTGCTGGGTCAGGCCGAACACGGCTACAATTCGCCCGCAGTGATGGTCACAAACTCGGAAAAACTCGCCAAAGCGACGCTGGCCGAAATCGAGCGTATCTTGGAAATCCTGCCCACCCGCGAGACCGCGCGGACGTCATGGGAAGACTACGGCGAAATGATCCTGTGCGACACTTACGACGAGATGCTCGAGGTCGCCAACGACATCGCCTCCGAGCACGTCCAAGTCATGACAGACCGCGACGATTGGTTCCTAGAACAGATGCACAGCTACGGCGCGCTCTTCCTCGGGCCGCGCACCAATGTGGCCAACGGTGACAAGGTTATCGGCACCAACCACACGTTGCCGACAAAAAAGGCAGGGCGCTATACCGGCGGCCTCTGGGTCGGCAAGTTCCTGAAAACACACAGCTATCAGCGGGTCACTACGGATGAGGCCGCAACACTCGTGGGCGAATACGGCAGCCGCCTGTGCATGCTCGAAGGCTTCGTCGGCCATGCCGAACAATGCAACATCCGCGTCCGCCGCTACGGCGGCATCAACGTGCCCTACGGCGAAGGGGCACCCTATCGCGAGGCCGCAGAATGACACTACCCACCACTCCATCACTCCGTCTCGACGGTAAACGTGCGCTGATTGCGGGGGCGTCTTCGGGCATCGGGGCGGCCTGTGCCGTGGCCCTTGGCGAAGCGGGGGCCGAGGTCACAATAGCGGCCCGCCGCGCGGACAAACTCGAAGAATTGGCGACCGAGATGCGCGCCGCTGGCATCACCGTGCAGACCCTGCAAATGGACGTGTCCGATGTTGCCGCGACCGAGGCGTCGGTGGCGGACCACGGCCCCTTTGACGTGTTGGTCAACTCCGCAGGCCTCGCGCGGCACGGCCCTGCCATCGAGGCGACAGAGGCGGATTTCGAAGAGGTTTCCGCCCTCAATCTCAAGGGCGCGTACTTTCTCACCCGCGCTGTGGCCAAGGGGCTGATCGCGGCGGGCAAACCCGGCAGTCTGATCAACATCACCAGCCAGATGGCCCACGTCGGCGGCATCGACCGCAGCGCCTATTGCGGCACAAAACATGGCGTCGAAGGGTTCACCAAAGGCATGGCGATCGAGTTCGGCCCGCACGGCATCCGCGTCAACACGGTCGCGCCGACCTTCATCCGCACAGCGCTGACAGCCAGCACATTCGCCGACCCCGAGCGCGCCGCGTGGATCAATGACAAGATCAAACTGGGCCGCGTGGGTGAGGTCGAGGACATCATGGGGCCCTGCGTGTTTCTGGCCTCCGACGCCAGCGCACTCATCACCGGAACCAGCCTGCTCGTGGACGGCGGCTGGACCGCAGACTGATGCCCGAGGCGCGCGTCACATCCCAAGACGTGGCGCGTCTGGCGGGCGTCAGCCAATCGGCGGTCAGCCGGGTCTTTACACCCGGCGCCTCGGCCTCTCAGGCCACCATCGACAAGGTCAAACGCGCCGCCACACAGCTGGGCTACCGTCCCAACCCCCTCGCGCGGGCGATGATCACGGGCAAGAGCCGGATCATCGGTCTGGTAGTGGCCTATCTCGACAATCAATTTTACCCGCTGGCGCTCGAGCGACTGTCGAATGCGCTTCAGGCCAAGGGCTACCATATCCTCGTCTTCACCACGCCCAACTCGGGCGACGGGCTGGACCGGATCGTGGGCGAGCTGATGGATTACCGCGTCGACGGGATCATCACCGCCAGCGTCGCGATGTCCAACGGTATGACCCAACGCTGCGCCGACGCGGGCATCCCCGTGGTGCTGTTCAACCGGGGCCAAGACGGCGACGGGCAATCGAGTGTCACCTCGGCCAATATCGACGGCGGGCGCAAGGTCGCGTCGTTTCTGGCCGCAGGCGGACACCGCCGCATAGCCCATATCGCGGGCTGGTCAGGATCATCAACGGGACGGGACCGAGCGCGGGGATTTACCCAAGGCTTGGCCGCCCACGACCGCCTGCCGCTGGACGTCATCGACGGCATGTACACGCGCGACGCAGCATCCCAAGCCACACGCAGCCTGATGGCCCGCGCCGATCCGCCCGACGCGATCTTCGTGGGCAACGATCATATGGCATTCGCTGTCATGGACACCCTGCGGGGCGAGTTGGGACTACGAGTGCCGCATGACGTCTCGGTGGTGGGCTATGACGACGTGCCGCTGGCAGGCTGGGCCGCCTATGATTTGACGACACTGCGCCAGCCTGTAAACCGCATGGTCGAGGCCACGGTCGACACATTGCTTGACCAGATAGAAACACCCGGTAGCTTGCCGGAAAAAATCGAAATCCAAGGGCCGCTGATCCTGCGCGGATCGGCCCGTATCCCCAAAGACTGGACGCAATAATGACCTATTCGAACCGCTGGACAGACTTCCCCGACTACATCATCGGCATCACCAAGGAAATCTGGGAAGGTCGCGGCGTTGGCACCCTGCACCAGTATTACTCCAAGGATATCCCCGTCCGCTCGCCGATGGGCGTGTCGGTCGGCAACGTCGCCACGATGGCCGCGACCATGGCCACGATCAATGAATTTCCCAACCGCGAGCTGCTGGCCGAGGATGTCATCTGGTCCAACTCTGACGCACACGGCTACCTCTCGTCGCACCGCCTGCTGACCAAAGCCACGCACACCCGCGACGGCCAGTTCGGGCCAGCGACGCATAAGCCGTGGGTCGTGCGCGTCATCGCCGATTGCGCGGTGCGCGGCGACGTTATCTACGACGAATGGCTGATCCGCGACTACGGCGGCATGGTGCGCCAGATGGGCCTCGATCCGCTAACATTTGCCGCTGAACTGATCTCAAACGAGGGCGGTCCTGAACACGCGGCCCCGGTCTTTACCCCGGCAATCGACATCCAAGGCGACTATCGCGGCACGGGCAACACCAACGAATGGGGCGCGAAATACGCAGCCCTCGTCCAGCGCATCATGGACATGGATTTCAACGCGGTGCACGAAGATTTCGACCGCGCGGTGATCGGCGAATACGCTGGCGCACAGACCAGCATCGGACGCGAAGGGTGCCTAGAATTCTGGGTCGGCCTGCGGTCGTCATTCCCCAACGCCACGTTCAAAATCCACCACCAGATCGGCATGGACGCCGACATGCTATCCCCGCGCGCAGCCCTGCGGTGGAGCCTTGATGGCACGCACGACGGCTGGGGCAGTTTCGGCAAACCCACAGGCGCGCCGGTCCACGTCATGGGCATGTGCCACGCCGAATTTGGCCCATGGGGCCTGCGCCGGGAATACGCGCTCTACGACGAGATCGCGATCTGGAAGCAGATATTGATGGGGGCGGGCTAAGCCCTGACCCTATAAGCCGCCCGTAATTCAAAGGACCATCGCCATGACCGACCTCACCTCCCGCATCGTTCGCTACGGCGAGCTGCGCCCTTGCAAAACCGCCTTCATCGACGCCCACACACCGGGCAGCGATCAAAAGGAAAACTTTACCATCATTGGCGGCGGTGTCTCGGAAAGTCCCGATCAGCACGTCCATATCGGCATCCCACACGGCTTTAACATCGGGGCGGCGGGGCAACCGCCGAAATGCCGCAACTCCTTGCATTGTCACCGCACGGCGGAGGTGTTTTTTGTGCTCAAAGGCCGCTGGCGGTTTTTCTGGGGGCGCACCGGCGACGCGGGCGAGGTAACGCTGGAAGAAGGCGACATCATCAACATCCCCACGGGCATCTTTCGCGGTTTCGAGAACATCGGCACGGATTACGGGATGATCATGGCGATCTTGGGCGGTGACGACGCGGGCGGTGGGGTGATCTGGGCACCGCAAGTGATCGAAGACGCCGCCGACCACGGCCTCGTCTTGGGCGAAAACGGCAGCCTCTATGACACCAAACGCGGCCAATCCCTGCCCGACGGCATCAGCCCCATGCCGCTGCTCACCGACGCTGAGCTGGCCACGTTCCCCGAACCCACCACGGCAGAGGTCACACCACACTACGTCGCCCGCTACTGGGATCTGATGTCACTGGCTGATCGCACGCCAGCCAAAGTTATCGGCGAAAATGGCAAACTGCGCGACAAACCCGGCTTTGAGGTCGACTTCATCACCCGCGACAGCGCCACGCCCGAGATGCACAGCCACTCCTTCCCTTCCGTCCTCATGCCCATGCGCGGTCACTGGCGCGTGACATGGGAAGGCGGCGAAACGGTGCTGGCCCCCGGTGACACGATGTCGGTGCCCGAAAACCTGCCGCATGCCGCAGTGCCTTCGATGACCGGCGAAGCGAGCCTTTATCACGTGGTCGCAACAGGCGATCCGGCGGGGGCCACGCATACGTTCTAGGGGCCAGTGGACCAAAAAATGTGGTACGTGAACCCCTATGAATGAGACGGACACCCAAGCGCTATACGACAGGCAGGCGGCAGCCTTTGATGCGCAAAGATCGCGCAGCCTGTTCGAGACGCCGTGGCTAGAGCGGTTTGCGCGGGCGCTGCCTGCAGGCGGGCGGGTGCTCGATCTGGGTTGCGGCGCGGGCGAGCCGATTGCGCGGTGGCTGATTGACCGGGGGTATAATCTGACAGGCGTCGATATTTCCACGGAGATGCTCGACATCGCGCGCGCACGCTGGCCGCAGGGGGATTGGCGGCAGGCCAATATGCGGACACTCGCACTCGACGTTCGCTTTGACGGAATCATCGGCTGGGGCAGCTTTTTTCACCTTACACCCGACGCACAACGCGACTGTCTGCCCCGGTTGGCCGCGCATTTGACGCCCGGTGGCACGCTGTTGCTGACCGTCGGACCAGAGGCGGGTGAAACGGATGGCATCGCGGGCGATGAGCGCGTTTATCATGCCTCGCTCTCCCCTGCCGAATATGCCAAACGTCTGGAAGACAACGGGCTGCGCATGACCGCGTTCATAGCCGAAGACCCCGACACCAATCATCACAGCGTCCTAATGGCGCGCAAGACCTGAGGGCTTTCCCATGACCATTCTCACCACCCATGTCGGCTCACTGCCCCGGTCCCAAGAGGTCGTGGATTTCATCTTTGCCCGCGAAAATGGCGAGGCGTATGACCAAGCGACCTTTGACGCCTGCATGACGGCAGCGGTCAATGAAACAGTGTCTAAGCAGGCCCAGGTTGGCATTGACGTGGTCTCTGATGGCGAACCAGCTAGAGCTTCTTGGGTGGGTGAGAAATTTCACACGAAGGAAAGCTAAATGACGATCGGTAGTTTGAGTATCGCCCAAGGAGATGGGTTCAAGCAGGATAGATTTGGCCGCGAAAACTTTGCCAAGCTACTGATCAGCCAAATAGTTGAGGCGGACAAAGGCTCGTCACTGGCATTGGACGCGCCGTGGGGGGCTGGCAAAACAATCTTTTTGCAGCAGCTCGCCGACCAACTGAGATCGCAAGGGTGGATAGTTGTCTATTATGACGCCTTTGCCGAAGACTATGAGGAAGACGCCTTCCTACCATTGATGGCCTCCATTGTCGGCGCTCTGCCGAAAACCGAAGATGGACACCGATCCAAAAATCGTTTGATAAAAAACGCCCTACCAGTCGGGAAAAGATTTCTAGGTGCAAGTGTTCGGTTGGCCGCGAAGGCAGCAACCTACGGTATGTTGGATACCCACGAGTGGGGAGTGGGGCTTGAATCAGGGCTCGCGAAGGAATCGGATGCTCTTGCCAACGCTATTGCCGCGCGACTTGAAGCGAATGAAGCGAAGCAAATAGAAATCCAAGGCCTGGCCCAAGCAATCAGCGAAATATCAAACGCCGCTAAGTCCGACGAACACCCGGATGCGCAACTCCTTATCATCGTCGATGAGTTGGACCGTTGCCGGCCCGAGTTCGCTGTCCAGACTTTGGAACGCGTCAAACACCTGTTTGGCACCGCAGATTGTAAATTTGTATTTGGTGTAAACCAGCCTGAGTTGGCCGCAGTGGTGAAGGGGTACTACGGCGATGATTTCTCAGGCCGAAAATATCTCCAACGGTTCTTTGACCTTGAGGTTGGTTTCCCTTCCATACGTAGGTCTACTGCCGCCCACGTTCATCTGGGCAAATTTTTGGAGGATGGAAGGCATCGCACCGGGCTGGCAGCATATGTGGATCATATGCTTAGAACCGATGGTGTGTTATTTGAGCCAACACCAAGAGACATTGAGCGTCTTATTCAACAAAATAGGTCTCGCGAATTTAATGAACTGAACAGCCAAGATGAAATGCTTCTCATAAGTTGCTTAGCTTTGGCCAAAATTTGTAGGCCAGACAGATATCACGGCTTGAAGTCCTCTCCACCTAAACAGGATATTTGGAACAATCTTTATGATCTAAAGCGGATCGAAAGTGCTCTCTTTGCACAAACAAGCAGGCTGTCAAAATTGATTGCAACAGCTGTGGGCGATCATCTTAAGGGAGCATTTGAGACTAAATCTGACGACGACTTAAGAAACTTCGATATAGCTCAGCGGTTTGCTTCTAAAAATGGATCAGCGGGCATAATAGGCGCATATGCGGCGGTTCTAGAAAAAGGCTTAGACTAATGACCAAAGTTCTCACCACCCATGTCGGCTCACTGCCCCGGTCCCAAGACGTCGTGGATTTCATCTTTGCCCGCGAAAACGGCGAGACCTATGACCAAGCGGCCTTTGACGCCTGCATGACCAATGCCGTGTCTGAAACAGTGTCTAAACAGGCAGCCGTCGGCATTGACGTGGTCTCAGATGGCGAGACGTCGAAGATCAGCTACGCGACCTATGTGAAGGACCGCTACGAGGGTTTTGATGGTGACAGCCCACGCAATGCGCCCGCTGATCTCAAGCAGTTTCCGGGCTTTCTCAAACGTCTGGCCGAAGGCGGTGGCACGCCACAATACGCCCGCCCCATGTGCGTGGGTGAGGTGCGCAGCAAGGGTCAGGGCGAGTTGGAAAAAGACATCGCAAACCTGACCTCTGCCATGGCGACGCAGGGGATCGAGCGCGGGTTTATGAACGCGGCGTCGCCCGGTGTGGTCTCGCTGTTCTTGCAAAACGATTTCTACCCCACGCGAGAGGCCTATCTCGCGGCCCTCGCAGACGTGATGAAAACCGAATATGAAACCATCGTGGCGGCGGGGCTGGACCTGCAACTTGACTGCCCTGATCTGGCACTGTCGCGGCACATGCTGTTCAACGATTTGACCGACGCCGAGTTCATCAAAATCGCCAACAGCCATGTCGAAGCGCTGAACCACGCGCTGCAAAACGTGCCCGCCGACCGCGTCCGCGTCCATATCTGCTGGGGCAATTACGAAGGCCCGCACACCTGTGACATCGCCATGAGCACCATGTTTGACACGTTGATGGCCACGAAATCGCGCTACGTCTTGTTCGAGACATCCAACCCGCGCCACGGTCACGAATGGACGACATTCCGCGACCGCAAGTCTGACATCCCCGACGACAAAGTGCTGGTCCCCGGCGTGATCGACAGCACCACAAACTTCATCGAGCATCCCGAATTGGTAGCCCAGCGGATCGAACGTTTCACCGATATTGTGGGCGCAGACAGGGTCTATGCAGGCTCGGATTGCGGATTTGGCACCTTTGCGGGCTTTGGCTCGGTCGACCCTGACATCGCCTATGCCAAGCTGAAATCCCTGACCGAGGGCGCGGCACTGGCCGCCAAATGACCCCCCTCGTCCTGCTGCCCGGTATGATGTGCGACGCGCGGCTGTTTGGCCCGCAGATCGACGCGATGTCGGGCGAGCGGACGCTGCATGTGGCCCCCATTGGCGGGCATGACAGCGTCGACGCCTTGGCCGCCGAGGTACTCACCAACGCCCCGCCCCGTTTTGCACTGGCGGGGCTCTCCATGGGCGGGATCCTCGCGATGGAAATCCTGCGCCAAGCCCCCGAACGCCTGACGCATTTGGCCTTGTTAGACACGAATCCATGTGCTGAGACAGACGCAGTAAAGGCCGCCCGCGCCCCACAAATCGCAAAGGCGCAAGCGGGGCAATTACGCTCTGTCATGCGTGACGAGATGAAGCCCAACTACCTGACCGACGGCCCCCGCCGAGGTGCTATCCTCGATCTGTGCATGGCAATGGCCGAGGGGCTGGGGCCAGAGGTATTCGTCCGGCAGTCCGTCGCGTTGCAGAACCGCCCCGATCAATGTGACACGCTGCGCGCCTGCACGGTGCCCACGCTGATCCTGTGCGGTGAAGACGACCGCCTCTGCCCCGTGCATCGCCACACGCTGATGCAGGGGCTGGTCGCAGGATCGACACTGAAAATCATCGAAAACGCGGGCCATCTGCCCACAATCGAACAGCCCGAGGCGACGACCCAAGCCCTGCGCGATTGGCTGGCCTAGCCTTCGCCCTCGTCCGACCATCGGGACCGGACGGCCCAGATCGCAGAGACGATCAACACCGCTTGAAACACCACATAAACCGCCACGAGGATCATGATGCCGGAGGACGACAGCGTCTCTGCGCCGTCGATCACCGGGGCAAAGATCGGCGCTAGGATCATCGCCAGCACCGTCACCACGGCGATACTATCGGCGAGCACGGGGGCCCAGGCCTCGAAAAAGGACGGCTGCACCCCTTGGGATATCCGACGTTTGGCGACCAACCGCGAAAATATCATCTGCGCCGCACCGCGGCCCACGTGCTGACAAGCGCCAGCGACAGGCATAAAGCCACACCCAGAATGCCGCCCAGCATCGCTACGATGCCGTAGTCAAACGCAGGCGGCGGGTCCGCATAGGCCGACGCCACGACAAGACCCATCATCAACGAGGCAAACCCCGCGATGGCCGCGAGATCAATAATCAGCGGGAACGCGATGCTGGGCACCGAGGGTCGCACCGATGCTGCCTCACCCCGGCGGTTCATGAGCCAACTGACAATCATCAATCGCGCAACAGGTCGTTGATGCCCGTCTTCGACCGCGTCTTGGCATCGACGCGTTTGACGATCACCGCGCAGTAGAGGTTGATGTTGTTCTTAGACGGCATCGAGCCTGCGACGACCACCGAATAGGGCGGCACTTCGCCGTACATCACTTCGCCGGTCTCGCGGTCCACGATCTTGGTCGACTGGCCGATGAACACGCCCATGCCCAACACAGACCCTTCGCGGATGATACAGCCTTCGACGACTTCGGACCGCGCGCCGATGAAACAATTGTCTTCAATGATCGTCGGCCCGGCCTGCATAGGCTCTAAAACACCGCCGATGCCGACGCCGCCAGACAAATGCACGTTCTTGCCGATTTGCGCGCAGGACCCGACCGTGGCCCAGCCATCGACCATGGACCCCTCGTCCACATAGGCCCCGAGGTTCACGAACGACGGCATCAGCACGACACCCGGCGCGATATAGGCGGAGCGGCGCACAATGCTGCCGGGGACCGCGCGAAATCCTGCGGCACGCCACTGGGTCTCGCCCCAGCCATCAAACTTTGAGGGCACCTTGTCCCACCACGTCGTGTCGCCATTGCCGCCGCTGATCGGCTCCATGTCGTTTAGGCGGAATGACAGCAGCACCGCTTTCTTCGCCCATTGGTTGACGTGCCAGTTGCCGCCCTCCTGCCGCTCGGCCACGCGCAACGCGCCGATATCGAGGGCGTTCAACGTGTCTTCAATCGCCTCGCGGGTCTCGCCTGTCGTGGCGGGGCTGATCGCGTCGCGGGCCTCCCATGCGGCTTCGATGGCGGTCTCTAGGGCGGCGTTTGACATGGGGTGGCTCCTGTTTGCGGGCAAAACTGTTGCGGCTAAGTATCCACACATCCGCGCCCACGCAAGCTGACTGCATTGGCACAGGCGCTGCGGCCTGCCATCACTGCGCCAACCCAAAAGATAGGACGCACGACATGACAGACCACCGCCGCCACCCGATGCGCGACAGCCACCAAGACCGCAAGACAGCGCTCGAGGTCCCCGACACGCCGCAAACGCGCGCGCCGACCTATAGGCTCGCCTTTGCCGACGATGATTTCCTCTGCCGCGAAGAACTGCGCCCGATACGTCTGCAACTGGAACTGCTCAAGCCGGAAATGGGAATGGACGCAGAAGACATCCGTTCCACCATCGTGTTGTTCGGCGGCGCGCGTATCCCTGAAGCTGCCAAGAAAGACACGGCCCGCACGCAGACCCTCGCGGATTTGTCGAAATACGACGAAGAGGCCCGCAAATTCGCGCATCTGATGACCGAACGCTCAATGAAATCCGGCGGCCACGACGACGTCATCGTCACAGGCGGCGGGCCGGGTGTGATGGAGGCAGGCAACCGGGGCGCGGTCGAAGCGGGCGGGCGCTCCATCGGGCTGAACATCGTGTTGCCGCATGAACAAGCACCCAATGAATACGTCACCCCCGAGCTGTGTTTCAACTTCCACTACTTCGCGATCCGCAAGATGCACTTCTTGATGCGCGCCCGCGCGATCACGGTGTTCCCCGGCGGGTTTGGTACGCTCGATGAAACATTCGAGGCGCTGACCCTGATCCAAACGGGCCGCATGGAAAAAGTCCCGTTCCTGCTGTTTGGCGAAGCGTTCTGGCGCAGCATCATCAACTGGGAAGCGTTGGCCGAGGCAGGC
>CALHAP010000052.1 GCA_937931795.1 uncultured Paracoccaceae bacterium
AGATCAAATGGGATAGAAGCTTCGAGCAGTATAATAGGCAGCTAAGATTCAATTTCCCAAGAGAGCTTCCAATTTGGACAACCAAGCATCAAAGATCGGACATTGCACACGAATTGATGGTAGCGAAACTTCAAGAGCAGCAAGATTTCCTTGAAGCACTTTTTGGTACCCAGGCAGCAATCCAATTATGCGCTTCGAGGGTGCTGTCTCTTTGCTGTCGTTGATGTGTTCAGGCGTGGTGAACGCATCTCTTATCATTTGGAAATCATCCGAAAGATTTGGACATCCCATGCCTTCCGCCATCGCAGCAGGGTCGCTAAATAGAAGTCCCTCAAACTCATGCATAGCAACATATGGTACGAAGCGGTTAGCTATTTGGTATCCACAGTCATTTTGTACATCTAAGGCTATCGCTGCCTGGAGTTTTCCAGATTGTGCGTTGAGAGATAAGCCTGCACAGTTGTCGCGGTCAGGCCAGCACCCGTAACCTTGATCTGGTAGAGCATAAAAATCGACAAAGGTCGTCGCGAAAGCGGCTTTGTCATGAGATAGATGCCGATTGATTTCCGCTTTAGCTGTCGGCCAACCGCAAACTCCGCCTCGGTTGCTACGCTTACGTGCTGGCCCCATAAGCCTTGCCGATACTTCTGTGAATCCAATCGCCAGGAGGTGTGGTCGTATCATACAGGCCACAAATTCTTCTTCAGTCTGACCTTCGACATGGATGAGCAACCTAGTCAATTTGGTCGTCCGCCGATCTCGTTTTTCTCCCAAAGTTCCCCTAGCGTATATTCATCTAGCCACTGCGAAAGGCGCTTTGGGTCGAGGCGGGAAAATTCAGATTTCCCTTCGCGTTGCTCTACAATAATGACTTCCTCTGGTTCAAAAAGATCAAGCAGGATAGGCGATTGCGTCGAAATAATAATTTGGGCGTCCTCTGACGCCGATCTGATCATCGCTCCCAATACCGTTATCGCTGCTGGATGGAGCCCTAACTCAGGTTCATCAAGTAGGATTATTGAAGGCTTCAATTCTTTTGGTTGCAACAGCAGGGTAGCGAGAGCAAGAAATCGAAGACTCCCGTCTGAGAAGCTAGATATGTCAAAGTAGCTATCTGATTCAGAGTGCTTCCATTCGAGTCGGATCGCGTCTTTATCAAGGGCGCGTGGCTCCAACCGAAAGTCATCAAAGAATGGAGCAATGCGCCGCATCGTGTTCCGCAACAGTCGGTACTCAGTTTCATTAGATGACTTCAGCAAATATAAAAATGCTGCTAAATTTGATGCATCCGACCTTAGAAACCGATTGTCATCAACATCGGCCACCTTCTTCATCGGTGAAGAATGGCCTGTGTCATGGAAATGATAAACACGCCAACTTTTGAGTGCTGATTTGACGTAGCTTTCCACTCCCTTACCATCAGGTCGGCTGATACCAGCCTCCTCTCCATTGGACGGGAGACCCGTATTGTACGGGGCGTCGAATTGCTTTTTCTTCCAGAAATATGCCCACTCTTCGATTGGGACAAGTCCATCTGTCGAAGTCGGCTCAAGTGAGATTTCATATTGATCAACACTATCGTTGAAATAGGCATGGAGACGGACCTCTTTGCTAACCTTGGAACCAAAATGAAGTATCCGATCAGCTCCTCCACTCGTCTTGACGTACCTTGTCAAAGCTCCTTCAGTTATTTCGCGAAGTAGAGTGAATGCGCCGATGAAATTCGACTTCCCAGAGCCGTTGCTTCCGATCAGCACATTGATCGAACGGATATCGACGACTTGAGAGGCGATGCTTTTGAAGCCTTCAATTCTAATTTTATCAAGTCGCTTCAAGCTTCTACTCCATAGGCGGCCAACGGAAACGCCCTCTCACCCTTCATAGCTATTTTTTTGCCGATAAGGAACGTCGAAAGTCACTCCTCTTGGAGAAGCCAAGTTCATGTTCGCGGCTTTGCTGTAGCTTCGATACCAAACAATGGTTTGATTAGAGCAACCACCTATGCGACTTCGACCTTGACCATGCCGCAACCCGTACATCACGCGAGTTACATAATCAGAGTGCCGTTTCGATACAAGTTTCCAAAAAATCGATACAAAGTGAAAATTCTTCCCTGCAAAAAATCTGATAACTATCTGTATAACAATGCTCATATGTAGATGTGGCCTGCATGCTTAATTTGATTCCAGGGTCGCCCACCACTACCCTTCCAAAGTTAGATTGAAGCGCCATAACAGGCAGGTCACTTGAAATGGCCCAACTGGCGCATAACCTATAAATGTTTAAGAATAAAAAAGGGAGAAGTGGCGGATCGACAGGGATTCGAACCCTGGAGACGGTCTCCCGCCTACACACTTTCCAGGCGTGCGCCTTCGACCACTCGGCCACCGATCCGTTGAGTGCATCTAGCCCAGACCGTTGCGGCAATGCAAGAGCTACACGTCAATGATCGATGATTGTCACGCCCGCGCCATCATCGCATAGTCAAACCTTCAAAACACCGCAGGCCAACGGATCAAAATGACAGCTGACACGAGACATAGCCACGAGCCAACAGCGCATCCGCCCATGCGTGATCCCTCTCGGGTGCAAGCGATTTGCCTCATCATCATCGCCTTTTCGATCGTTTTGTTCATGTTGGTCGAGGCACGGTTTTTGCTGATCTCACTAGCGACGGCGATCATCGTGTTTTCGCTGACCAGTGACGCGATCAATTTTGTGGCCAAAATCCGCATCGGCAAAATCGGCATCCCGAACTGGGCCGCAACAATTGCTGCTGTTTTGGGGATCGGGTTGGGGTTGATCGTGCTGACCTCAATCATCTTGAGCCAGATCAATACGGTTCTGATCACAACCCTGAGCTATTCGGACAGAACCCCCGGCGCGGTATCCGAGCTGTTTGCGTGGTTGGGAGAAGACGCACAAAGTGCTATTTTCAGTTCGCTGTCGTCGATCAACGCTTCGGGCTATCTCAGCACGGTCGCGGGTCAAGCCGGCAATCTGATGCAAGGCACGGTTTTGGTGATCTTGTTTGTCGGGTTTCTCTTTGCCGAACGCATTTGGTTCACCACCAAGCTGACGAATTTTGTGGGCGACACAGCGCAGGCCGAACGTGTGGGCAAGATCGCCCAATCCATCATTCGCCGCGTGAACCGGTATTTGCTGGTGAAAACGGCGGTTTCTGTGGTGACCGGCGTGATGGTGTGGGGCGTCGCACTGGCCTTCGATCTTGATCTAGCGGTCGCCTTGGGTGTGATGACGTTTATCCTCAACTATATCCCGAATGTCGGCTCGATCGTGGCCACGTTTGTTGTGGCTTTGGTCGCGCATGTGCAATTGGGCGATCCGACATCGACCTTTGCGCTGTTTATGATCTGTGGGTCTATTCAGTTCATTAACGGCAGTGTGATTGATCCTATGTTGATGGGGCGCGCGCTGCGATTGTCGTCCTTTGGCATCATTATCAGCCTCGCGTTTTGGGGGGCTGTGTGGGGGATACCGGGCATGTTTCTGTCGGTGCCTATTATGGTCGGGCTGATGATCATCTGCTCTGAAATCCCGGCCATGCGCCCGCTGGCCATCCTGCTGAGCCGCGAAGGTCTGCCTGAACCTAAAACCCCGACGCGCAAGCCCGTTCCCCTGCGCGCAGCCGAGTGACGCCGCGCTCTAGTTCTTGACGACGCCCTCGGCAGGCGCACTTGCCACGATTGCAAAGCCTACGTCTTCAGCGAAATACTGATAGCTGTCAGCGTTCTCAATCGCATCCTGCGGTGTCCGCTGCGCTAAATCAATGCAGGCCGTTCGTCCGTAACAGGTGTCGTCGGTGCCTGCGATCACGTCGAAATGGCTCATCTCGTGAATAACCGTCCCTTCCATCGTGCCGTATTCATAGGCCTCATCCGTAGGCGAGCCGCCCACCATCGACGGCAGGCTGAAAAAGCTGGGACAGAACGTCATCGCATAGGTTTCGGTCTGGTAAACGTAGGCATAGGCCCCTTCTTTGCAGGCGGGCTCGTCTTGGTGACCGCAATAAAAGCGCAACTGCTCACCCGACAACGCCTTATGCAGCCGCTTGAGATTGCCACGCACCCGTTCGGCATGCTCATGCGAGAACGCCCCGAACCAGCGTCGATATTCCGGTGTATCACCCACGCGCGCCGCCGATTGGATGGCGAGAACACCCGCCCCGGGCAAAATTTGCTCAATCGTGACGCGTTGGTAGTCGGCACAGCGCGCATAAAATTGCGCAGAGGCCCCAGTGGCGCAAAAAACGAGTAACAGGGCTGCTGGGATGTAGAATTTCATCCTGAGATGTTACCTCATCCCGGCCCGTGTTCAACCGCTCTCATCCGCCAGCTTACACATCTTCGAAAACGGTCGGAATATCAGCCGCCGGACGGTCAAGCCATGCAGGCACCGGCAGCCCTTTTTCACGCAGGAAGGTCGGGTTGAACAGCTTGGACTGATAGCGCGTGCCGTAGTCGCACAGGATCGTCACGATGGTGTGCCCCGGCCCCATGTCGCGCGCCATGCGCATAGCGCCTGCGATGTTCACACCAGATGATCCACCCAGACACAGACCTTCATGTTCCAAAAGATCAAACACAATCGGCAAAGCATCGGCGTCGTGGATGTTATACGAAAAGTCAGGTCGCAAATCTTCAAGGTTCTTGGTGATGCGGACCTGACCGATACCCTCGTTGATCGACCCGCCCTCGGTCATCGTCAGCTCGCCCTTGGTGTAGTAGTTATAGAGCGCGGCCCCATCGGGATCAGCGAGACCGATCTTCACGCCCTTGGGCTGGAGCACATGTGCGACCCCTGCGAGGGTGCCGCCTGAGCCTACGGCGCAGATAAATCCATCGACCTTGCCGCCCGTTTGTTCCCAAATCTCGGGACCCGTTGTGTCGATATGCGCCTGCCGGTTGGCGACATTGTCGAACTGGTTGGCCCAGATGACCCCTTCGTTCGACGTGCGCGCAAGTTTGTGGGCCAACCGTTCGGAATAGCGCACGAAATTGTTGGGGTTGCGGTAGGGCGCTGCGGGGACTTGGACCAGTTCGGCGCCCGCCAGACGCAGCATCTCTTTCTTTTCTTCGCTCTGCGTCTCAGGGATGACGATCACGGTTTTGAATCCCATCGAAGCGCCCACCAGCGCCAGCCCGATGCCGGTGTTGCCCGCCGTCCCTTCGACGATCGTGCCGCCGGGGGCCAGATCACCCTTTGCCACCGCGTCGCGGATGATCGACAGGGCCGCGCGGTCTTTGACGGATTGACCGGGGTTCATGAACTCGGCCTTGCCCAAAATTTCGCATCCGGTCGCCTCAGAAGCGGCCTTGAGACGGATCAGGGGCGTGTTGCCAACGGTGTCGGCGAGGTCGGAACGGATGGTCATCTGCGGGGGCCCTTTCAAACGCGGCTGCCTCAGGTGTAGGCAGGGCCTTGCGCGAACTCAAGCCTTGGCGTGACGATAGCGCAGTGTCCAAAGCAACATTGCGATCAGCGGGCCAGTGTCGATCTCGCCGCTGTCCATGAGCGCCAAGGCGTCATCCAGCGTCATCACATGGCGGCGCAGGTCCTCGTGTTCGCAGGCCAACCCGCCGTGGGTGATGTCGTTCGAGGGCAATTCGGTAAGCCCGAGGAAGCAGTGAAAGTAGTCCGTGCTGGCCCCCGGCGAAGGGTAGGTGCCGAACATGCTCGTCAGCTCCGCAAGATTAAGCCCCGCTTCTTCAGCCGCCTCACGCCGTGCCGCGCGCTCGGGCGTTTCACCTGCGTCAACGATCCCGGCGACAGGCTCCAGCGACCATGGGTTCAGATCACCCCGACGCGCAGGCCCCACGCGGAATTGTTCGATCAACAGCACACGGTCGCGCACCGGATCATAGGGCAGCACAAGGGCCGCATCGACGCCGACAAAGACCTCGCGCGGCAAATCAGATTGATATGCGCCGTCAAACCGGCGGTGCCCCGCGTTCAGCTTGGCGTATTTGAAGAACTCACCCATCGGGGGCGCTGCAAGTGGCACCGCAAAATCACCCGATTGCGCCGCATATCGTCGTGTCGCGGGGGCGGTGCTGGCCGCGGCCCTGACGGCAGCTTCTGCGCGGGTCTGGATCATCGACCATTGGCGTTTGAGCGACCCCGGCGTCAGCGGCGGATCGTGGGACGCGATTTCACGCGCGGCGGTTATCGCAATGTCAGAGCGCGTTTGCACCCAATCACGCAACGACCAGGGCGTGTCAGAGGCCACAACAGTGTCGTCCGGGAAATACGCGGCAGCAGGCGTCAACGCGCCATCAACCTCGACGACAACATCCCTCGGCGCATAGCCAAACGGGGTTTCATAGCTGTCCAAAGCGGTCCGTTGCGCTGCCGTCAGACCCGTTAACAACAGGCCCTCCGCTCGCGCCCCCGTTCTTTGGCGCAAGACGGGAAAGGTGCCGTCTGCGGACGTCAAAACGTGATGGTCCGGCAGGTGTGCTGCTTCCGCCGTGGCAGAGCCCCCGATCAACGCCTCAAGCAGAGGGGCGTGGCGCAAAGTACCGTAGATTAAGAGAGGTATGTCCATGCATCAGCGATATCGCCGACTGGACCACTCTACAACCATAGCCATGGCGATGCCGCCACCGACGAGCAGCACGAGGACATCAGGTTTAAGCATAATTTGACCGTACTTGATCATCAGATCAACCACGCCCGCGACCGCTTCAAACGGGCCGTCATAGCGCATGTTCAACGATTCTCGGATCATCTGACCGAAAGAATGCGCAAACAGCGACACGATGGTCATCGCGACCACGGTGGTCAAACCGTAGCTGACAGCCGGGTTCCAACCGTCGCCCGCACGCGGACCGGCCACTTTCCAGCCAACGACCATACATAATGCGGCGTTCACCTCGGCAAAGAAGCCCATGTTGGCGTTCTCAAACACCACTTGGTAATGCGGGATGATCAACTGCGACGCATACCAGCCCAAGCCGCCGTAGAGGATGGCAGAGATCAGTTTCGGGGCTGTCAACATAACGCTGGTCCTTTCGCAATTGGACCAGCGTTAGGCGATCAATATGGCAAAAAATCGCCCGTCATCAGGCAGATTTCGTCACCGTGATCTGCGTGACATCGCAATTGGCGCTATGAAACGTGGCAGCGCAGGACGTCAGATAAAAATTCCACATCCGCCGAAACCGATCATCAAACCCGAGCGCTGCGACCTGATCCCACCGTTCGTTGAAGGTCTCGTGCCAACGGCGCAACGTCACACTGTAGCTTTCGCCGAACTCGACTGAGCGCGCCACTTGAAGGCCTGATTTCTCGACCTCTTGGCGCAGGACAACGGGGCTGGGCAACATGCCACCGGGAAAAATGTATTTTTGGATGAAATCAACGCCGCGTTTGTAGACCTGCCAACGCTTGTGATCGACGGTGATGATCTGAAGGGTCGCGTTCTTGCCGGGCTTAAGACGGTCATGCAGAGCTTCGAAATACACTGGCCAGTATTTTTCGCCCACAGCCTCGAACATCTCGATGCTGGCGATGCCATCATAGCTGCCCGTCTCGTCGCGGTAGTCTTGAAGTTTGAAAGTAACGAGATCAGAAAGACCAGCCTTTTCAATACGGTCCACGGCATAGTTAAACTGCTCTTCGCTGATCGTCAGACCCGTGACATGCAGGCCGCGCTCTTTGGCGGCGTATTCCGCGAAACCACCCCAGCCACAGCCGATCTCCAGCACATGATCGCCCGCGACCACGCCCATTTCATCGACCATGCTTTTGTACTTCAGGCGCTGTGCGGCTTCGGTGCTTTCTTGGCCTGTCTCGAACTTGGCCGACGAATAGGTCATCGTCTCGTCGAGCCAGAGACCATAGAATTCATTGCCCAGATCATAGTGGTAGCTGATGTTTTTGCGCGCTTGCTTCTTGGAATTGGACTGCAACCAAAACCGCAGGCGTTCATAGGTGCGTACCAGAACCTGACCGGGAAAGCCGTCATAGACGTCTTCGGCCTCGTCATGCACCAAATCCATAAAGGCCATCAAATCCGGCGTCGACCACCAGCCATCCATGTAGGCTTCGCAAAATCCCAGATCGCCTTCGCGGATCAGACGCGAAAACAAATCGGCGTTGTGAATATGGATTTCAGCCACATAGCCCGGATTTTTGCCATCGGCCCGAAAATGCCGCCCATCCGGCAACGTGATATCAACGCGACCGCGCGGAAGGTTCTGCAATTTCTCGAAAACAGGTCCAAAGTAGCGGGGCAAATCGGTTTGCCCCTTCGTCGTTGTCAGGATCATTCCCGCTCCCAGTAGATTAGTTCGGACGTCATGCCCGCAGCCCTAAATGCGTAGTTAACGCAAACATGCCCAAAGTCACGCCGCGCGCAAATGAAAGTTGCAGGCACCACCCGGTTTCGTAGCGGCAAGACCTCAAAAATCGCGGTTTTCATAGGCCTGCAACGCCCGCGTGCGCCCCTCTGCCGCTGAAACGATCGGATCAGGATAGCTGTCACCGGGGGTCATGGGCCAGCTCTTTGGAATCGCGGCAAAATAATCCAGAGCCGTCTGGCTAGGTTGCCCCCGGTCTTCAGCGATCCACGTGCGGCGGTAGGCTCCGTCGCGGTCAAATTTTTCCACCTGCGTCTCGGGGTTAAACACGCGGAAATACGGCGTCGCATCCGGTCCCGATCCCGCTGACCACTGCCAGCCCATCGCGTTGCTGGCCGGATCCCAGTCAATCAGGCAGTCCGCAAACCACTTTTGACCGATCTGCCAATGACACATCAGATGTTTGGTCAAATAAGACGCCACGATCATCCGCCCGCGATTGTGCATCGTGCCGGTCACATACATCTCGCGCATCGCCGCGTCGACGAACTCTAACCCGGTGCGCCCCTGTTTCCACGCCTTGACCTCGGCCAGCCGCTCATCGGTGTTCCAAGCGAAGGCATCCCAGTCTTCGCGCCAGTTTTTGGTCGTGATATGCGGCGTGTGATGCACGAGGTGATAGGCAAATTCGCGCCAGACCAGCTCTTTGAGAAATGTCTCCGCCCCCTTTGACCCCTCTTGCATCGCCCGCTGGCCTGAATGCCAGCAGGTGCGCGGGGAGATCTCGCCGTACGTCAGATTTTCAGACAGGCGCGAGGTTCCGTCGACCGCAGGCAGATCGCGCGCTGTGTCGTAGTCCTCAACCCGGTGGGTGATAAACGCCCCTAGCCTGTGCGATGCCGCGACCTCGCCCACACAGCAATGCGCGGCCACAATATCGGCCCCCCGCTGCATCGCGGCCCCCATGTCCCAATCGGCCAGTGTATCGCTGGCGGGCCAATTTTCAGGCGCGGGAATCGCCTTTGGCGCAGGCAGACAAGGCGGCACGTCCCGCGTCCGCACGTTTTTCCACATCGGCGTAAAGACGCGGTAGAACCCACCACTGCCTGTCTCGACCGTCCACGGCTCGAACAACAGATGGCCCGCGTGGCTGACAGCCTCAATCCCGTCGGTTTTCAGCGCCGCTTTCACCGCCTCGTCGCGTTTGCGGGCATCTGGATCATAGAGCCGCGACCAATAAACGGCCCCTGCCCCGGTTTCTTTGATCACATCACGCAAAACGCTCAGCGCATCACCGCGCCGCAAGATCAGCTTACTGTCTTTTCCCTCTAGCGATGTCGCCAGATCACCAACAGACAGGCCCAACCGAAACTTGGGCGCGGCACCATGCGTTTCGACAACCTCGTCATGGATAAACAGCGGAACAATAGGCCGCCCAGTTTCAACCGCCGCCGTGAGCGCCGGGTGATCCCCCAGCCGCAGGTCGCGCCGAAACCAGAGGATAATGGGGCTTTGATCGCTCATGGCATTCTCACGCGTTGCTGCTCAGAGCGTTTGATCTAGCGCCGCGATCAGGCGGTCAACCTCATCTTTGGTGGTATAATGGGTAAATGACAGACGCAGCACGCCTTTTTCAGGATCAACCCCGAGGGCGGTCAGCGGGCGCTGCGCATAAAAATCACCACCCCCCGCCATGATCCCGAGGGGTGCGAGCTTGGCTGCGGCCGCTTCCCCCGATCCTGCCAATTCCAAAGCGACGGTCGGCGCGCGGCCTTCCGCGTCGCGTGGGCCTAGCAATCGCACCGAGTTTTTGGCGCTCACGTAGTCCAGCAAGGGCTGCAACAACTCCACCTCATGGGCGCGCATTATATCATGGGCCAAACGTGCGCCCTGCGCGCCTGTGCCGCCGCCATGATGCTGCGCAAATGCGTCAAAATAATCAGCCATCCCCGCCGACGCCGCGACCTGTGCGTGATCTGGCCCAGCAGGTGTGAACCGTTTGTAAAGACTGTCCGCATTGAAATGATGCGCCTGATTGGGCAGGTCTTCGCCAAAATCGCGTCGAACCACCATCAATCCCTGATGCGGCCCGTAGGTTTTATAGGCCGAAAACATATAGACGTCCGCACCCAAAACCCCGACGTTTGGCAAGCCGTGCGGCGCGTAGCTGACGCCGTCCACAACCACACGCGCACCAGCAGAATGCACCAAATCGGTGATCATCGCCACGTCATTAATCTCGCCCACCACGTTGGAACAATGGGGAAAACACACCAGTTTGACACGGTCGTCGAGCAGATTTGCCAGCGTATCCAACTCCAGCGACCCTGTCTCCGGGTTCAACTGCCATTCGCGCACCTCGACACCCTCGGGCATGAGACGCCACGCGCCTGCGTTGGCCTCGTGGTCTTGGTTGCTGACGATGATCGCATCGCCGGGTTTCAACCATGCGCGGACGGCGGCGGCCATTACATAGACGTTTTGTGTGGTCGACGGCCCAAAGCTCAGCTCGTCGGGGGCCACACCCAGCATCGCGGACAAGCGGTCCCGCGCCTCGTCCATCTCGGCCCCGCCCAAGGTAGAGGCACCATAGGGGGCATAGGGCTGCACTTTGCGTTCCGTGTAGAACCGCGTCAGCCGGTCAATCACCGCGCGGCAGGTATAAGACCCACCCGCATTCTCGAAAAACGCCTGATCTTGCAAGGCGGGCGTGGTGAAAGCGGGAAATTGGGCCCGCACCCATGATGTATCTAAATCCATACCCCATCAGCACTCAGCGCATGGCTAAGGTCAAGATGTCGGTGGTCAGAGCTTTGGGGGTAAATTGGTGCGGCCGAGAGGAATCGAACCTCCACTCCTGTTAAGGAACAGCGACCTCAACGCTGCGCGTCTACCAGTTCCGCCACGGCCGCAAGCCTGTGTCTTCGGTAGCTTCGCGGCTTGTTAGTGCAGCCATGTGATCTTGCCAAGGGAAAAATCACGCCAAAGGCAAGCTGCGCTTGATCCAGGCCCGCCACGTGACCCCCAGAACCGCGATGCCAAGTCCGATTATTGCCCATCCCGCCTGATTTGGGCCGCCAAAGACAACTTGGTTCATGATCCGCCCCGGTGCGAATGTGAACAACCCCGCCAGCCCCATCGCCCCGAACCACACCGATTGCATACTAGCCCGGTGCGCCGCAATATTGCCGCGCCGGATGTGCCAGATGCCTTCGCCAACACCCCAGAGTGTAAACAGGCTCAGCAGATGGATCGGCCCGAAATGCCAGAGGATCGCGATCTCGCTACCAATCCACAGCGCGCTGAGGGATACCGCAGCAATCGAGACGACCCAGATATAGCCCAAGGTTTTATGCACCCGGTCCCGTCTATTTCGAAACAGCGCAAAGGGTCCAATGACGATGCCAATAAGTGCTGCTGCGACATGGAATTGGATGATGGCGGGGGCGGATAACAGCGGATCAAGGGTCATGGCAGGCTCCAGTTGAGGTCGGTTGTGAAACTGCGGTAGGTTTGGCGCAAGGCTAACACGGCTGAACAGGCCAACTCCGCAGAAGGACCGTGCAAACACGTGAACAGATGGACACCGCAACTGGCGCTTCGTGAATGGGGCCGCGATATAGGGCGTCCACAGGCCATAGCCGTGTTGGCGGGGGTTGCCGCGATCTTAGGGATCATAAGTCCTTTTGGAACAGACATGGCCATGACGTTCGCACCCCGGCTGATCTACTGGACCGTGATCGTGGTGATGACCTACAGCGCGGGTCATATTGCCAGCGGATGGGTCGATGCGGGCCTACGGGATCACCTGTCGCGGTGGCCGTTGGCTATCATCACAGGACTTGCCATCGGCGTGGCCGTCAGCGCCGTTGTGGCAGTCGTGAATTGGTTGGCCTTTGGATTTTGGCCCGACAGCGCCACGCTGCCTTCGTTTCTTGGCTCGATTTTTGCCATCGCCCTGATCATTGCCGTCGTCTTCGATCTGCTGGAACATGCGCATCCCCCGCCCGCAGACGACGCAATCCCCCTGCTCGACCGTCTCCCCTTTGACAAACGCAGCCCGCTCATTGCGCTCAGCGTGGAAGATCACTACGTCCGCATTCGCACAACAAAAGGCACGGAGATGGTTTTGATGCGCTTGTCCGACGCGATCCGCGAGGTCGGCGCCACCGCTGGCTTTCAGGCGCATCGGTCGCATTGGGTTGCGACGGCAGCTGTCGTGCGCGTTGCACGCAACGGGGACAGGGCCAGTCTGACTATGGCGTCCGGGCCGGATATTCCCGTTAGCCGCGCCAATATGCCAAAACTACGGGAGGCAGGGCTGCTGCCCCGGTGACTATGGTTGAATGGATAATTTCAAAGGGCCTGACGCCTTATGACGCCGCTGTCGCAGAAATGGAGGCGCGCGCCGAGGCCATCCGCGCGGGCACGGCATCGGAAGCGATATGGCTGGTCGAACATCCGCCGCTTTATACCGCAGGCACCTCTGCCAAGCCTGCCGATCTGATCACGCCTGATCGGTTTCCTGTGCATCCGTCGAAACGCGGCGGGCAATACACCTATCACGGCCCCGGCCAGCGTGTGGTCTATGTGATGCTCGATGTGGCCGCGCGCGGGCGGGATGTGCGGTGTTTTGTGCGCGACCTAGAGGCGTGGATCATCGTGGCCCTCGCCGAGTTCAACGTCGCGGGTGAAATACGCGACGGGCGCGTCGGGGTCTGGGTCGCTAGGCCGGAAAAAGCACCGCTGCCCGATGGCACCCCCCGCGAAGACAAGATCGCGGCCTTGGGTATCCGCCTGCGCAAATGGGTCTCGTTTCACGGGTTGTCGATTAATGTTGAACCCGATTTGGAACATTTCGGCGGCATCGTGCCTTGTGGTATTAGTGGTCATGGGGTGACGTCGTTGGTGGATCTAGGCCTGCCCGTCACGATGGACGATCTTGATGACGCGCTGCGTCGCACGTTTGCTGACACGATGACCCGCCCACAAAGCTAGGACTGCAATGCACGTCTTTCTAATCCTCAACACTGGGTTTCTGGTCGCGATGACCCTCATCCCATTGGCGAAGCTGCCGCATGGGTTTGTGCGCGGGCCTGCCTTTGGGCGGTTGCAATGGGTGGTGCTGGGGCTGCTGTTGACGTTTGTGGCTGCAATCGCGACCAATGGGGCGCTGCGTCTTGGCCTATGTGCTGTGAACATCGGCATGGTTGTGATCAACGCGCTCTATATCGGCAAATTTACCCCGCTCTGGGCCGCGCAATCGAAAGATGCCCCGCCCGACTTGCAGGCTAACACGGGCCAGCATCTGTCGGTGGTAACGGCGAACGTGAAGCAATCAAACCGCGCCTACGACAGGTTGCTCAAACTGGTCGAGGCCGAAGACGCCGATATCGTGGCTGTGGTGGAAACCGATCAGGCGTGGCTTGATGCGTTGGCCCCATTCCGTGACGTATATACGCAAATCATCGAAGTCCCCCATGATACTGGCTACGGGATCGCGCTTTATTCGCGCCTGCCCCTGTCGGACACCCAAACCCCTGATCTGGTGACCAAAGGCGTGCCGTCGATCCACACGACGGTCATGCTGCCCGGCGGTGACAAACTGCGCCTCTATATCGTCCACCCCGAACCACCGATCCCCACGCATGACACGCTGGGGCGCGATAGTGAGATTGCCTTGATTGGCCTGATGGCGCGGGATCAGCCCTTGCCAGCCGTGGTCTGCGGCGATCTCAATGATGTGGCGTGGTCCACGACGACGCGGCGGTTTCAACGGCTCAGCGGGTTGCTCGATCCGCGTGTGGGGCGTGGGTTTTACAATACGTTTCACGCGCAATTGCCGATATTTCGCTGGCCGCTCGACCATTTATTTCACGATGCGCGGTTCAGGCTGCGGGGGATGCAGCGGTTGGCGGACATCGGGTCCGACCATTTTCCCATGCGCTTTGATCTCGCACTCGCACAAAAGGCCAAGGGATCAGTTCCCGAAGCCTCGGACAGTTCAGAAGAGCGCGACACCCGCGATATGATCAACGCCGAACAGGCGCGCCAACGCGGCCCTATCGGCAGCGATTGGGAAGCTAAGATTGAGCGGGACTAATGACGCCACACTGCGCCAATTTACCCCATGCGCAGACCCGTATCCGTGGTTGCCCCTGCCCCGCTATCTGACTAGAAAGCGATTAATTGCGCCAGCAGTCCGAGTCTGTCTGGCCGTTCACTTGTAGCCAATACTGGGAGAGCCACATGGCAGACGCCGCCATTCACGGCCATGAGCACGAAGACAATCGGGGGTTCTTTACCCGCTGGTTCATGTCCACAAACCACAAAGATATCGGCATCCTGTACCTGTTTGTTGCAGGTTTTGCAGGCTTTATCGCCGTTGCCTTCACCGTCTACATGCGCATGGAGCTGATGTATCCGGGCGTGCAATATATGTGTCTGGAAGGCGCGCGGTTCTTTTCCGCCGCAGCCGAAGGCGAATGCAGTCCCAACGGCCACCTCTGGAACGTATTGATCACCTACCACGGTGTGTTGATGATGTTCTTTGTGGTAATTCCGGCGCTGTTCGGCGGATTTGGCAACTATTTCATGCCTTTGCAAATCGGCGCGCCGGACATGGCGTTCCCACGGATGAACAACCTGTCGTTCTGGATGTATTGTGCGGGCCTGTCGCTGGGTGTGGCATCCATGCTCGCCCCCGGTGGAAACGGTCAGCTCGGGTCGGGCGTTGGCTGGGTGCTTTACGCGCCGCTGTCGACCAATGAGGCCGGTATGTCGATGGACCTCGCGATCTTTGCGGTCCACCTTTCGGGTGCGTCGTCGATCCTCGGTGCGATCAACATGATCACAACCTTCCTGAATATGCGCACACCGGGCATGACGCTGCACAAAGTGCCGCTGTTTGCATGGTCGATCTTTGTAACCGCGTGGCTGATCCTTCTGGCCCTGCCTGTCTTGGCCGGTGCGATCACGATGCTGCTGACAGACCGGAACTTTGGTACGACGTTCTTTGACCCTGCCGGTGGCGGTGATCCGATCTTGTACCAGCACATCCTGTGGTTCTTCGGTCACCCCGAGGTTTACATCATCGTGGTGCCCGCCTTTGGTATCATCAGCCACATCATCGCGACCTTCTCGAAAAAGCCGATCTTTGGCTATCTTCCGATGGTCTATGCGATGGTGGCAATCGGTGCTTTGGGCTTCGTCGTCTGGGCGCACCACATGTATACCGTGGGGATGTCGTTGACACAGCAGAGCTACTTTATGCTGGCCACAATGGTTATCGCGGTGCCAACGGGGGTGAAGATCTTTAGCTGGATCGCCACCATGTGGGGCGGCTCGGTTGAGTTCAAAACACCGATGATGTGGGCCTTTGGCTTCCTCTTCCTCTTCACCGTTGGTGGGGTCACAGGCATCGTGCTGTCACAGGCTGGTGTGGACCGCGCGTATCACGACACGTACTATGTTGTGGCGCACTTTCACTACGTGATGTCGCTGGGGGCTGTGTTTGGGATTTTTGCGGGTATCTATTTCTACCTGCCGAAGATGTCAGGCAAGATGATGCCGGAATGGGTAGGTCACACGCATTTCTGGATGATGTTCATCGGCGCCAACATCACCTTCTTCCCGCAGCACTTCCTGGGCCGTCAAGGTATGCCACGTCGCTACATTGACTATTCGGAAGCCTTCGCACTGTGGAACTGGGTCTCGTCTATTGGTGCATTCCTCGCCTTCGCCTCGTTCCTGTTCTTTATCGTGATGCTGTTCAAGCTGCTGTTCTTGTCACCCAAGAACGCGACACAGCCGAACCCATGGAACGAATGGGCCGACACGCTGGAATGGACCCTGCCCTCACCGCCGCCCGAGCACACGTTCGAGCAACTGCCAAAGCAGAGCGATTGGGACAAAACCCCGGCGCATTAACCCTAAGAACGCAAAAGGCCTCGGTTTCCACCGGGGCCTTTTTTATTGCGTCACTGCGACACCCCGGCCTCTCGACATGCCGCCCGTCGCCGCTATTTTGCCCATCATGCCCTACGAATGGATCATCCCCGACCCTGCCCCAGATGCGCCCACAAGCGAGCTGCATTTATGGCCGTATCGGTCCCTGACCAATCAGGGGTTTGTGACCTTTATCAGCATCACGGCAGCCTGCATTTCAGCCCCGTTGATCGGCCTGCTGGGCACCCCTGTTTTATGGGCGCTACTGCCTTTTCTGGTCGCTGCGATTGCCGCCGTATGGTGGGCGCTGCGCCACACGCACAAACAAGGCGAGACGCTAGAGCAGCTGCGCCTCTGGGACGACCGCATCACGCTGACGCGCCACAACCCTAAGGGCCCCCCGCTCGATTGGGAGGCCAACCCGCATTGGATACGGGTCACAGATCATATGAAAGAGGGCCCCGTCCCGCATTACCTAACGCTGCAAGGCGGACCACGCCACGTCGAAATAGGCGCGTTTTTATCCCAAGAGGAACGGGTCACACTGCGTGGGGAATTGATGGACAGGCTGGCGGGCCTGCGCGGGTAACTTAACCCAGACGGTCCTTGACCATCGGCCCTACGCGACCAAAATCCATCCGGCCCGTGTATTTGCCTTTCAGCACGCCCATCACTTTGCCCATATCGCGGATGCCTGTGGCACCGGCCTCGGAAATGGCAGCAACCACGGCGGCTTCGGTCTCGTCTGCATCCAATTGACGTGGCAGATAGTCTTCGATGATCTTGATCTCTGACAGCTCTTTTTCAGCCAATTCCAACCGCCCGCCCTCTTCATAGGCGCGCGCGCTTTCATGGCGTTGTTTGACCATTTTTCCCATAAGCCCCAGAATCACATCATCGCCGACGCCCTCTGTCTCGCCTTCGCCCGCCTCAGCACGGGCGGCGATGTCACGGTCTTTGATCGCCGCGTTGATCAGCCGCAGCGTAGACAGCCGCTCGGCATCCTTGGCTTTCATGGCGTCTTTCAGGGCAGCGGAAATCTTGGCGCGCAGTTGCATTGAAATATGTCCTGTTGTTGAGGAAATCATAGCAAAGATCGTGCCGCATAACGTGCTGTTTCCAATCTGACAAGTCTCGGCCCGCGACCGCGTCCAGCCTTGACCCCGATGGGCCACAGTCCTATGCACACCAAGATTTGCGCACCGGGGAGCATAGCCATGACCACGACGACAAAACCAACAGCCTGCCTCGCCCTTGCTGATGGCACCGTGTTTTACGGCAATGGGTTCGGGGCCACGGGCCAGACCACCGCCGAGTTGTGCTTCAACACCGCGATGACCGGCTACCAAGAGATTATGACAGACCCATCCTACGCGGGCCAAGTCGTCACCTTTACCTTCCCCCACATCGGCAACACGGGCGTCACACCAGAGGACGACGAAACCGCTGATCCCTTTGCGGCTGGCATGGTTGTGAAATGGGATCCGACCGAGCCGTCAAACTGGCGGATGCGCGACGAGCTGGCCCCATGGCTGGCGGCGCGTGGACGTATCGCAATCGGTGGCCTTGATACCCGCCGCCTGACCCGCGCGATCCGCCAGCAAGGCGCGCCGCATGTGGCGCTGGCCCATAACCCGGACGGTGAGTTTGATGTCGCAGCCCTCGTGGCAGCGGCACGTGATTTTGCGGGCCTAGAAGGCCTCGATCTGGCCAAGGATGTCACCTGCGCCCAATCCTACCGCTGGGATGAAATGCGGTGGGCCTGGCCCGAAGGCTATACCCGCCAGACGCAAGCCAAGCACAAGGTCGTCGCCATCGACTATGGCGCGAAACGCAACATCCTGCGCTGCCTCGCCTCTGCGGGCTGTGATGTCACCGTTTTGCCCGCCACAGCGACAGCAGACGAGGTACTGGCCCTGAACCCCGACGGCGTGTTCTTGTCAAACGGTCCCGGTGATCCGGCGGCCACGGGCGCCTATGCCGTCCCGATGATCAAAGACGTATTGGATCGCAGCGATGTTCCGGTGTTTGGCATCTGTCTGGGCCATCAGATGCTGGCGCTCGCCCTTGGGGCAAAGACGATCAAGATGAACCACGGCCACCACGGCGCGAACCATCCCGTTAAGGACTATGACACCGGCAAAGTCGAGATTACGTCAATGAACCACGGCTTCACAGTCGACAGCCAGAGCCTGCCTGAGAACGTGAAGGAAACCCACGTCAGCCTGTTTGATGGGTCAAACTGCGGCATCCGCCTGAAAGACCGCCCGGTGTTTTCCGTGCAATACCACCCAGAAGCCAGCCCCGGCCCGATGGACAGCTACTATCTGTTCGAGCGGTTTGCCGAGGCAATGGAAACACGGGCGGCCTCTTAAGGGGCCCATCGCAACCTTTTTGAAACCTAGGTTACGATTTGCTTATTGCTTAAGCTGATTTTAACCAAGATCCGGCACACCTTGGGTAAGTTTATCTTTACCTTGGGTGTTTTCATGCCGATCTCTTTGCTGACCAAATCCATCTTCAAACCGCAGCGTAAACCTGCGGCGAATGATGCGCAACGCAATCTGCCCGCGCTGCCGCATCCCGGATTTCGCCCTGCAGATCATCGGGCTGATATCCGTCTGGTCGAGGCGTATGGTCTCAAAAACTGTCTGCAGTCTGGTCTATTGCCCGTCAGCCGTATCGGTGGGGCGACGGTTGTCTTTTGCGCCAACACTAACCTCCCCGCCCCTATTAGGAGCCGCCTCAACGACGTGTTTGGACCGATCCGCATGGCCTACGCCCCGGCAGATCAGATCGAAGCGGCGCTGATGCGCGTCGCGGGCTATGATCTGGCGGTCGAGGCCGAAACGCGCGTCGCTGAGGTCGACAGTTGCAGACCATGGGACCACCACAAAGCGCGTCGCGTCGCTGCTACCTGCCTGCTGGCGATCTTGTGCGTCACTCTGGTGGCCCCCACTTTTGTGCTGATGGTTGTCCTTGGGTGGGCGATTTTGGCGTTGATCCTAAGCACTGGCCTCAAGCTCGCGGCGGCCCTCACCGATTTGGCGAGCAGGCACCATGTGGACAACCCAAGGACCGGGTTGGCGTTAATGCATCCGCCGGTGATTTCGATTTTGGTCCCACTCTACAAAGAACATGAGGTCGCCAAGACCATCATCGCCCGGATGTCCGCGCTGGATTATCCGGCAGACCGCTTGGACGTGTGCCTGATTGTCGAGGACGACGATGATACCACCAAACAGGCACTGTTTGGTCAAACCCTGCCCAAATGGGCCAGCGTGATCGAGGTGCCAGAAGGGTACATCCGCACCAAACCCCGCGCCTTGAACTATGCGATGACACGCGCGCGGGGCAGCATCATTGGCATCTACGACGCCGAAGACAGCCCCGCATCGGATCAATTGCGCAAGGTCGCCGCACGGTTTGCCGTCTGCGGCCCAAAGGTCGCCTGCCTGCAAGGGGTGCTCGATTATTTCAACCCACGCACCAACTGGCTGTCGCGCTGTTTTACACTGGAATACGCCACATGGTTTCGCCTCGTACTGCCCGGTTTGCAGCGGCTGGGGCTGGTGATCCCGCTTGGGGGGACGACGCTGTTTTTACGGCGCGACGCGATTGAGACAGTCGGCGGATGGGATGCCCATAACGTCACCGAAGACGCAGATCTTGGCGTGCGCTTGGCCCGCC
>CALHAP010000053.1 GCA_937931795.1 uncultured Paracoccaceae bacterium
CAGCGTCGCGAGGTCTTGGACGTCGCCTGCGGGCTGCCAGCCGTCTTGGCCTGCGGTCCACACAAGCGTTTCGCGGGTCAGCGCGCCATTGCCGACCTTTTGGCCCATAGCGGCACGCGAAAATGGTCCCGTCGTCTCGCCGTTTTCTGCGATGTGCCAGACGTGCTCGACGGGGGGCGGCGGTGGAGGAGGGGGCGGTGCGGCGGCGGGCGCGTGCGGTTGGCTGGCCTGCGCCCACGGGTTCATGCCCCCCATCGCCATGCCCATTCCCATCCCGAGGCCCGCGCCCAAACCGGCCCCTGCGCCGCCTTGGTTCTCGGAGGCTTTGCTCATCGCCTCGGCCGCGGAGAACTGCGTGAAGCGGCCCAGATCACCTATGATGCCCATCGAGGTCCGCTTGTCGAGCACCTCTTCAACCGCTTCTGGCAGCGAGATGTTTTCGATGTAGAACTCGGGGATCGACAAGCCGTAGTCGTGGATTGTGGGTTCAATTGCAGAGCTGATCAAGCGGCCCAGATCGGCGGTGTTGGCGGCCATGTCGAGGACGGGAATGCCCGATTTCGCCAGTGTGCGCGACACCTCTTGGACCACGACATTGCGGATCTGGTAGCTGATTTCGTCAGAGGTGAATTCGCCGTCCGTGCCCACGATCTCGGTCATAAAGCGGCCCGGATCGGTGATGCGCATAGAATAGGTGCCATAAGAGCGCAGGCGCACGGGGCCGAACTCGGGGTCGCGGCACATGATCGGGTTTTTCGTGCCCCATTTCATCTGCGTAAAGCGTGTGGTGTTGACGAAATAAATCTCGGATTTGAACGGGCTTTTGAAGCCGTGGTCCCAATGTTGCAGCGTCGTCAGGATCGGCATGTTGTTGGTCTCGAGCATATAGAGACCGGGGGTGAACACATCCGCGAGCTGACCTTCATGAATGAAAACAGCCGCTTGTCCCTCGCGCACGGTCAGCTTGGCGCCGTATTTGATCTCGTGGCCTTCACGCTCAAACCGCCAGACCATCGTGTCACGGGTGTCGTCGGTCCATTCGATCACGTCGATAAACTGGCCGGAAAGGAAGTCTAGGATGCCCATGTGTTCGTCCTTTTATGCTGTCGTGGCACCCGTCTGCGGGGCCTTTGGAGAGTAGGTTATGCTGTTCGGGCTGCGAGGCCAAGGTCGCGGCCTAGCTTTCGCCCCCCAACAGCTCGCCTGCGATTTGTCGTGCAATCGGGGCAGCTTGGGCGGCACCCATGCCGGGGGTCAGGCGGTCGTCGTAGAGGATGCGCAAGAGCAGCTCGTCGTGGGTCGTCAGCCTGCCGAACTCGTTGTTGTCATTGTAGAGGCTTGGGCGCGCGGTGTCGCTGTCATTGGCGAGGCCCATGGCCTGCGACATCTCTTCATGGATGCAGGCGAGGCGCAGCAGATCGGGATTTTCACCACGGATCAGGATGATCGCTTGGCCGTAGGTCGAGGCGTTGGGGCCGGAAAACGCGATGGCGAGGCAAAACGTGTCGCGCGGCGGCGATAGAAATGCGCGGACCGACGAGGCGCTGATGCCTGGGACCAGTTGTTGCAGTCTGGTTGCATAGCCCGCGCGGTCGTCTTCGTTGAGGACAAACACGCTGAAGTTTGGCGCATTGGAGCCCTGCCTGATCGGCACGCCTGTAAGCCGCTGGAGGCGCGCCGCAAAGGCGCTGATTGAGGCCGCGTCTTGGGTGCGTTGGGCTTGGGGGACGGTTGCTCCGAACTCGACGTTCAGCCGGATCGGGCTCTCCCACCGGCGCAGGCGGCTGATCGTGGCCTCGGGGCGCAAGACGCCGTTGGAGCCGAAGACGTATTCGTCGAACAGGGCGATGCGCACGAAATTACGTGCGAGATCTTCTTGTGAAAACCGCGTGTCTGGGCCGCCGCCGTCACCGCGCAGCAACCCTTGGGTGAGCAGATCGGCCTGAACGCGGCGATAGTAAGTGGACAAGGCGCGGCTGTCGGGGCCGGGCGTCGTGACCTCGGGCGGCGCAGGTTCCGGCGCTGGACGCGCGGGCGGATTGGGGGCGATCAACACGCCGGGATCGGCGCAGGCCACGAGGAGCATCAGGGCGGTGAGGCCCGATGCTAGCCGTGTCCGTGCCGCTGATGCCCCCATGTGCCTGCTCTTAGCCAGCCGCACCGCCGACCTGACCACCCAAGCCGTCTTTGCGGGCAGAGGCGGAGGCGAGGGTATTCTTCAGCTCGGATTCCATCTTTTGCAGCTCGGTCTCGGCCTCGGCGCGCTTGCGCTTGCCTTCGTCGGCGATTTGTAGGCTCTCTTCGATGGTGGCGATCAGGTTGGCGTTGGCGGATTTTACCGCGTCTATATCGAACACGCCGCGTTCCATTTCGGTGCGGATGACCTTGTTGGCCTGACGCAGGTTTTCAGCGTTGGCGGTCAGCAGATCATTGGTCAGATCATTTGCGTCGCGCACGGCCACGGCGGCCTCGGCGCTGCGCTGGATTGTGACCGCTTGGGCCAATTGCGTCTCCCACAAGGGCACGGTGTTGACGAGCGTTGAGTTGATCTTGGTGACCAAGGACTTGTCATTTTCCTGCACCAGACGGATCGAGGGCAGGGATTGCATTGTGACTTGGCGCGTTAGTTTCAGGTCATGCACGCGGCGTTCCAGATCATCGCGGGCCGAGCGGATGTCGCGCAGCTCTTGGGCGCGCATGACGCCTTGGTCCTCGGGGGCGGCCTGCACCTCGGCCTCCTTCGCGGGGATGTCATTGGCGTCCATGTCGGCGATTTTGGCTTCACCGGCGGCGATGTAGAGGGCCAGCTCGTCGTAAAAGTTCAGCGTTTTGTCATAGAGTACATCAAGGCTCTCGATATCTTTCAGCAGCACATGCTCGTGCTTCAACAGATCATCGGTGACGTGGTCGATCTGGCCTTGGACCTCTTCAAAACGGGCTGCGAATTTGGCCATGGGCGCAGCGCGGCCCAGCAGCTTTTCCCACCACGTCCGCTCGCGCCGGGTGTCCAGTTCCGAGACGGAAAAGCCGCGGATGGTGCTGACGATGTTGCGCAGGCTATCCCCGGCGGGGCCTACGTCTTTGTTGCGCACGCCTTGCAGCATGCTTTGCGAGATTTCTTGCAGCTCGGATTGTGCGGCGGACCCAAAGGACACGATGGATTGCGTATTGCCCATGTCCAGCTCGTCCATCCGGCGGCGGATCTCAGCGCTGACGGGGGCGGGGGCATCATTCAGGGCTACGACCGCGTTGGCGGGTGCAGGTTCTGGTAGAACGACAGCGGTGATCTTGTCGACTTCGGCGAGGGCGGCTTGGGCCTGTTGGCGGACGGTCTCGGACATGGGGGTTCCCTTTCGTTTCTTCGTTATTCTGTGTGGACGCCTTCGCGTGATAGGCGGTCGCGGAGGACTTTGATTTCGACGTCCATATCGCTGCGGTCGCCTTCTAGCAGTTTGTCGGTGCGGGCGGCGAAGTTGTTTTCCAGATCGGTGAGTAGCGCCTCGTAGTCGGTGCGCGCGGAGGGATCGCCCGATTGGCGGAAGACCTCGACAAAGGCCACGGTCGCATCCCGCGCGCCCATCAGGTAGACGCCCAGATACTTGCGGGCAGCGGTCAGGTCGCGCGGATCTTCTTCGACGGTGCGGATCATCTTGCGGGCGACGGCCTGAAATGCAGACACGCGCAGATCAAGCTTGCGATCTTTGAGTGCTGCGATGTGGTCGCGGATGGTATCGAGATAGTTTTCGGCCTCATCGACCACACGGGCAACGCGGTCCTGCTGGAATGTGTCGATGCCCTCCATGCGTTTGTTGCGCAGCGGATCGATGCCAAAGGCCGCCCAATGCAGCGCGGCGGCGGCCACACCGTAGAGCACGGACGTTATAACGCCGGGGGTGCCCGTGTAGGCCGCCAAAGCCGCGCCAATGCCCGTCAGCGCCGTGGCCAGCATTTTGCGCGGGATCGCGGGGCGGCGCGCGATGGTGCGGGCGTTGTAGGCGGCCTCGGCGCGCAATCCTTCGCGCAGCATCCACGCGGCCAGCGCCAAAATAGCACCGCCCGCCAGAGCCACTAGCAACGTCGCAGCCCCTTCGTTTAGAGAGGTAAAAACCAGCAAGATCGCAGGAATAAACAACCACGTCGCCCGATTGCCTGCCCCGTCCACGGCGCGCGTGACAGCGCGATCCTCGACGATGGCTTGCTCTTGGGGGGTGGCCCCGTTGGGACTGTATTTGCCGCCAAATTGCTTGGCCATGACTTATAGCCCCCCGATCAGACCGGTGGACAGACCCAGCAATAGCAAGATCAGCATCACATATGAAACGGTGCGAAAGGATTTAGGCATAGCGTCGGACCTCGTGGTCAGTGAGCGTTGCGGGGTGGTCAGCCGGTTGATCGCGACCATGACCGAAGTGATCGCCAAAACGACGATCCCGATCACAATCGCCAGTAGGATCAGTCTGCCCATCTGGTATTCGTTCCCGGTATTGATGAGCGTAACATAAGAGTTAACGCGCGGGCCACAAGCGCAGCCCGCGCGGGGCACATTCAGCTATGCTTTTGCAGCGCTTCGCGTTCGGCGTTCAGTTTGCGGCTGTAGCGTGACTGGATCACTTCAACGATAACCAGCACCACGACCGAGAAGTAGAAGGTCGATTTCGACATCGGGATGACTTCGTAGCCAAAGATTTTCAGCGCCAGGTCCTTGGCCGCGTCATGCGACATGCCGCTGGCTTCTGCGCCGTGAACCGCCGCTTGGCCTGCTTCACCGAGCAAGACCACGCCTACGATGAGCAGGATGAACAAGCCCAAAACCTCGTACATGCGGTTCTTCTTCAAAAACTCGGTCACGCTGTCGGCCAGCACCAGCATAGCAACGCCAGATAGGATGATCGCGGTGGCCAGCACAGGGAACACATCGGTAATCGCGAGCGCTGACAGGACGGAATCGAACGAGAAGATCAGGTTCATAATCACAATGATCACAATGACTTGCGTTGCAGACTTGCCCGATTTTCCTTCCACGTCATGCCCCAGCTCGTGGATCGACAGCATGTGCCGGATTTCCTTGATCGCGGTGTACATGATGAAGGCACCACCGACGATAAACACACAGGTGGCAAAGTTTATCCCGCCTTCCAGATATCCCGGAATGTCAAAGATATAGAACGGCGCGTTGAGCATCGCGATCAGTTGAATCATTGTGAACAGCAGCACGACCCGCAGCGCCACCGCGAGCATGATGCCCCACTGGCGCACCGATTTTTGCTGGGCGACAGGCGCGCGTTGGCTCTCGATTGAGATAAACAATAGGTTATCAAAGCCCAAAACCGCCTGCAAAAAGCACAGCATGATGAGGTTGGTTGCATTTTCGATAGTGAGAAGTTCGGTCATGTATCTGTCCCTTGGTCGCGCGCACCGGCGTTTTGCCGCAGTTTGACGCAACACAAGAGGGGCCGAAAGGGGGAAAGTGCCTGTAAATTGCGCCGCTGGTTATATCATCTGGGCTTTTTGCGCGCCGTGCGATTGGCAGCAGGTGACTTTGTCGGCCCTGTGAACCTTGGTTTGCCACCGGGTTTGCCACCCGGTTTGCGCGTGCGTTTGGGTTGCGGGTCTGTGTGCAGGCCCAACTGGTCTTTGACCACCTTTTGGCGCACTTCTTCGACCTCGCCCGCTGCCAGATTTCCCAGCTGGAACGGCCCGTAGCTGACCCGGATCAGGCGGTTTACCTTGACCCCCAGCGCCTGCATCGTGCGGCGGATCTCGCGGTTTTTACCCTCGCGGATTGCAATCGTCAGCCAGGCGTTCGCCCCTTGCTGACGATCAAACGTGGCGTCCATCGGTAGGTAGTGGATGCCGTCGACGCTGATCCCTTCGCGCAATTGGTCCAGCTTCGCCTCTGACACCGAGCCGTTGATCCGCACGCGGTAGCGGCGCAGCCAGCCGGTCGTGGGCAGCTCCATCATCCGTTTCACGCCGCCGTCGTTGGTCAGGATAAGCAGCCCTTCGGAGTTGAGATCGAGCCTGCCGACGCTCATCACGCGCGGCATTTCGGGCGGCAGGCCGTCGTAGATCGTCTCGCGGCCTTCTTCGTCGTTGTCGGTGGTGATCAGGCCTGCGGGTTTATGATAGAGCCAGAGGCGCGGCGCGTCGGGCGTGCCCACCGCCTTGCCATCCACCACGATCTTGTCTGCCGCAGTGACGTTCAGCGCGGGGCTGTCGATCACCTTGCCGTTCACCATCACGCGGCCCTCGGCGATCATGCGTTCGGCTTCACGGCGCGAGGCTATGCCTGCGCGGCTGAGGGTCTTTGCAATGCGGTCGCCGGGTGGGGGTGTTGTCTCTGTCATAACGCGGGGCTACGCCGCCCGGCTGCAAAGTGCAATCATATGGTCAAAGGGGCCGCGCCTATGGCACAAGGCGCGCATGAGTTTTCGGTCCTATATGGATATTGCCCTAGATGAAGCCCGCGCCGCTGCGGCGCGGGGCGAGGTGCCTGTGGGCGCTGTGGTGGTGTCGCCCGAGGGGAAGATAATTGCCAAAGATGGAAATCGCACGCGCGCGTTGTCTGATCCCACGGCCCATGCCGAGGTGCTGGTGATCCGCGCTGCTTGTGCAGCACTGGGGTCCGAACGCCTGAGCGGGTGCGATCTCTATGTGACGCTGGAGCCATGCCCGATGTGTGCCGCCGCCATCTCGAACGCGCGGATTGCGCGGCTGTACTATGGGGCGAGTGATCCCAAATCCGGCGGCGTCGGGCAGGGGCCGCGTGTGTTCAGCCATCCGCAATGCCACCATGCGCCAGAGGTCTATGACGGGATTGGTGAGGATGCCTCGGCCCGCCTCTTGCGCGATTTTTTCGCGGGCAAACGCCGGGGCTGACCTCGACTCTCGGGGCCTGCGACCCGATATAGAAGGTATGAGCCTGCCACCCGGATTCCTTGATGAACTGCGCGCCCGCCTGTCGATTGGACAGGTCGTCGGGCGTAAGGTCATGTGGGACAACCGGAAATCCAATCCCGGCAAGGGGGATCTCTGGGCGCCGTGCCCGTTCCATCAGGAAAAGACCGCCAGTTTTCACGTCGAGGATGCCAAGGGGTTTTACTATTGCTTCGGCTGTCACGCCAAAGGCGATGCGATCACCTTTGTGCGCGAAACCGAGAACGTGAGTTTTATGGAGGCGGTCGAAATCCTCGCGCGGGAAGCCGGACTGCCGATGCCGGAGCGTGATCCGCAAGCGCAGGAAAAAGCAGATCACCGTCAGGAACTGACCGACGTGATGGAGCAGGCGGTGCAGTGGTTCCGGATGCAATTGCGCTCGGGGGCGGCGGCCGAGGCGCGGGATTATCTGGCCAAGCGGGGCCTCGATGAGGCGGCGCAGGCCCGCTGGGACATCGGATTTGCCCCAGATCAGCGGCAGGGTGTGTTTTCCGCGCTGACGGGCAAGGGCGTGCGGCCTGAGCAGGTGATCGATTGCGGCTTGGCGGCGGTGCCCGACAATGGCGGCGCGCCTTATGACAGGTTTCGCGGGCGGATTATCTTTCCCATTCGCGACGCGCGGGGGCGGGCCATAGCGCTTGGCGGGCGGGCGATGGACCCCAATGCGCGCGCGAAGTATCTGAACTCGCCCGAGACGACGTTGTTCGACAAAGGCCGGTCGCTCTACAACCACAAACCTGCCCGCGAGGCGGCGGGCAAGGGCACGACGCTGGTGGTGTCCGAGGGGTACATGGACACGATCGCGCTGGTTGAGGCGGGCTTTGGCGCGACGGTGGCCCCGCTTGGGACGGCCATCACCGAGGACCAACTGGCGCTGATGTGGCGCATGTCGCCCGAGCCTGTGATCGCCCTCGATGGCGATAAGGCGGGGGTGCGCGCGGCGATGCGGCTGATTGATCTGGCGCTGCCGTTGCTGGAGGCGGGTAAATCGCTGCGGTTTGCGATGATGCCGAGCGGTATGGATCCCGACGATTTGATCCAAGCGCAGGGGCGTGACGCAATGTCGCAGGTGATCGAGCAAGCTGTGCCATTGGTACGACTGCTGTGGCAGCGCGAGACGGAGGGGCGTGTTTTTGACAGCCCGGAACGCAAAGCAGGTTTGGAGAAATCCCTGCGCGAAGCGACCGCGAAGATCGCTGATCCAACGCTGCGCGGGCATTATGACCAAGAGCTGAAAGACCTGCGGTGGCAATTGTTCAATCCGCGCAAAGGGGCTGCGGCAAAGCGCGCGCCGTGGCGAAAAGGCGGGCCTGCGCCCTACGGGCAGGCGCTGGGGGTGACGCTGGGCAGCAAGGCGAGCCCAATCGCAGGTGGCCCTGACAGTGCCGAAGAGCGGCTGCGCGAGATGGCGGTGCTGGCGATTTTGATCACCAATCCAGAGCAAATCGCCGCGTTTGAATTTCAGGTTGAGGGGATGGAGTGCATTGATTTAGAACACACAATCCTGCGTGACGCGATTTTGGCATGTGATGTGGCTGGCGACATGCGCGCGCAAGTGGCGGACCGCGTTGGTGCGCCTGCTCTTGAAAACCTATTCGCCGAACGCCACGTGCAAATCGTGCCCGCTGTTATGCGACCGGGCGATACAGATGTGGCGCGCCTCTGCCTGACCGAGGCCTTTGCGCGTCTGAATGCGCGGCGTGGGCATGCGCGGGAACTGAGCGAGGCGATCCAAGATATTTCATTGGCCGAGGATGAACGGCTGACCCACCGCCTGAACGACGGCAATGCCGCATTAGACCGCGCAGCGCGCGGCGACACCGAGGACCGGACCGAATATGCCACAGGAGACAACGGCGCCAAGGTGCGGCGCGATGAGAAAGATGCATTTTCGTCGCTGCTCGATGGGATAAACTTTGGAAAAAGCGAGAATGGCCCTACCTCTTAGAATCAGGTAAGGCCTGCTGCGCAACACTACAGTCAAATAAGCCGATTCGCGCTTGCGAATCACCCGAATCAACGGTTGTTTCGTTAACACTTTGGCAACGAAGCCTCTCTGCTATTAAATTTAGGAGCCCTCATGGCCGCTAAGGACACCGACGACCGATCAAAAGATCAGGATGCCGACAGCGCCCACTCGCTCGACATGAGCCAAGCAGCGGTCAAAAAGATGATCGCCGAGGCACGCGAGCGCGGGTACATAACCTACGATCAGCTCAACAACGTGCTGCCGCCGGATCAGGTGTCGTCGGACCAGATCGAAGACGTGATGTCGATGCTCTCTGAGATGGGCATTCAGGTGACCGAGGAAGAGGAAAGCGAAGAGGTCGAAGACGACGGCAAAAGCCGTGAAGTCGCGACCGTCTCTGGCGCGCGCGATGTGGCTGTCTCATCTGGTGATGGCGAAAAGCTGGACCGCACAGACGACCCCGTGCGCATGTATCTGCGCGAAATGGGCAGCGTCGAACTGTTGTCCCGTGAAGGCGAGATCGCGATTGCCAAACGCATCGAGGCTGGCCGCAACACGATGATTTTGGGGCTCTGCGAGAGCCCGCTGACCTTCCAAGCGATTACCATTTGGCGCGACGAATTGTTGTCAGAAGACATTCTGCTGCGCGACGTCATCGACCTAGAAGCCACCTTCGGCAATCAAATGGGCGAAGACGGCGAAGAAGAAACCGTGGTCGCCCCCGCCGCCGCTGGTGACGCCCCCAAGGCCGAAGCGGCCCAAGAATTAGACGCCGATGGCAACCCCATCGAGGCGGACGATGACGACGATGAAGACGAGCAGGCCAACATGAGCCTCGCCGCCATGGAAGCCGCCCTCAAACCGCGCGTGTTGGAAACGCTCGAAGTCATCGCGCATGATTTCGCCGAATTGTCCGAAATGCAGGACGCGCGGATGTCGGCGACGTTGAACGAGGACAGCTCGTTTTCGGACAAAGCCGAGGGCACCTACCAGACGCTGCGCTCGCAGATCGTCCAGATGGTTGTATCACTGCACCTGCACAATAACCGGATCGAGGCGCTGATCGACCAGCTTTATGGGATCAACCGCAAAATCATGTCGATTGACAGCGCTATGGTCAAACTGGCTGACCAAGCCCGGATCAACCGCCGCGAATTTATCGACGAATATCGCGGTCGTGAATTGGACCCGACGTGGCTCGAAGAGATGGGTCAAAAGGCTGGTCGCGGTTGGCAGGCGTTGCTTGAGCGTTCAACCGGTAAGATCGAAGACCTGCGCTCTGAGATGGCCCAAGTTGGTCAGTATGTCGGCGTCGATATCAACGAATTCCGCCGCATCGTGCAGCAGGTTCAAAAGGGTGAAAAAGAAGCCCGCTCTGCCAAGAAGGAAATGGTCGAGGCGAACCTACGTCTGGTGATTTCGATTGCCAAAAAGTACACGAACAGAGGCCTGCAATTCCTTGATCTTATTCAAGAAGGTAACATTGGCCTGATGAAAGCGGTCGATAAGTTTGAGTACCGTCGCGGCTACAAATTCAGCACCTACGCGACGTGGTGGATCCGTCAGGCGATCACCCGCTCGATTGCTGACCAAGCCCGCACGATCCGTATTCCGGTCCATATGATCGAGACTATCAACAAGCTGGTCCGCACCGGGCGCCAGATGCTGCATGAGATCGGCCGCGAACCCACGCCGGAAGAATTGGCAGAAAAGCTGCAAATGCCGCTGGAGAAAGTGCGCAAGGTGATGAAGATCGCCAAGGAGCCGATCTCGCTAGAGACGCCAATCGGTGACGAGGAAGACAGCCAGCTTGGTGATTTCATCGAGGACAAGAACGCCATTCTTCCGCTGGACTCTGCTATTCAGGAAAACCTTAAGGAAACCACGACCCGCGTTTTGGCCAGCCTCACCCCGCGTGAAGAGCGCGTGCTGCGGATGCGGTTTGGGATTGGCATGAACACCGACCACACCCTAGAGGAAGTGGGCCAGCAGTTTAGCGTGACCCGTGAGCGTATCCGTCAGATTGAAGCCAAAGCGCTGCGTAAGCTCAAGCACCCGAGCCGCAGCCGTAAATTGCGGTCGTTCTTGGATCAGTAAAGCGGCTGTCACTTCGTAAATATCGAACGCCTCAGACCTCTGGTTTGGGGCGTTTTTCGTTGCGTGCGCGCAATAACACACGCTGATCCTGCGCTGACACACCGATGTTGTAACAAATATCGCGAGGTTTGCCCTTCTGGTTACATCGCCGTGAGGCCGTGCGACACAGGCTTGAAAGCGTCGCGTCATCGCGCCATTTCATCATCAACCCACAAGGATTGATATTATGACCTCACTCAAAATGACCTTCGCACTGACCGCTCTGACCCTGACAATTGCCCCGCCTGCGCACGCTTATGGCGTTGTGGATGACCTCGATTTTCCCCGCCCGACGGTTGTGTCGCTGCCGCAATCTGCTTTGATCGACACGCCTGAAGCTGGCGACGCGTGTGGCGTTGATATCTTGGCGATGCTCGCCGCCTCGACGCAGCGGCCATTGTCCCAAGGCGAGATCGCGCAACTGGCCTGCGTTTCTAACTAATACACCCACGTGCTGCCGCATCCCCCCAGATGATCGGTTGACACAAAAGCTGATCGCGGGCGTGATGTGGGCATGACAACCAGCCAGACCACCGCCCTCGCATATGTTGACCAAATAGCCCCGCAGCTGAGTGCCGATTGCGCGACAATTTTTGATTTTGCAGAACCCGCGTGGCGCGAATACCGCTCGGCTGCATGGTACGTCGCCCGGTTGCGCGCCGAAGGGTTCACGGTTGAAGAGGGCTCTGCGGGTATGCCAACCGCCTTTTGCGCGGAATGGCACAATGGCGACGGGCCGGTTGTTGGCATGTATGCGGAATATGACGCTGTGCCGGGGAACTGTCAGGCCGCCGTACCCTACAAATCTCCACGCGATGGCATGACACCGCTCGCCGCTGGACATACCGACCCGCATTCGGCGCTTGGGATTGGGGCGCTTGGCGGGCTTTTCGCGACTAAGGCTGCGATGGAGACGCACAACATCAAAGGCGGTCTGCGCTTTACCGGCGAGCCTGCGGAAAAGCTGCGGGGCTCCAAGCCTATTCATGCCGCGGCGGGCTACTACGACGGGCTGGCTGCGATGTTATCGTTTCATCCGTTTTACATGCAGCCGCTGTGCAATACCGTGCGCTGGGACACGCAGTGCGGTGCTGCCTATGCGATGATTTACCGGTTTATCTGTGATGCGCCGCAAACATGGGGGGCATCAGACGGCGCCCCGATCCCGCAGAGCCATTCTGACATTCGCGCCCCCGGCGCCAATGATGCGTTGGTGGCGATGTATCAGGCGGGCCGGACCTTGCGCGACGCGATGTTGCCGCATCAGGGCGGCTGGTCGATATCAGAGGCAATCCTCTCAACAGGGCAAGCGACGGCGGATAATCTGCCCGCGCTGCAAGGCGATTTGCAATATATGATCCGTGTCCCGACCGTGGAGATGGCCGAAGCTGTCACCGCCGCTTTGGACCGAAATGCGGATGCGGTTGCCGCGATGACAGGATGCAGATGGGAGCGCCATTGGGTGTCTAAATCCCGTCCCGGTCTCACAAATCATAAGATGGCCGAGGTCGTTTGGGATGCGTTGCAGCAGGTCGGCGCACCGAAATGGGACGCAGAGGCGCGCGATGTGATGCGGGCGGTGGCGCAGGCTTGTGATGTGACGTTGGATGATCCGTTGCTCGCGGCCTGTGAGAGCTTGATCAATCCGCAAGAGGCAGAAGCAACCTTACGCCGGGATTTGCCCCCGAGCCAGACCAACAGCACTTCGGATGATTATACGGATATGACATGGCATTGTCCGACGGCGCGGTTTTACATCGCACGGCCCGCCTTGGCGGGCGGTCCATACCCGCCGTGGGCGATGAATGCGCTGGGGGGCATCCCAGCCACGATTGACCCGACCGTTCAAACTGCGGCCAAGGTGCTGGCCCTGTCAGCCCTGCGCGTGCTGGAAGACGCCGATGCGCGCGATCAGGCGTGGGCAGAGTTTGAACGCAGACGGGACGCGGGGGCTATACCGCCGCTGTGTGATTACCCGCCGCCGATCGGATTTAGCTGGCCTGAATATGTCGAAACACCGCGTGGTCGGGGTTGGTCGAGCGGGGGTTAGGCGAAAACTGTGGCCTTTACTCCCCAGCAGTGGGGGTCATGGGGCGAAGTTCATCTATGGCTGTGGCCTTATGCGCACAACCTGTGGATAACCTATGCCAAAGCCCAATAGACAGAGATGAGGTCGGTTATGCGCTGCCCCTTTTGCGGAAATGTTGATACCCAAGTAAAAGACAGCCGTCCGGCTGAGGACCATGTTGCCATTCGCCGTCGTCGTTTTTGCCCGGCCTGTGGCGGTCGTTTCACCACCTATGAGCGTGTGCAGTTGCGCGATTTGGTGGTGATCAAATCCAATGGCCGCCGCGAAGATTTTGATCGTGACAAGCTAGAGCGCGCCATTCGGATCGCCCTGCAAAAGCGCCCCGTCGAGCCTGAACGCATGGATCAAATGATCAGTGGCATCATCCGCCGTCTAGAGAGCATGGGCGAGACGGACATTCAGTCCAAGATCATCGGCGACATTGTTATGGAGAGCCTCGCGCGGATTGATACCGTCGCCTACGTGCGGTTTGCCAGTGTTTACAAGAACTTCCAAGCCGCTGATGACTTTGAAAAGTTCATGGATGAAATGCGCCCAGACGTGAAACCCGAAGACGAAAAGTGACCCGTGAGAGTGATGAGCGGTGGATGGCGCTGGCCCTATCGCTTGGGCGGCGTGGTCTGGGCCGTGTTTGGCCCAACCCGGCTGTTGGTTGTGTGATCGTTAAAGAGGGACGTGTCATCGCGCGCGGGCGCACCGCTGATGGTGGCAGGCCCCATGCTGAGACGGTCGCTTTGGCGCAAGCGGGGGCAGCGGCGCGTGGTGCTACGGCCTATGTGACCCTAGAGCCTTGCGCCCATCATGGACACACTCCGCCCTGTGCTGATGCGTTGATCTCTGCTGGTGTGGCCCGTGTGGTCGTGGCCTGTTCGGACCCTGACACCCGTGTTGCAGGTCAGGGTATCGCCCGACTGCGGGTTGCGGGTATTGATGTAGAGGTTGGCGTATTGGCCGA
>CALHAP010000054.1 GCA_937931795.1 uncultured Paracoccaceae bacterium
CCGATGTTGATGGGCGCGCTCCAGCAGATGTTGGGGCAGGTGGAATGGGGCGATCTCGATGTGTTGATCGTCGACCTGCCGCCCGGCACCGGTGATGTGCAATTGACGCTTTGCCAGAAAACCCAGCTGACTGGCGCGATCGTCGTCAGCACCCCACAAGACGTCGCCCTGCTCGACGCGCGCAAGGCGCTCGATATGTTCAAGACGCTGGGCACCCCGGTTCTGGGCCTCATCGAAAACATGTCTCTTTATATATGTCCCAACTGCGGGCACGAGGCGCATCTGTTTGGCCATGGCGGCGTCAAGGCCGAGGCGGAAACGCTGGGTGCACCGTTCCTAGGCGCGCTGCCGATTGATCTCGACACCCGTATGGCGGGCGATGGCGGCGCGCCGATTGCCACGGGCGACGGCCCGATGGCCAACAGTTATCGCCAAATTGCGCGCAACCTGATTGCAGGCGGTATGGGCTGAGATGCAGATCCGGCAGGCGCAGGCAGATGATTGGCCCGCCATCTGGGCGATGGTGCAACCCGTGTTCGGCGCGGGCACAACCTACGCCGTGGCGCGCGATATCTCACAAACGGACGCACGCTACATGTGGCTGGACAGCCCCGCGATGTGTCTGGTGGCCGAGCGTGACGGCGTTATCCTCGGCACCTGCTACATCAAACCCAACGCCAGCGGCGGCGGCGCGCATGTGTGCAACTGCGGGTATATAGTAGACGCGGCTGCACGCGGGCAGGGCGTGGCCGAAACCCTGTGCCGTGCGTCGCAGGATCACGCACGCGCGCTGGGGTTTACCGCGATGCAATTCAATATGGTGTTGGAGAGCAACGCGCAGGCGGTTCGGCTTTGGCAGCGTTTGGGGTTTGATATCGCGGGCACGGTGCCAGACGTTTTTGATCACCCCGATCTGGGTCTGGTCGCAGGCCATGTGATGATCAAATCATTGAAATAAGGAAAAACGGGCGACAAGAGCGCTGAAGGCTGCGATTTGCGGGCAAATAGCTGCTGAACCGCTGTTTTTCTGACGCTTTGGGACGGTCTGGGGCGGGGGCGCGCAGATTCGTTTGATCTTTGGTTTATTCTGGGAATGAACGGGTGGAGCGTGGTTTGCAGTGGCCTGTTGGGATTTCACGGGAAAAAACTTCGTTCATTTTGGTCAGTTTCGATTTGATTGTCCGACCGCAAGGCGACACAACATTTAGCGGTGTTTGCAAAAGTGCGCCGCTAAGAAGTGGGTCAAATAGGAAAAATCGCGGCTTTGAAATTTACTTTTGACCTGTGATGTTTTTGCCAAATCCATCAATTCCCATATAAAACCATTGCGTCCCATCGTTTCCCATGGCAAACATATTCCCAAGAAGACGGTGGACAACAATACAGCATCAGTCGGCAACAAGATCGACGGTAGCAAACGCAGGTTTCATACAGGCCTCTCCTTTCTGTCGTCTTCTTACAATGAGATCCGGCGCGCGAGCGAGCAGACATCCCCCCAGGTGGCGCGCGCAGTCGGACCTACCCCGGAAACGGGACAGGCGGCGGATCGTGCAGTGGCAGCAGCACGATCCGCCGTTTTCATTTTTAAGGGTACGTTAACGCCCGCAGACACACCAGACGGGGGGAAGAACGGGATCGCGGGGCGATGCTCCAGAGCTTCACAGGAGAGTTCACACAAAAAGTGGACGGGAAGGGCAGAATGTCCGTCCCCGCCAGTTTTCGGCGTGTGCTCGAAGCGAACGATCCCGATTGGGCCGACGGCCTGCCCGTCAAGCTCTACATCAACTACGGCGCGCATCTGACACAAAACCTGCGGGTCTATAGCGTCAACGCGCTCAACAAGATCGCCGCCCGCATTGCAACGCTCCCCGAAGGCTCCGAGCTGCAAATCCGCCTGAACCGCCTGTATCTAGGCCAATCCGAAGAGCTGAGCGTCGACAAAGACGGCCGCCTCGTGATGCCGATCAAGCGCCGCGAAAAGCTGGGGCTGGTTGAAGGCGAGATCACTTTGATGGGTCTTGGGCCCTATTTCGAGGTTTGGAAAGCATCCGACTTTGACGCCCATGTCACAGATGATACAGCGCAGTGGTTGGCCGAGAACGCGCAAGGCGTCGATCCTCTCAGCCTGATCCCGCCCGCACCTGTTCCGGGCGTGTAAACCCACGCTGCGAGGTGCGCGATGTCTGACGCCGATCCCCATATTCCCGTTCTACTTCAACCGCTTCTGAAGGCATGCGCCCCGATTTCCGGCGTTTGGCTCGACGGCACATTCGGCAACGGCGGTTACACGCGTGGCCTGCTCGACGCAGGTGCGGGTCGTGTGATCGGCGTGGATCGTGATCCCGTGGTGTTTGAGATGGCGCAGGCGTGGGCGGGCGACTACGGCGACAGGCTCGACTTGCGGCAGGGGCAGTTCTCGACGCTCGATGATCTGGCCGATGTGCCGCTCGACGGGATCACGCTCGATTTGGGTGTCTCGTCCATGCAGATCGACACGGCCGAGCGCGGGTTTTCGTTCCAAAAAGACGGCCCCCTCGACATGCGCATGGGGCAAGACGGGCCGACAGCAGCGGACATCGTGAATTCGGCGGACGAAGCGCATATCGCCAATATCCTCTACCTCTACGGCGAAGAACGTGCGTCCCGCCGGATCGCGCGCGCCATTGTCGCGGCCCGTCCGGTGACAACGACGCTGCAACTGGCCGAGATCGTGATGAAGTGCCTGCCGCGTCAGAAATTCGGCCAAAGCCACCCTGCCACACGCAGTTTCCAAGCGCTGCGTATCGCCGTCAACGATGAATATGGCGAGTTGTATCAGGCACTTGCAGCCTCTGAACGTGCGCTCAAACCCGGTGGCTTGCTCGCTGTCGTCACATTCCACTCGGTCGAGGACCGGATGGTCAAGCGGTTCATGCAGTTGCGCTCGGGCGGTGGGGGTAACGCAAATCGGTATGCGCCCCTTGAAAAACAGGACGATCCGGTCTTTTCGCTGCCGTCGAAAAAGCCTATAAGCGCAGATGAGGACGAAGTGGCTCTTAACCCGCGATCAAGGTCTGCACGGTTACGTGTGGCGCGGCGGACAGAGGCAGCAGCGGGCATAATTGATCCAGGCGAACTGGGCATGCCCCGTATGTAGGGTGGTACAGGTGATGCGAGGCGTATTGCACGTTTTGGCGGCGTTGGCCGTGATGGCTTTGGGCTTTTGGGCCTATCAAGAGAATTTCAAGACGCAAACGGCGCTGCGCGAGTTGCGCGGGTTGAACGCCGAAATCGGTGCGTCGCACCGGCGGCTCAATATGTTGCAGGCTGAATGGGCGTACCTTAACCGCCCCGATCGCCTGCGTGATTTGGTGAATATCAATTTCGACCGATTGGGCCTGTTTCCCCTAGAACCGGGGGCATTTTCGGACGTGAAACTGATCAGCTTTCCCTTGCCTGATGTCATGTCGCTCGACACGCTGACCGACCCGGTCGATGTGTCAACCGCCGCGATGGAGGCACCGGCCACGGGCGAGGATCCATTATGATCCCCACTTTGCGCGAACCGCTGCGCCCGCTTGCCCGTATTCTCAAGGCGCGCGATCAGGGCGAGAACCCCAAAGAGATCGAGCGCGAAAACATCCGGCAGCGTCACGAGGCGATGCGAGATAAGTCACGCAGCCGGGCCGAAGGACGTCTGCTGATCCTTGGCATTTTGTTTTTCCTTGCGTTTGGAACTGTCGGTGTGCGGATGTCTGTTCTGGCAAATACCGAGGTCGCAGAACCGATTGCTGTGGCGCAGGGCAGCCCAATTGTTGGTCAACGGGGCGATATCGTTGATCGAAACGGGCGTATTTTGGCGACGAATTTTGACACGCATGCCCTGTATGCTGAAACGCGCAATATGATTGATCCACTGGCTGCGGCCGCGGGATTGGTCGAGATTTTTCCGCAAATGGATTACCGCGAGTTGGTTGAGGATTTCACCGGCCCGCAGCATTTCTTGTGGGTGCGGCGCCAGATCAGCCCGGAGCAAATGCAAGCGGTGCATGATATTGGCGAGCCGGGGCTGCTGTTTGGTCCGCGTGAGATGCGCCTCTATCCAAACGGTGCGATTGCCGCGCATATTTTGGGGGGCGCGCGCTTTGGGCGGCAGGCGGTTAATTCTGCTGAGATCGTCGGCGTGGCCGGCATTGAGCTGTTTTTGGATGACCGCCTGCGGGATCCGTTGCAGAGCGACAATCCCGTCGCCCTGTCGCTCGATCTGACGGTCCAAAGCACGATGGAAGAGGTCCTGCACAACGGTATGACCCGCATGAATGCGCGCGGTGCTGCCGGGGTCTTGATGGACATTCATACGGGCGAAATTATCGCTATGGCCAGTCTGCCCGACTTTGACCCCAACGACCCCCCGAATGCCCCGCAGTCAGGTGATCCTGCTGACAGCCCCTTGTTTAACAGGGCGTTGCAGGGCGTGTATGAGCTGGGATCCGTGTTCAAAATCTTCACGGTTGCGCAGGCGTTAGAGATGCATTTGGTGCAACCGCATACGATCATCGACATCGAGGGCCCGTTGCAATGGGGGCGGTTTGAGATCGAAGATTTCAGCGACCACGGCGACCTGCTGAGCGTCGCAGATGTGATTACCTATTCGTCAAACGTTGGCACCGCGCGCATCGCGCAGATGATTGGGGCCGAGGCGCAAGAGGGCTTTCTTGGCCAGCTTGGCCTGCTCACGATCCCCCCGGTCGAGATGGTCGAGGCCAGCACATCGCGCCCAATATTGCCGCAGAACTGGTCTGAAATTTCGACGATGACGATTTCATATGGGCACGGCCTGTCCGTCTCACCGCTGCATTTGGCGGCTGGTTATGCCTCTGTTTTAAATGGCGGATTACGGGTCGAACCGACGATTTTGCGTCAAACTGATCCCGCACCGGGCCCTCGCGTGGTGCGCGAAACGGTCTCGATGCAGGCCCGCGCGATGTTGCGCGCCGTGGTGCAACGCGGAACCGCGTCTTTGGGCGACGTCGAAGGTTATGCGGTAGGCGGCAAGACCGGGACGGCGGATAAACCGGGCGTCGGGGGCTATACCGAGGACAGCGTTGTCGCGACTTTCGCAGGCCTGTTTCCCG
>CALHAP010000055.1 GCA_937931795.1 uncultured Paracoccaceae bacterium
CTGGAACACGCGCTGATCGCAGGCAAGATCACCTGCTATGCGCAGGGCTTTGCGATGATCACCGCCGCCAGCGATAGCTTTGACTGGGCCTTGCCCCTGCCCGAAATCGCCAAAGTCTGGCGCGCAGGCTGCATCATCCGCTCTGCCATGCTCGACGATATGGCCAGTGCGCTTGGCAGTGACAGCGACAGCAACCTGATGTTCGCGCCCAAATTTTCAGACCACCTGAAGTCGAGCCACGCTGCCTTACGCGCAGTCGTCGCCCAATCAGCGCTACATGGGCTGCCGACACCCGCGCTGTCGGGCGGGCTGTCGTATTTTGACATGATGCGCACCGGGCGCGGCACAGCGGATATGATCCAAGGGCAGCGGGATTACTTTGGACGGCACGGTTTTGAGCGCCGGGACCGTGCAGGACAGAATCATCACGGACCTTGGGCGGGCTAGCGGTTTTGTGTTACTTTTCAGGTGTATACACAGTTGATTTTTGAGACCCAGCGCCGCTAAATTGACATAAACTTGTCTAATTTTCGTCAAACCATCGCATTTTCGCCACAAAATGTAGGTGGGTTCGGCAAGTCTCTGCCTATTGATAGTGGTATCATCAACAATGGCTATCCGCGTTCATATTTTGACGTCACCAAATCCTTCGTCGGGATGGGACTTCAAAACAGGGATGATATGTCATGCAGAATGCGACCGCGCTAGAACGCTATATGCTCACGCTGGTGAACCAAGAACGAACATCGCGCGGCATGGACGCCCTGAAATTGGAAGTAAACCTGAACCAATCGGCTGCGGATCATTCTCAATGGATGCTTGATGCAGACGTATTTGCGCACACCGGACGTGGGGGGAGCAGCGCAACTGAACGTATGCAGGCCGCAGATTTTGATTTCACTGGATCATGGCGGACCGCCGAAAACGTCGCATGGCAATCTGTGCGCGGCGCGAGCGGGTTGGAAGACGATGTGCGCGATATTCACCAACGCCTGATGGACAGCCCCGGCCACCGCGCCAATATCCTTAACCCCGACCTCGACTACATCGGCATCGGACTGGAGATTGGAGACTTCACAACGTCAGACGGGCGGAAATATGACAGCGTGATGATCACCCAAAACTTTGCGGCCACCGGCGGCACCCCCGACCTCGACCACGCCCCATCCACAGATTTTGCGCGCAATGAGATCGCTTCCACATTGCAAACTACGTTTACTAAGCAAATCGGGTCCTTGCGGGACGACGTTTTGCGTGGCGGCGACAATGCAGATTTCATCCGAGCACGTAATGGCGACGACGTGGTTTATTCCGGTGCAGGTAACGACAAAATCTTCTTGGGCCGCGGCGATGACACGGCGATGGCCGGGGCAGGTAATGACGTCATCAGGCTGCTTGGCGGCAGTGACAGCGTCAACGGGGGCAGCGGCACCGATATGATGAGCTACTACGACAGCGCGACGGGCGTGGGCATCGACCTCGGCACTGGTCGCACCTTTGGCGCGGCGCGTGACGATACATTTACCAGCATCGAAAACGCGGCTGGATCGAACCACGCAGATGATTTTATCTATGGATCAAATGGCGCAAACACGCTGCGCGGACACGGTGCAGATGACCTGATCCAAGGGCGCGGCGGCAATGATATTATTGCAGGTGGCGCAGGCAGTGATCGCCTCGAAGGCAACACAGGAAATGACCGCCTCTGGGGTGGCGACGGGGCTGATACCTTTCATTTTAATCGCGCCGACGACCATGACGTGATCAAAGATTTCCGCGACAACGTAGACACGCTCGAACTCGATGGATTTTCCTTCCGCTCGGTGAGCGACGCCCTATCAATGGCCCAGCAGGCCGGCGACGATGTGATTTTCAATTTTGGCAATGGGGACACGTTGCGGATCGAAGATATCTGGCTCGGCGCCCTCGGGGACGATCTCGCCCTCGTGTGATGCACCGGGGCCGCATTGATCGTGGGGCGCGCTTTCTGTTAGGGGGTGCGGGATGAAAAACAAATTCCCCGCAGCCCTGCCGCCCCTTGCCATTCCCACACCGCCACCTGTCACATTGCCCGCCAATGCCTGCGACGCGCATGTGCATATGGTGGGCCATGACGTGGCCTTTCCGCTGTGGTCTGGCCGGGTTGAGGACCCCGCAGAGGGCTGCATGTCGCAATGGCTCAAGCGGTTGAAAACGCACCAAGACCACCTTGGATTTGCGCGCATCGTCTTTGTTCACTCTATTCTTTACGGGCCGGATAACAGCATAACACTGGCCGCGCGCGCCGCGTGGGGGGCGGACACTGCGCGCTCAATCTGTCTGGTGCCCGATGATGTCACTGATGCTGCGCTCGACGATTTGGCAGAGGCTGGTTGTCGGGGTGTGCGGCTCAATTATGTGCACGGCGGCATCCTGTCATGGGAGGGTGCGCGGGCCATGGCACCGCGTTTGGCCGCGCGGGGTATGCACCTGCAAATGCTGCTTCACAGTCACGCGCACATGCGCGACCTAGAGGCCGATATCCGCGCCCTGCCCGTCCCGCTGTTGGTCGATCATATCGGCTGGCCCGACCTCGCGCGCGGTGTCCAAGACACCGGCTTTCAAACGCTGCTCGGCCTTTTGGCAGACGGACATATCCACATCAAACTGTCCGCCGCCTACCGGATGTGCGCGGCCCCCTATGATGCGGCGGCGCCGTTTTTGCGACATCTGCTTGATGCCAACCCCGAGCGGTGTCTTTGGGGCAGTGACTGGCCACATCTGATGCTGGCCGATGCCGCCCTGCCAGACGCCGGTGTGCTGCTCAATCAGTTTCTGGATATCGCCACCGAGACGCAAGCGCGCCAAGTGCTGACCCAGACGCCAGAACAGCTGTTTGGGTTCTAGGCCCGCCTGCAAAAGCGCCATAAAAAAGGGGCCCCCGAAGGGACCCCGTTAGTTTTGCTGATCGGGCTCACTCTTTTTACCGCTCGATTTGTTTTTACCTGCGGCCCGACCCGCATCCCCCATTTGAACGAACGCATCCGCTCGGGGTATCTTATTAGCTACACCCAGAGGTCCCCCCGCAGGTGTTGCATTTCATGCATGTCCCGTTGCGGACCAGCGTGTAGTTGCCGCATTCGCCGCAGGGATCGCCCTCGTAGCCCTGCATCTTCGCTTTGTCGCGCAAGGTCAGGCCGGTGCTGACGGCAGTGGTCGATGTCTCGGTCGTGGTCGTCACTTCAGGCACCAGAGTGTCAAGCAGTGCGACGTCATCCGTGCCTGTGGCCATGCCGCCCTGCAACACCACTAGGTCTTGCGGGACGCGCTTGCGTAGGTAGCCCGTTGAGCTGATTTGCTTGAGCACTTCCAATGACTTGGAGGCCGCGGCATCTGCAGCGTGGCGCACGTCTGGGGTGCCCTCTTTCTCGCCACGCCCCAGATCATCAAACGATGCACCCTCGGGTTTTACATGCGCGAGGTCGGTGCGGTCTAGGTAAGACACCGCCAACTCGCGGAAGATATAGTCGAGGATCGAGGTCGCAGATTTGATGCTATCGTTGCCCTGCACCATGCCCGCAGGCTCGAACTTGGTGAAGGTAAAAGCATCGACAAATTCCTCCAGCGGCACGCCGTATTGCAGACCCACGGACACCGCGATGGCAAAGTTGTTCATCATTGCGCGAAAGCCTGCACCCTCTTTGTGCATGTCGATAAAAATCTCGCCAAGCTGGCCGTCCTCGTATTCGCCCGTCCGCAGGTAGACCTTATGACCACCGACGCTGGCCTTTTGGGTATAGCCTTTGCGGCGCTGCGGCATCTTTTCACGCTCGCGCGAGCGGATCTCTTTGACGATGATCTTCTCGACGATCTTTTCGGCCAATACTGTCGCCTTCTCATGCGGCGTGCCGGTTTCCAACACGTCAGCTGCGTCGTCGTCATCCTCGATCAATGCGGCGGCAAGCGGCTGCGACAACTTTGACCCGTCACGGTAGAGCGCGTTGGCTTTGACCCCGAGGCGGTGCGACAACTCATAGGCCGCCTGACAATCCTCGATGGTCGCGTCATTGGGCATGTTGATCGTTTTCGAGATCGCACCCGAAATGAATGACTGCGCGGCAGCCATCATGGTGATGTGGCTATTCACGCTGAGGAAGCGCTTACCCTTCTTCCCGCAGGGGTTCGCGCAATCGAAGATGTGGTAGTGATCTTCCGACAGATGCGGCGCGCCTTCGAGGGTCATGGTGCCGCAGACATGGTCGTTGGCGGCATCAATATCAGCCTTGGCATAGCCAAGGTGGCGCAGCAGGTCAAAAGATGGATCATTGAGTTTTGCCGCCGGAATACCCAGCGTTTGTGTGCAAAATTGCTCTCCGAGCGTCCACTGGTTAAACACGAACCGGATATCAAACGCGCTTGGCAAGGCCGCTTCGACCTTGTCCAACTCGGTCTGACCAAAGCCATGCCCGATTAGCGAAGTGTGGTTGATCCCCGGCGCGTTGCCGATGGTGCCGTGGCCCACCGCGTAGCTGACGATCTCTTCGATATGCGCCGACCCGTAGCCCAATGCGGCCAGCGCACCCGGCACAGATTGGTTGATGATCTTGAAGTACCCACCACCGGCGAGCTTCTTGAACTTCACCAATGCAAAGTCCGGCTCGATCCCTGTGGTGTCGCAATCCATAACAAGACCG